>VEQY01000084.1 GCA_018882965.1 Mycobacterium sp. | reverse complement strand
TCGATGTCAGCCAGAACGCCATCACGTCGATGTCCTCGTCGGCGTCGCGGCCCTCGGCGAGCCGCCAGATCACCGAGGCGGACGCCAGGCTGAGAGTACGGGCGGCGATGTACACCTCGGCCAGTTGCGCCGCGACGGTCTGGAACGTCGAGAGGGGCCGGCCGAACTGGTGGCGGTTTGCCACGTAGTCAGCGGTGAGCCGTACTGCTCCGGCGACCAGACCGGCTGCATAGGCGCCGACCGCGGCCACCGCGAGCTGATTGAGACGGTGGACTTCGGCACCCTCAAGGACGGCGTCGACCGGAGCGCCCGAGAACTCGACGGCGAACTCCTCGCCGCCGGCCGACGTCGGGGTCGCGGTGAGCCGAACGCCCTCCGCCGCCGGCGAAACCACCGCGACACCCGAATCCGTGCTCACCAGCATCCAGTCGGCTTGGGCCGCGTGGGCGACCGCAACCTTGACGCCGTTGAGCCGACCGTCAGTCAGCCGGGCCACCGGCAACTCCGGCAGCGCGGCGCCGGGTTCGTTCAGCGCCGCGGTGAGGACCGAACCCTTGCCGACGCCCTCCAGGTAGCGGTCCTGCTGCGCCTCAGCAGCCATCTCCAGCAGCGGGATCACACCGAACCCGAGGGTGGCTACTGCCGGTGACACCAGCCCGTGCCGGCCGATCTCAGTCAGCGCGGTGGCGAGTTCAGGCAGCCCGACACCGTCGCCGCCCAGCCGTTCCGGCACGCCTAGTCCGAGCACTCCGCCGGAAACCAGTGCCGCCCAGCTGTTCTCGCGTTCAAGGACCGAGTTGACGACGTCGGCGACAGCTTGCTGCGCCGGCTCCGGCGTGAAGTCCACTGTATCTCCTCAGTCTCCTCGGATCAGTGCGCTTGCGTCGCCGAGCCGGTGTAGTCCACCTGCCAGTGTTTGATGCCGTTGAGCCACCCCGACCGCAGCCGTTCCGGGTCACCCAGGGAGGAAAGATCGGGCATGTGGTCGGCGACGCCGTTGAAGATCAGGTTGATCGTCATCCGGGCGAGGTTGGCGCCGATGCAGAAGTGCGCACCGGTTCCGCCGAATCCGACATGCGGGTTGGGGTCGCGGAGGATGTTGAACGTGTTCGGGTTGTCGAACACCTCTTCGTCGAAGTTCGCCGACCGGTAGAACATGACCACCCGCTGGCCCTCTTTGATCTTCACACCGGACAGTTCGGTGTCCTTCACCGCGGTGCGCTGGAAGGCCGTCACCGGGGTCGCCCATCTGACGATCTCGTCGGCGGCGGTCGCCGGGCGTTCCCTCTTGTAGAGCTCCCACTGGTCAGGATTGCCGGCGAAGGCGATCATGCCGTGAGTGATCGAATTCCGCGTGGTCTCGTTTCCTGCGACCGCAAGCATGAGCACGAAGAAGGCGAATTCGTCGTCGGCGAGTTTCTCGCCGTCGATGTCGGCGTTGATCAACGCCGTGACGATGTCCTCGCCCGGCTCCTTGGCCTTGAGGGCGGCCATCTGCATCGCGTAGGACAGCACCTCCAGCGACGACGCCTTGCCGTCAACGTGCGCGAACTCGGGGTCCTCGTTACCGGTCATCTCGTTGGACCAGCGGAACAGCTTTTCCCGGTCCTCCTGCGGAACCCCGAGCAGACCGGCGATGGCCTGCAACGGCAACTCACAGGCGACCTGCTCGACGAAGTCCCCGTGGCCCTGGGCGGCGGCGGTCTTCACGATGGTTTCCGCCCGCTGACTGAGTTCGTCGCGAAGTCGCTCCACGGCGCGCGGGGTGAAACCGCGGGCGATGATCCGGCGTAACCGGTCGTGATGCGCGCCGTCCATGTTCAGCAGGATCACCCGCTGCATGTCGATGTCCTCACGAGTCATGTCGTCGGCGAACTGCGGCAGGGCGGTGTTCGGGCCGCTGGCGTAGATGTCGCTGCGCCGGGACACCTCCTTGACGTCACGGTGCTTGGTCACCACCCAGTACCCGCCGTCGTTGAAACCGCCCTTGCCGATGCGCTGCTCGCACCACCAGACCGGGGCGACCCGGCGCAACTGAGCCAGCTCGTCGATAGGCAGGCCCTTGACGCACACATCGGGATCCAGGAAGTCGAAACCCGGGGGCAGGTTGGGGCTCGGCATGGTTGCGGGCTCCTCAGTACGCTATGTCGGTTTACAACGTGTTCTAGTAGGTCTTATTGCCAGTAAAACACGGCTCCACCCCGGGCAAAAGGCTCTGGAGCATCGTTGCTTGTCAGGGTACTGAAACGTGTTCTAGCCTGACCGGATGGGCAAACCCGTCATCGTCGAGGCCACCCGAAGCCCGATCGGCAAGCGCAACGGCTGGCTATCCGGACTGCACGCGACCGAGTTGCTCGGGACGGTCCAGAAGGCGTTAGTCGACAAGGCAGGCATCGACGCCGCAGATGTCGAGCAGGTCATCGGTGGCTGCGTCACCCAGTACGGCGAGCAGTCCAACAACGTCACCCGGGTGGCCTGGCTGACCGCCGGGCTTCCCGAGCAGGTCGGCGCCACCACGGTGGACTGCCAGTGCGGCAGTGCCCAGCAGGCGAACCATCTGGTGGCAGGGCTGATCGCGGCGGGCGCGATCGACGTCGGCATCGCCTGCGGGATCGAGGCGATGAGCCGGGTGGGTCTGGGCGCTAACGCCGGTCCGGACCGGTCGGCGATCCGCGCCGAGTCGTGGGACATCGACATGCCCGACCAGTTCACCGCCGCCGAACGGATCGCCAAGCGGCGCGGTATCACCCGCGCCGACCTGGACCACTGGGGGCTGCTGTCCCAGCAGAAAGCCAAGCTGGCGTGGGACGAGCTGCGCTTCGACCGGGAGATCTCTCCCATCGGTGTCCATACCGAGGAGGGACGCGTCGTGGTCAGCCGCGACCAGGGTCTGCGCGACACCACAGCCGAGGGCCTGGCCGGGCTCAAGCCGGTGCTGGAGGGGGGATTGCACACCGCCGGCACCTCCTCGCAGATCTCCGACGGTGCGGCGGCGGTGCTGTGGATGGACGAGGACAGGGCGCGCGCGCTCGGGCTGACGCCGCGTGCCCGCATCGTGGCGCAGGCGTTGGTCGGATCTGAGCCCTACTACCATCTCGACGGCCCGGTCCAGTCCACCGAGCGAGTGCTGGCCAAAGCCGGCATGAAACTGGGCGATATCGACCTCGTCGAGATCAACGAGGCCTTTGCTTCGGTGGTGCTGTCATGGGCGCAGGTGCACAACGCCGATATGGATAGGGTCAACGTCAACGGCGGCGCGATCGCGCTGGGACACCCCGTCGGCAGCACCGGCAGCAGGCTGATCACCACCGCGCTGCACGAACTTGAGCGCACCGACCAGAGCACCGCACTGGTCACGATGTGCGCCGGTGGGGCGTTGTCGACCGGCACTATTCTAGAGCGGATCTAGCGGTCCCCACCGAGCCGAGGCTCCGTCAATCGAATCTCACGCATCGGGCCGTGCCGCAGTGGCTTTCCCACGACGGGCCCTGCGCCGCTGGGTTTGTGGGGCGGCCGCGACGAGCATGTCGATGAGGAACCGCACGATCTCCGCGAAGGGCCGGTCGCGCGGGATCGCGCTGCCCAGCAGTCCTTCGAACATGATGTGCGCGGTGTCGGCGATCAAGCTGACGTCGGTGCCGTCACTTAGTCGGGGGGTTACGACGGCGAGCAGAAGGTCGTCGAGCCAAGCATGGAACTCCTCATGCACCCTCGCGACGGACTCGCTCTCGCCGACCCGGTCATGTGCGTCGATATGCATGCCGCGGTACACCTCGGCAGAGGCCAGGAAACCCACCAGCGCATCCATCGGGGTGGCCCCAGTCGCCAGGGCTGCGTCGACCGAGTCTCTGGACTCCTCGGAGATCCGAGTCAACACCGCAGCGAACAGGTCGTCCTTGCTCGGGAAATACCAGTGGACCGACCCGGCGTTCACACCGACATCGCCGGCGATGTCAGCGACGCTGGTGCCCTTGTAGCCGTAGGTTTCGAAGCGTTGCCGCGCGGCCACGACGACCGCCTCCAAGCGGTCCTCACGCGGAATGCTGCGCCGGTTGGGGGGCACGACATCAGATTATCGCCTGGTAGGCGCCCGGATCGGCAACTTCTTGACTTTCCATCAAGAAAGTTCTTGACTACGACCAGGGCACAGTCAGCGCGCAGGACCCAGGAGGACGATGCCGCGAAGCAATGGGACCGCCTCGGTCGGCGAGTTGCCACCGCCGCCGCGCAACCCTCTTCCGTTGCGGCGGCAACTGTCGGTGATCCGGGCCTTCCACACCGGACCGGAGATTCTGCGTGACGCCGGCGGACCGGTGACCCTGCTTCATCTCGGCCCCCCGTCGTTGGCGCCGAAGGTCGTCGTCGCAACGTCACCCGAGGCCGCCCGCGACGTCCTCAGTCACACTCCCGAGTACCTTGAACGCACCTCTGTTCACGACGAGATGCGTAATCTGCTGGGGCCCAACCTGTTCGACATGCGCTACCCGCAGTGGCTGCCGCGCCGGCGGGTGCTACAGCCGATCTTCACCAAACAACACGTCCACCGCTTCGCGGAGCACATGGCCGAAGTCGCCGACTCGGTCGCAAGGCGCTGGCCCGACGGCGGGCGGATCGATCTGGACGCCGAGGCCCGACGGGTGACGCTGGGAGCCCTCGGCCGATCGGTGCTCGGTCTGGATCTGGAGTCCCACACCGACGCTGTGGCCGAACCGGTGCGGGCGGTCTCGTACTACATCGCCGATCGCGGCGCCAATCCCTTCCGCGCCCCGCGATGGCTGCCGACGCCGGCCCGGCGGCGCGCCCGCGCCGCCAGTGCATCCCTGCACCGGCTCGCCGGGCAGATCCTGCAGGCATGCCGTGCCGACCCCGACCGCGACGCACCACTGGTCCAAGCACTCATCGCCGCCAAAGATCCCGAGACTGGCCGAGAGTTGTCCGACGCCGAGATCAGCGGCGAACTGGTGATCTTCCTGATCGCCGGGCACGACACCACGTCGACCACGCTGAGCTATGCGCTGTGGGCTCTCGGTCACCACCGGGAGATCCAGGACCGGGTGCGCGCCGAGGTCACCGCCTTCGGTGATCGCGCCCTCACCCCAGGTGACGTGCCACACCTGCGCTACACGGTCGCGGTGCTCAACGAGGCACTGCGACTGTGTCCACCAGCGCCGGTAGTCACCCGGACCGCGCTGCGAGATATCCAGGTCGGCGGGTACCGCGTCGAAGCCGGAACGGAACTGGTGGTCGGTATCAGCGCCCTGCACCGAGATCCCACCCTCTGGGACAGGCCGCTGGAATTCGATCCCGGCCGATTCGATCCGCAGAACACGGCAGTCCGCGACCGTTGGCAATACCTTCCGTTCGGGGGTGGACCGCGCTCCTGCATCGGTGATCACTTCGCCATGCTTGAGGCGACGATTGCCTTGGCGACAATCACCCGCAGCATCGAGTTACATTCCAGCACAGACGATTTTCCGGTCAGCACTCCGTTCACCGCCGTCGCGGCCGGACCTGTCTGGGCTGTCGCGAAAAGAGTGCGTCGTGTCGGCTGACGACATCGGGGACGGCCTGGCGAGCACTTCGGATCTGCCGGTGGACGCCGATCCAGAAACCCGGATGGCGATCGCCCGCGGTGGGAAGAACCCGGGCCGGGCGAAAATCATGACCTCCGGCTGTGATCACGACCCGCGACGCCGATGATTCGCTTAGGTTACCTTTATAACTCGGATACATCGTGGTCAGCATTTCTCAGGTCGCTCGCCGACCGGTCACGACGTGGTGGGACAGGAAGGGCCGTGGAGCCGAGCACCATCGATGACATGGCCATTTCGCCGGAAGCCGCGCCGTGATCGGTCGTCTTGCGGGCCGACACTGGCTGGTTCTCGTCACGATCGTGATCGTCGGCGTCGCCGCGTTCGCGGTCTATCGACTGCAGGGAGCCTTCGGATCGCAGGACAAGACAGGCACGCAAGGCATGGCCGCCGATCAGATCGTGCCGTTCAACCCCAAGCGCGTCATCCTGGAGGTGTTCGGGGAGCAGGGAGCGACCGCCACGATCACCTACATCGACGTCAACGCCCGGCCTCAACGGGTGGACAACGCACCCCTGCCCTGGTCCTACAACGACTCGACGACCACCCCCGCGGTGCTGCTCAACCTGCAGGCCCAGGGCACCGGCTACACGCTGGGTTGCCGGATCACCGTCGACGGGGTGGTGAAGGTCGAACGAACCTCCGACGGGACGTCGGCGTATGTGTTCTGTCTGGACAAGTCCGGATGAGGCGGCCCCGATGAGCACGCACGGCGACCAGGGTCGCGTCGCGCGGTGGGTCCGGCGGCTGGCGATACCGATCGCGATCTTCTGGCTTGCGCTGGCCGCGTCGAGCAACGCGCTGGTTCCGCCGCTGGAGGAGGTCGGCCGGATCCACAACGTGGCGGCCAACGCCCCCGATGCCCCGTCACTGATCGCCAGCAAGCGGGTGGGTCAGGTGTTCGGCGAGTACGACACCGACAGCCTGGTCACCCTCGTGCTCGAGGGCGACCAGCCGCTCGGCGACGAGGCCCACCGCTACGGCGACGCTCTGGTGGCCGCGATGCGCGCCGATACCACTCACGTCCAGCACGTGCAGTACTTCTGGGGCGATCCGCTGACCGCCGCCGGAGCGCAGAGCAATGACGGTAAGGCCGCCCTCATCCAGGTCTATCTGGCCGGGGACATGGGGGGAAGTCAGGCCAACGAATCCGTTGAGGCCGTGCGCGATATCGTCGCCGACGTCCCCGCGCCACCCGGGATCAAGGCCTACGTCAGCGGCCCGGCGGCACTGTTCGCCGACGAGTTCTCCGTCGGCGAGGGCGGCCACATCAAGGTCACCGCGCTGACCTTCGGCGTGATCTTCGTGATGCTGCTGATCGTCTACCGATCCCTCACCACCGCGCTGCTCGCGCTGGTGGCGGTCGCGATTCAGGTGGCAGCCGCCCGCGGCGTGGTCGCCTTCCTCGGCGACGTCGGCATCATCCCGCTGTCGACATACGCGACGAACCTGCTGACCTTGCTCGCGGTCGCCGCCGCGACGGACTACGCGATCTTCCTACTGGGCCGCTATCAGGAGGCGCGCCAGCACGGTACCGACCGCCTCGATGCGTACTACGTCATGTACCGCAGCACCGCGAAGGTGATCATCGGGTCGGGCCTCACGGTCGCCGCCGCGATTTTCTGTCTGCGCTTCACCCGCACGCCGTACTTCCAAAGCCTGGGTATCCCGGCCGGCATCGGCGTCCTGGTCACCCTGGCTGCCTCGCTGACCCTGACGCCCGCCGTCATCGTCTTGGGCAGCGCCATCGGTCTTTTCGACCCCAAACGTGCCATGCGCACCCGCGGCTGGCGGCGGATCGGTACGGCCATCGTCCGCTGGCCCGGCCCCGTTCTGGTCGCTAGCATCGCGGTGGCACTCATCGGTCTGCTCGCCCTGCCGGGCTATTCGACCAACTACGACGCCCGCCGCTACCAGCCCGACTGGGCGCCGGCGAAGGTGGGTTACGCCGCCGCTGAGCGGCACTTCTCGGCGGCACGGCTCAATCCCGAAGTTCTCATGGTCGAGACCGACAAGGATCTGCGCACCCCGGCCAACATGATCGTGCTGGAACGAGTCGCGAAGGAGGTCTTCCGCACCCCCGGCGTGGCCATGGTGCAGTCCATCACCCGCCCGTTGGGCACTCCGCTGGACCACTCGTCGCTCGGATTCCAGATGAGCGCACAGAGCGCCGCACAGATCCAGAACCTGCCGTTCCAGCAGGCGCGCGCCGACGACCTGCTCAAACAGGTCGCGGAGATCTCGCGTTCGATCACCCTGCTGCAGCAGCAGTACGACCTGCAGCAGCAGGCCGCTGCGGCCACCGACGAGCAGGTGACGGCGTTCCGGGAAACCTCGGAGACCATCAAGGATCTCCGCGACAAGATCGCCAACGTCGACGACTTCTTCCGGCCGATCCGCAACTACTTCTACTGGGAGCCGCACTGCTTCGACATTCCGGTCTGCGCGACGTTCCGATCGTTCTTCGACGCCCTCGACGGGGTCGATTACCTCAGCGGCCAATTCGACGAGGTCACCGCGAGCCTTGAACGGCTCAACGCGCTCCAACCCCAACTGCTGGCGCTGATCCCCGAACAGATCGCCATCCAGGAGCGCAACAGGGAATTGGCCGAGACCAACCGCGCCACCCAGTCCGGACTCGCGGAACAGGCGGCCGAGGCGCTGAAGAACGCCGATGCGATGGGGCAAGCGTTCGACGAGGCCAAGGATGACAGCACCTTCTACGTGCCGCCGGAGGTGTTCGACAACTCCGAGTTCAAGCGTGGACTAACGCTCTTCCTCTCCCCGGACGGCAAGGCCGCGCGGATGATCATCACCCACGACACCGACCCGGCCACCCCGAAGGGCATTTCGCATATCGACCCGATCCGCAAGTCCGCGGAGGAGGCGCTCAAGGGCACGCCACTAGCCGGGTCGAGCGTCTACATCGCCGGCACCGCATCGGGCTACAAGGACGCCCGCGACATCGCGAGATACGACCTGATGATCGTGGTGATCGCCGCGGTCAGTCTGATCCTGCTGATCATGATGTTCATCACCCGCAGCCTGGTGGCCGCCCTGGTAATCGTGGGCACAGTTGTGCTGTCGCTGGGTGCGTCCTTCGGGCTCTCGGTGCTGATCTGGCAGCACCTGCTGGGCATCGAGCTTTACTGGATCGTGCTGGCGCTGGCGATTATCATCCTGCTGGCGGTGGGATCGGACTACAACCTCCTGGTGATCGCCAGATTCAAAGAGGAGATCGGTGCGGGCTTGAATACCGGGCTGATCCGGACCATGGCCGGCACCGGCTCGGTGGTGACCGCAGCCGGGCTGGTCTTCGCCTTCACCATGTGCGGCTTCGTCTTCGGCGACCTGCTCGTGCTCGCCCAGATCGGCACCACGATCGGGGTCGGTCTGATCTTCGACACTCTGATCGTGCGCTCCTTCATGACTCCGTCGATCGCCGCGCTGCTGGGCCGCTGGTTCTGGTGGCCGCTCAAGGTCCGACCGCGGCCTGCCAGCGCCATGCTGCGCCCCTACGGAACGCGGCCGTCGGTGCGCGAACTCCTCCGCGAGGAAGAACCTCAGCCGGTCACTGACCGATAAGCCCCAGTTACCGGCAGATACCGGCCACCGCGAAGTCGAGCAGGGATTCGCACGCACCGGCACGCGTTACACCCGGGGGGAGGCGCATAGCCTCGTCCAAGCACAGCCGAGCGAACCCGTGGACGGTGACCCAGGCCTTCAGTTCGGCCCCGGGCCGTCCGGCCGGGTCGAGGACACCGTGTGCGACTAGTTCATCGAGGGCGCTGCCCAGCAGCGCGTACGTACCGGCCTCGTCGTCGGTTAGCCCTGACGGCGCCGCGGACTGGATGCCACTGCAGCCGAACATCACGTCGAATAACTCCGGGCGGGACAACGCGAATTCGACATAGGCCCGCCCGACGGCCTTGAACTTGGCGACCGCCAGATCGGCGGGGCTTCGCCCCGAGCGGGTGGCGCTCATCGATCGACGCATCCGCTGAGCGAGCTGCTCGAATCCGTGCTGGGCGACAGCGCTGAGCAGCGCAGACTTGTCGGCGAAGTGGCGGTAGGCGGCGTTGGGCGACACCCCGACCTCGCGGGCGGTGCCCCGCAGGCTGAATTCGCCGAGTCCGTCCTGTTCGATGAGGCGCACAGCGGTGAGCACTAGGGCGTTGCGCAGATCCCCGTGGTGGTAGGTGGTCCTGGCGGCCGTCATATCTCCATGTTGACAGTGTGAACACTCCGAGTAAAGTTCACATTGTGAACATATCGTGGTCAAGTGAGCTGTCAGGGCGCACGCGGAAACTTCAGCGGGTCGAGCTCGCCCCGTGGGTGTCTGTGGAGGCGGAATGAAGCTCGCCGTCTTCGGTGCCACCGGTCTCACGGGCGGGCTTGTGGTCTCCCAGGCGCTCGAGGACGGGCATGAGGTCACGGCGCTGGTTCGCGATCCCCGCCGGGTGCCGCTGAGCGATCCGCGACTCACCGTGATCGGTGGCAGTCCCGTGGTGCCGAGCGACGTCGAGCAGTGTGTTCGCGGCGCTCACGCCGTCATCCACTGCCTGGGCATCGGCGGCAAGGGGGATGGGGCGCCGACGTCGCTTATCTCGGACTCAGTGGCGGTCACGCTTGCCGCGATGGAGCAGCATGGCGTCCCGCGCATCGTGTGCATGTCGAACGTCGGGGCCGGTGGCAGCGGAGGCTGGTTCGCCAACCGCATCATCATCCCGCTCTTCGTGCGCTGGCTGCGGCCCATCATCGAGGACAAGAATCGAATGGAGGCCGGGCTGCGCGAGAGCACGGTCGAGTGGAGCTCCGTGCGCCTCCCGAACATCGTGGAGGGTCCCGAGCGGCCGCTGCGGGTCAGCCCCGACGGGCGGGGGATCGGCCTGTCGATCACCGCCGCCTCGGCCGCGCGCTTCCTCCT
>VEQY01000003.1 GCA_018882965.1 Mycobacterium sp. | reverse complement strand
GCCCACGCCGCGGCGAACAGGATCAGCCGCGCGGTCACGTAGGCGAAGACCATCAGCCCCAGCACCGGACCGAAGGTGACCCCGGCCGGTCCGTGCATGACCAGGCGCAGGTACAGCGAGCCCAGTTGCTTGAACACCTCGAAGCCGACGGCGGCCAGCAGACCGGCTCGGGCAGCGCTGCGCATGTCGACCGGTGTCCGGGGCAGGCGGGCGATCATCCAGGTGAACATCAGCCACGCCACCAGAACCGACGCCAGCAGCGACAGCGGCCGCAGCAGTGTCGGCAAACCCGGCACCGACGGATCGGCCAGCGCGGTCAGGCCCAGCGTCAGCAGGATCGCCACGAACGCCGACACCAGGGCCAGCAGATCGGAGCCCTTCCGGGACAACCAGCCAGCCGAGTCGTCGGTGATGCCCCACATCGCGGATAGTGCCTCGCGCAGATTCGACATCCAACTCAGCCCCGCCCACAGCGCGGTGGCCAGTCCGATGACCCCCACCGAGGCGCGTGAGGCGATCGCGGCGTCCATCAGGCTGAGCACCTGGCCGGCGAAGTCGCCGGAGACCGCCGACTTGACCCGAGAGTCGAGGGCGGCCAGCAGATCGGGCCGGCCGGCCAGCACGAACCCGACGACGGCGAAGCCGACCATCAGCAGCGGGAACAGCGCAAAGACCGAGAAGTACGTGATCGCCGCGGCGTAGAAGTCGCCGCGGGCCGCGTCGTAGCGCCGGTAGGCGCGAACGACACGGTCGAGCCAGGCCTGCCGGGCGAGAAGCCCGGCGCTCATGTCGGCAGCAGCCCCAGCCGCTCGTAAACGCGGCCCAGCGTGGCGGCCGAGACCTCCCGCGCGCGCTCGGCGCCGCCGGCCAGGACGGCCTGCAGCTCGGCCGGATCGGCGAGCAGTTCGGTCACCCGCCGCTGGATCGGGGTCACGTAGGCGACCACCGCCTCGGCGGTGTCGGCCTTGAGGTCGCCGTAGCCGCGACCGGCGTATCCGTCCACCAGCGAGTCGACGGTCTTGCCGGTCACCGCGGACTGGATGGCCAGCAGGTTGGACACCCCGGGCTTGTCGTCGGCGTCGAAGCGGATCTCGCGACCACTGTCGGTGACCGCCGAGCGGATCTTCTTCGCGGTGATCGCCGGATCGTCGAGCAGGTTGATCAGGCCCGCGTCGCTGGCCGCCGACTTGCTCATCTTGGCGGTGGGCTCGGCCAGGTCGTAGATCTTCGCGCTCTGCCCGATGAGCACGTCCGGCACCACGAACGTATCGGGGAAGCGGCCGTTGAACCGCTGGGCGATGTCACGGGCGAGTTCGAGGTGCTGGCGCTGGTCCTCGCCGACCGGAACCAGGTTGGTGTCGTAGAGCAGCACATCGGCCGCCTGCAGCACCGGGTAGGTGAACAGTCCCACCGTCGCGGAGTCGGCACCCTGCTTGAGTGACTTGTCCTTGAACTGGGTCATCCGGGACGCCTGGCCGAAACCGGTGAAACAGCCGAGCACCCAGGACAATTCGGCGTGGGCGGGAACATGGCTCTGCACGAAGATCGTGGCGCGGGCCGGATCGATGCCCAGCGCGATGAACTGCGCGGCGGTGAGCAGGGTTCGCCGGCGCAGGACCGCGGGATCCTGCGGGACGGTGATCGCATGCAGATCGACTACGCAGAAAAAGGTGCGGTGATCGTCCTGCAGATCCACCCACTGCCGGATCGCCCCGAGCGCGTTGCCCAGGTGCAGCGAGTCGGAGGTGGGCTGGACTCCGGAGAAAACCACCCGGGGTTGCGGCTCGCTAATGGGACTCGTGGGCGCGGTCATGGTGGAACAATCCTGTCATGCGCGGAATGCTCGCCCTGTTGACAGTGATCCTGGCCGTGGTGATGGGCTGCTCGCGGTCGGACGGACCGGAGAAGCGCTCCCCCGCCCAGGCCGTGGTGGTCGTCTCCGGGGGCGACGCGACCACCCCGTTCACCTCCCCGGACCAGGCCTGCGCCACCGGCCTGGCGGCCGGCGACTCGCTCACCGCGATCCGCGAGTACCTGCTGGGCAAGAGCTACACGGTGTACACCGCACCGGCGATGGCCGGCCGCGGGCAGGTCGTCGACCAGACCGGGTTCGGGGCGTTCGGTGTGTGTCCGGTCACGCTGCCGGAGAACATGACGGTCAACTCCACCGGCAGCATCGACACCGCCGGTGAGCATCTGGCCCGGTTCGTCGCCTGGCTGCACACCGAGAAGGGCGTCAACGAGGTGGACTTCGTCGGCCACTCGATGGGCGGGCTGTACTCGCGGGCGGCGATCCGGGTGATGGCGACCACCAGCAGCCCGGTCAAGGTTCGCTCGCTGACGACCATCGGCACACCCTGGCAGGGGTCCTACCTCTCCGACTACGCCAACGATCTGATCTCGTCGTCGCAGTGCCGGGGCGACGCGTTCTGCGAACGCCAGATGAGCGAGTTCAAACCCCGTGTGACACAGCTCATGTCAGGTTCGGGCCGCGAGGTCAACAAGGCTTTTCTGATGGGCAAGACCGGCTGGAACGAATTCCAGTCCGGGGTGCTCGATCAGATCCCGGTCGTGCTGCTCGGCGGCAACAGGTTCACCGCGCCGAACGCCCAAGGGCCTGCCGACCCGGCGGTGTGGCCCAATGACGGGATCGTCGCCCTGGACAGCGCGCTGGCCAAGGACATCGGCGATCCGGTGCTGCCACACCGGCGCTGCCACACCTTCGACGACACCCACAGCATCGTCGTTTCCGATCGGGCCGGCCTGGAGTGGAGCACGGCTCTCACCTGGGATCCGGCGGCGTTCGAGGTGATCCGGCAAGCGCTCGAGGACGCGCCTCGCGCGCTGTCCGGGCCCAACCGCGAGGGCTGCCCGGCGGCTACTTAGCCCGCGGGGGCCGCGTCACCAGTCGCACCGCGGTGTCGGCGACCCGGTCCAGATCCGAACCCAGGGCGCCGGACAGCCACTGCTGGGCGAGTTCGTACATGGCCCCGGCGTACATGGACGCGCCCACCAGTTGGGCAACCCGGGCCTCCGGGGATTGCGACGCCCCGTCCGGAAGGACCGACTCGAGCAACTGCTGCTGGTTGGCCGCTCGGCGGGCGGCAAGCACCGGGTTGGTGCGGCCCTCGGTGAACAGGACCCTGCCCCGGCGAGGGTCGGCCGAGCTGAAGTCCAGGCCTGCCCGGATCCCGGCCCGAAGCCGGGCACGGTCGTCCGGCTGGCCGGCCATCGCCTGGGTGAGGGTGTTGATCATCTGGGCGGCCACCTGGTCGTAGACGACGCCGAGCATCTCGTTGACGTCGGTGAAGTTCTCGTAGAAGTAGCGGGTGTTCAGCTTGGCCGCCCGGCAGACCGAGCGGACGGTGACGGCCGACTCGCCGCCGGTGCCGAACAACTCGTAGGCCGCCCGGACCAGAAGGTCCCGGCGACCCTCGCGCCGCTCGACGGGGGAAAGGCCAGCCCAACGGGACGCATGGGACACGTGCGAAAGAATACCGACCCTTTTCTGAGAAGATTTGGTTACAGCCGTAGCCAGAAGTACGATTGCTGTGAAATTCTTGGTTACGGACGTAGCCAAAGATGCGAAACTGTGATATTTCTGGTCACAGACGTAGCCAATTGCCGGAAACTATCAGGAGGCTCTTATGGATTCCATCGCTCGGGGAGCGGCCGCGGTCGCGCTGGGATTGGGCCTTGCGGTGGTGACTGGCTCCGGTGTCGGGCACGCCGACACGGCCGATCACACCGATCACACCGATCAGTCCGAACAGTCCGGGCAGTCCGGTGGCGCCGGTCCCTCGGCGCGCAAAGCGGATGCCGCGCGGTCCCGGCCGGCGAAAGCCGGTTCCCAGCCCGCCCCGGGCACCGTGGAATCCGCGACTAACCCGGCACCCGCGCCCCGGGCCGGCACGGACCCGGATGCGCCCGTGCAGTCGCCGGTGGCGTGGGCGGCGCTCGCGGTCGCGCGCCGTCAGGAACGGAGCCAGCAGACCACCAGCCCGGCACCGTCGGCGAGCGTCGCCAGCACCGGTCCCAGCGTCGACTATCGCGTCACCGACGACTGGGGCACCGGCCACGTCGCCAGCATCAGCGTCGCGGCCGGCCAGTCCGCCCTCAACGGCTGGACGGTCGAGTTCGACTCCCCCGCGCAGATCACCAACATCTGGAACGCGACCGTCGTCAGCCGGGTACCGAACCAGACGGTCAGCACGGCCGGCAATCAGGTCGTGTACCGCTATGTGATCCGCAACGCGGCCTGGAACGGCCAGATCGCCAGCGGCCAGACCACGTCGTTCGGATACCAGGCCACCCCCGGCGCGGTTGCGTCGAAGCCCACCGGTTTCACGGTCAACGGCGTACCTGCCGCTACCCCGAGCCAGACTCTCCCGGCGATCTCCATCGCCAATGCGACTGTGGCCGAGGGCAACAGCGGCACCAGCTCCCTGGTCTTCGCGGTCACCCTGTCGCGGGCGTCGACGACGCCGGTCTCCGTGCGCTACTCCACCGCCGACGGGTCCGCGGCGGCGGGCTCGGACTACACCGCAACCTCGGGCACCCTGACCTTCGCACCCGGCGTTACCACGCAGAACCTGACGGTCGCCGCCCGCGGCGACACGGCCGTCGAACCCAACGAGACCCTCACCGTCACGCTGTCCAGTCCGACCGGCGCCACCTTTGCCAACGGGGCGACCACCGCGACGGCCACCGGCACGATCACCAACGACGACACGGCCCCGCCGCCCCCGGGGGCGAACAGTGTGGCCTACAGCGTGGTCAATGACTGGGGTTCAGGACACACGGCCACGATGGCCCTGACCGCGGGTGGGTCGAACCTCACCGGGTGGACCGTGGAGTTCGACACCCCGGCGACGATCACCAGTATCTGGAACGCCACGGTGAGCAGCCACGTCGGGACGCGCTACGTCATCACCAACATGGCCTACAACGGCGCCGTCGCCGCGGGGCAGAGCACGTCATTCGGGTACCAGGCCACTCCCGGCGCGGCCGGATCGGCTCCCACCAACATCAAGGTCAATGGCGTTGCGGCCGGTAACCCGTCCCCCCCTCCCGCCACTCCCACCGTCCCGGCCATCTCGATCGCCGACCTGTCGGTGGCGGAGGGCAACGGCGAGCATGCCCACCTGATGTTCACGGTCACGTTGGACAAGCCGTCGGCGAACCAGGTCACGGTGAACTACGCGACGTCCGACGGTACCGCCAAAGCAGGCACCGATTACGTCGCCGCGTCGGGGACGCTGACCTTTGCCGCCGGTGTCACCACGCAGAGCGTGCACGTCGGGATCATCGGTGACACGGCCGTCGAGCCGGACGAGACGCTCAAGGTGACGCTGTCCGGTCCGGCGGGTGCCACCCTCGCCCGCGCGGTGGCCACCGGAACCATCCTCACCGACGACACCACAGCGCCGCCGGCAACACCCGGTCTGAGCATCTCCGACGCGTCGGCAACCGAACCGGGGGCCGGTGGTATCGCACCCGGGTACCTGCGTACCTCGGGCAATCAGATCATCGACTCCACGGGCAAGCCGGTTCAGCTGGCCAGCGTCAACTGGTTCGGTGCCGAGGGCACCAACCTTGCGCCGCATGGCCTTTGGACCCGCAACTACAAAGAGATGATCGATCAGATGTCGGCTCAGGGGTTCAACACCATCCGGTTGCCGTACTCCAGCGAAATGCTGCGCTCCACTGCCCAGCCCAGCGGCATCGACTACGCCCAGAATCCCGACCTGCAAGGCCTCTCGGCGATCCAGGTGATGGACAAGATCGTCTCCTACGCCGGGCAGAAGGGAATGCGGATCGTGCTCGACCACCACCGCAGCTCAGCCGGGGCGGGCACCAGCGAAAACGGTCTCTGGTACAACAGCCAGTACACCGAGGACGCCTGGGTCGCCGACTGGCAGACGCTGGCCGCGCGGTACAAGGACAACCCGACGGTGATCGGGATGGACCTGCACAACGAGCCCTACAACGGCACCTGGGGCGGCGGCGGCGCCACCGACTGGGCGCGTGCGGCCGAGCGGGCCGGCAACGCCGTCCTGGGCGTCAACCCCAATCTGCTGATCTTCGTCGAGGGTGTCGGCACCTACAAGGGCCAGAACTACTGGTGGGGCGGCAACCTGATGGGCGTCAAGGATCGGCCCATCACGCTCAACGTGGCCAACCGGGTCGTCTACTCCCCGCACGACTACCCGAACTCCGTCTGGGCGCAGCCCTGGTTCCAGGCCAGTGACTTCGGCGCCAACCTGCCCAACGTGTTCCGGCAGGCCTGGGGCTACATCTACGAACAGAACATCGCCCCGATATGGGTCGGCGAATTCGGTACCAAGTTGCAGGACCCGAAGGACGCCGTCTGGTTCGAAGCCATCACCTCCTACCTCTCCGGCGACTTCGACAACAACGGCACGATCGACATTCCAGCCGGCACCGAAGACATGAGCTGGGCGTTCTGGTCCTGGAATCCGAATTCCGGCGACACCGGCGGAATCCTCGCCGACGACTGGCGGACGATCAACCAGAACAAGATGGCCTATCTGACGCCGATCCAGTACACCGGCGGCAGCGGCACATCGCTTGCGTCGTTCACTGTCACCCTGGGCGCCACATCGACCCAGGTGGTGACGGTTCAGTACGCCACGGCGAACGGCACCGCAACGGCAGGAAGCGACTACGCAGCCACCTCCGGCACGCTGAGCTTCGCGCCCGGTGAGACCCGCAAGACGGTCACTGTCGTCGTCAACAGCGATTCGCTGACCGAAGGCATCGAGGACTTCCACGTGATGCTGTCCAATCCGACGGGAGCGACCCTGGCCGACGCGATGGGCATGGGCACGATCGCCGACCGCCCGGGCACCACCACGACGGGCGGCACCACCACCACGACGGGCGGCACCACCACGACGGGCGGCACCACCACCACGGGCGGCACCACGCCGACGCCGACGCCGACGGGTACCGGCCCCTACACGGACATCATGTCGTTCGGCATGTTCCACGGCAGCAGCCACACGGGCATGGACGCCCTGGCGGGCGGACGCACCGCCATCACCACCGAGGCCTTGGTCGCGTACAACAACCTTCGTGGCTTCGCCGGGCTCGCCCCGACAACCATCGACAAGGTCGGCACGTGGGCCTTCGCCAATAGCCTGACGAACAACGCCGAGGCATGGGGCAATGATGTCCAAGGCGTCGGGCTGTACTACGCGATGCAGGGCGCCAAGGTCGGCTGGATCGCCGACGACAAGTACAACCCCCAACTCATCGCCGATATCGAACGGACGGCCCGGCTGGGGTCGACCGCCGACGTGATGACGATGGTCGCCAACTACGGCCATGCCGGTTACGCCAAGTACCTGACCGACAACGGCTATGTGACCGCCTTCGTCAACACCCTGAAGATGGAACCGCATTACGGCGGCTGGATGCACGATCGCGCGAACGGCCGGCTGGTGATCGAAGGGGCCGCCACCGCCCACGACGTCAATCACCTGACCGTGCTCAGCCACGACCAGAAACAGCCGTTCATGAACGACACCTGGGACTACCCGCAGTGGCCGGCGCTGACCGTCTCAAACCAGCGGGTGATCGAGTACTACCAGAGCATGGTCAGCCTCGGTGACCCGCGCGGCTCCAACCTGACGACCCTCAATCAGCCCAGGGCCGCGGCTGTCATCTAGTCGGACCGGGGTCAGAGCGCTTTCTTGAGGTTGTCGGCAAGGGTCGCCAGGAACTGCTCGCTGGTCTGCCAGGGCTGCTGCGGACTGATGAGCAACGCGAGGTCCTTGGTCATCTGACCGCCCTCGACGGTGGCGATGACGACTTCCTCGAGAGTGTGGGCGAATTCGATCACCTCGGGCGTGCCGTCGAGCTTGCCGCGATGCTCCAGTCCGCGGGTCCAGGCGAAGATCGAGGCGATCGGGTTGGTCGACGTGGGTTTGCCCTGCTGATACTGGCGGTAGTGCCGGGTGACGGTGCCGTGCGCGGCCTCGGCCTCGACGGTCTTGCCGTCCGGGGTCATCAGCACCGAGGTCATCAGGCCCAGCGAACCGTAGCCCTGCGCGACGATGTCGGACTCGACGTCACCGTCGTAGTTCTTGCACGCCCAGACGTACCCACCCTCCCACTTCAGGCAGGACGCCACCATGTCGTCGATGAGCCGGTGCTCGTAGGTCAGGCCGCGGGCGTCGAACTGCTCCTTGTAATCCTCGTCGAAGATGCGCTGGAACTCGTCTTTGAACATCCCGTCGTAGGCCTTGAGGATGGTGTTCTTCGTCGACAGGTACACCGGGTAGTTCTGCTGCAGCGCGTAGGAGAAGGTCGAGTGGGCGAAGTCCTGGATGGACTTCTTGAAGTTGTACATCCCCATCACGACCCCGCCGTCCTCGGGGATGCGGACCACCTCGTGCACCATCGGCTCACCGCCGTCCTCCGGGGTGAAGGTCAGCGTCACCGTGCCCGGGCCGTCGACCTTGAAGTTGGTGGCCCGGTACTGGTCGCCGAAGGCGTGCCGGCCGATGACGATCGGCTTGGTCCAGCCCGGCACCAGGCGGGGGACGTTGGAGATCACGATGGGGGCGCGGAAGATCGTTCCGCCCAGGATGTTGCGGATGGTCCCGTTGGGCGAGAGCCACATCTTCTTGAGGTTGAACTCCTTGACGCGGGCCTCGTCGGGGGTGATGGTGGCGCATTTGACCCCGACGCCGTGCTTGAGGATCGCGTAGGCGGAGTCGACGGTCACCTGGTCGTCGGTGGCGTCCCGGTTCTCCATGCCCAGGTCGTAGTACTCCAGGTCGATGTCGAGGTGCGGCAGGATCAGGGTCTCTTTGATCTGCTTCCAGATGATGCGCGTCATCTCGTCGCCGTCGAGCTCGACAACGGTGCCCTTGACCTGGATCTTCATCAGAGACGCCCATCCTCCTCCGGCCCTGGCGGGCGAGCACCCGCCGGGCCCACATTACTGGCGGCGGACCGGTGCCGTGCGCTAGGCTCAGAACCGGTCATGAGCGCCAGCGTCAAGCCCCGGCTTGCTGGCCGGCAACCCTCCAACCGCGGTGGGGTGCCCCGGGTGATGACCCGGTTGAGCAGCCGAGGTGGCTGCACGGCAAGCGCGGGTCCGCCAGCACGGGCCCCCAGAGCAGACAGGGAAACCTTATGCATGGCAGGTACGGCAGGCTTCCTGCCCTAAATCACTGTCGCTGAACGCATCGGCGCCGGAGTTCGCCACGCGTGGCGATGAGCCGTGCCCGACGCGCAGCAGTCCCGACATCCACGCCCCTCAAGGAGCCCACCGGCATGACCGACCCCAAGCCCGATCCCGATCAGTGGTCCTTCGAGACCAAGCAGATTCACGCTGGCCAGCAGCCTGATCCGGCCTCCCACGCCCGCGCGCTTCCGATCTACCAGACCACCTCCTACACCTTCGACAGCACCGAGCACGCCGCCGCGCTGTTCGGGCTGGCCGAGCCGGGCAACATCTACACCCGGATCATGAATCCGACGACCGATGTCGTCGAGCAGCGCATCGCCGCTCTGGAAGGCGGGGTGGCAGCGCTGTTCCTGGCCTCCGGCCAGGCCGCGGAGACCTTCGCGATCCTCAACATCGCCGAAGCGGGCGACCACATCGTGTCCAGCCCGCGGCTCTACGGCGGCACCTACAACCTGTTCCACTACACGTTGCCCAAGCTGGGTGTGCAGACCACGTTCGTCGAGGATCCCGACGACCTGGACTCCTGGCGCGCAGCAGTGCGGCCCAACACCAAGGCCTTCTACGGCGAGACGATCTCCAACCCGAAGATCGACCTCCTCGACACCCCCGGGGTGTCGCAGGTCGCCCACGAGCACGGGGTGCCGTTGATCGTCGACAACACCATCGCGACGCCCTTCCTGATCCAGCCGATCACCCAGGGCGCCGACATCGTCGTGCATTCGGCTACCAAGTACCTGGGCGGCCACGGCACCGCGATCGCCGGGGTGATCGTCGACAGCGGCACCTTCGACTGGACGGCCTCAGGCAAGTTCCCCGGTTTCACCGAGCCGGACCCCAGCTACCACGGCGTGGTGTTCGCCGAACTCGGCCCGCCCGCGTACGCGCTGAAGGCCCGGGTTCAACTGCTGCGCGATCTCGGTTCGGCCGCCGCGCCGTTCAACGCCTTCCTGGTCGCCCAGGGCCTGGAGACGCTGAGCCTGCGGATGGAACGCCACGTGCAGAACGCTCAGACGGTGGCCGAGTTCCTGGCCGCCCACCCCGACGTCACCGCGGTGAACTACGCCGGGCTGCCGAGCTCGCCGTGGTACGAGCGCGCTCAGCGGCTGGCTCCCCGCGGGGTCGGCGCCGTGCTCGCGTTCGAACTCGCCGGCGGCGTCGACGCGGGGAAGGCGTTCGTCAACGCGCTGCAGCTGCACAGCCACGTCGCGAACATCGGCGACGTGCGGTCGCTGGTGATCCACCCGGCCTCGACCACCCATCAGCAGCTTTCCGCCGAGGAGCAGCTGGCCTCCGGCGTCACCCCCGGCCTGGTCCGGCTGGCCGTCGGTTTGGAAGGCATCAGCGACATCCTGGCCGACCTGGAGCGCGGCTTCGCGGCTGCTGCCGCGGTGCGCACATCCACCGCCGGCGCTTTTGCGGGGAGCAGCAGGTGACCCTCTCCCACGAGCGCATCGAGACACTGCCCGCCGAGGGTGAGGTCGGCATCGTCGACATCGGACCGCTGACGCTGGAGAACGGCGGGGTCATCGACGACGTCTCGATCGCCGTGCAACGCTGGGGCGAGCTCTCCCCCGCCCGCGACAACGTGGTCGTCGTCCTGCACGCGCTGACCGGCGACTCCCGGATCCCGGACTGGTGGGGTGGGCTCACCGGACCGGGTGCACCGATCGACACCGACCGCTGGTGCGCAGTGGCCACCAACGTCCTCGGCGGCTGCCGGGGCTCGACCGGGCCGAGCTCGCTGGCCCGCGACGGAAAACCCTGGGGCTCAAGGTTTCCGCTCATCACCGTGCGCGATCAGGTCAACGCCGACGTCGCCGCGCTGGCCGCCCTCGGGATCACCGAGGTGGCCGCCGTCGTCGGCGGCTCGATGGGCGGGGCGCGGGCACTGGAGTGGATCGTCGGTTACCCCGACCGGGTGCGCGCGGCGCTGGTGCTCGCGGTTGGCGCGCGGGCGACGGCCGACCAGATCGGCACCCAGAGCAACCAGATCGCGGCCATCACCTCCGATCCGGACTGGCAGGGTGGGGACTACTACGGCACCGGCCGCGCACCGGACAACGGTCTGCAGCTGGCCCGCCGGTTCGCGCACCTGACCTACCGCGGGGAGGTCGAGCTGGACACCCGGTTCGGCAACGACCCGCAGGGATCCGGAGAGAACCGGGAGGATCCGCTGACCGGCGGCCGCTACGCGGTGCAGAGCTACCTCGAGCACCATGGCGCCAAGCTGGTGAAGCGGTTCGATGCCGGCAGCTACGTCGCGCTCACCGAGACGCTGTCCAACCATGACGTCGGCCGCGGACGCGGCGGGATCGCTTCGGCCCTGCAGTCCTGCCCGGTCCCGGTGATCGTCGGCGGCATCACCTCCGACCGGCTGTACCCGCTGCGGCTGCAAGAAGAACTGGCCGAGCTGCTGCCCGGCTGCACCGAACTTCACGTGGTCGAGTCGATTCACGGCCACGACGGCTTCCTGATCGAGATCGAAGCGGTCGGCCACCTGATCCGTCAGACCCTGGACCTCGCCCTTGACTGACGGCCGACGCGCCCGATCGCTGTCGTTCGGCTCGCAGGCGGCTGCCTACGAGCGCGGCCGGCCGTCCTACCCGCCGGAGGCGATCGACTGGCTGCTGGGACCGGCACCGCGCGACGTGCTCGACCTCGGCGCGGGGACCGGAAAGCTGACCGCACGGCTGGTCGAGCGCGGCCTGCAGGTCGTCGCGGTCGATCCGATCCCCGAGATGCTCGACGTGCTGCACGCGACCCTGCCGGCCACCCAGGCGCTGCTGGGCAGTGCCGAGCAGATCCCGCTGCCGGACGCGTGCGTCGACGCGGTTCTGGTGGCGCAGGCCTGGCACTGGTTCGAGCCCGAGCGCGCGGTGGCGGAGGTGGCCAGGGTGCTGCGCCCGGGTGGCCGACTCGGATTGCTGTGGAACGTCCGCGACGAAAGGCTCGGCTGGGTCAAGGAATTCGGCCGTATCGTCGGCCTCGAGCACGACTGGTCCAGCGCCTCGGTCGAGCTTCCCGCGCCGTTCACCGACGTGCAGACCCAGCGGGTGGAATGGACCAACTACATCACCCCGCAGGCACTGATCGACTACGTCTCGTCGCGCAGCTACTGCATCACCTCACCGGCGGAGGTGCGCTCCCGCACGCTCGAGCAGGTACGCGACCTGCTGGCGACCCACCCGGCGCTGGCCGGCTCGCAAGGCATCGCCCTGCCCTACATCACCGTCTGCGTCCGGGCCACGCTCGGCTGAGCCGTCAGCTGGTGCCCAGCGGGTCGATCGTCCAGGCGATGTAGACCACCGCCGCGCAGACGCTTGCCATCGTCGCGACGTCGATACCGCGGGTGCGTACCGCCAGCAGCCCCGCCCGTTCCTCCGGGAGCACGAGCCGGAGTCCGGCGGCCACCCCCACACCGATGCCGATCAGCAGCGCACCGCGCCTCCAGAAGCCCGCAGCGACGAGCACCAGCGCGACGGCGAAGATGGCCACGACGGTCAGGATCGGCCACTGGGCCCGCACCAGCTCGCGGACGGTCATCGGGATTCCGCGAGTTCCACCACGTTGGTCAGCAGGAAGGCGCGGGTGAGCGGTCCCACCCCGCCCGGATTCGGTGAGACCTGACCGGCAACCTCCCAGACGTCCGGCGCGACGTCGCCGGTGAGCTTGCCTTCGACCCGACTCACCCCGACGTCGACGACCGCCGCGCCAGGGCGCACCATGTCGGCGGTCAGCATGTGCGGCACCCCGACGGCGGCGACGATGACGTCGGCCTGGCGGGTGAGTGCGGCGAGATCACGAGTTCCGGTGTGGCACAGCGTCACCGTCGCGTTCTCGCTGCGCCGGGTCAGCAGCAGACCCAGCGGACGGCCGACCGTGACACCGCGGCCGATCACCACCACGTGGGCACCGTCGATGGGCACGTCGAACCGGCGCAGCAGGTGCACGATGCCGCGCGGGGTGCACGGGAGCGGGGCCGGCTCGTTGAGAACCAGCTTGCCGAGGTTCGTCGGGTGCAGGCCGTCGGCGTCCTTCGCCGGGTCGATGCGCTCCAGGGCGGCATTCTCATCGAGGTGGCGCGGCAGCGGCAGCTGCACGATGTAGCCGGTGCAGTCGGGGTTGGCGTTGAGTTCGTCGATGGTGTCCCGCAGTCGCGCGGCGCTGGTGTCGGCCGGCAGGTCGCGGCGGATCGAGGTGATGCCGACCTTGGCGCAGTCGGAGTGCTTGCCCTTGACATAGGCGTGTGAGCCGGGGTCGTCGCCGACCAGGACGGTGCCCAGGCCCGGGGTGCGGCCCGCGGCGGTCAGCACCGCCACCCGGTCGGTGAGATCGGCGAGGATCTCGTCTCGGGTGAGCTTGCCGTCCAGAACGAGTGCGGGCACGGCTACATTCTGCATATGGACGGCGCCCCCGACGTGCTCAGCCCGGCCCGACTCGGCCCGGTCACGCTGCGCAACCGGATCATCAAGGCCGCCACCTTCGAGGCTCGCACGCCACAGGCGCTGGTCACCGAGGACCTGATCGAGTTCCACCGCACGATGGCCGCCGGCGGCGTGGGCATGACGACGGTCGCCTACTGTGCGGTCAGCCGGGGTGGGCGCACCGACGGCACCGGGCTGTGGATGCGCGCCGAGGCGCTGCCGGGGCTGCGTCGGCTGACCGACGCCGTGCACGCGGAGGGTGCGGCGATCAGCGCGCAGATCGGGCACGCCGGCCCGGTGGCCAACGCCCGGTCCAACCGGGCGCCCGCGCTGGCCCCGGTGCGGTTCTTCAACCCGATCGCGATGCGCTTCGCCCGCCACGCCACCGCGGGCGACATCGATGATGTGATCGCCGCGCACGCCGCCGCGGCTCGGTACGCGATCGACGCGGGGTTCGATTGCGTCGAGATCCATCTCGGCCACAACTATTTGGCGAGCTCGTTTCTGTCGCCGCTACTCAACCGGCGCACCGACTCCTTCGGCGGTTCACTGGCCAACCGGTCCCGGGTCGCCCGTGCGATCGTGACAGCGGTGCGCGCCGAGGTGGAGCGCGACGGCAGTGCGGCGATTGCGGTGACCGCGAAGCTGAACATGTCCGACGGTGTGCGCGGTGGCATCACCGTCGAGGAGTCCTTGCAGACCGCGCGATGGCTGCAGGACGACGGGGGCCTGGACGCTCTGGAGTTGACCGCCGGCAGTTCGCTGCTCAACCCGATGTATCTGTTTCGGGGGGACTCCCCGATCAAGGAGTTCGCCGCCGCCTTCGCGCCACCGCTGCGCTGGGGCCTGCGGATGAGCGGGACCAAGTTCCTGCGTGAATACCCCTACTCGGACGGATTTCTCATGGCAGACGCCGCACGATTCCGGCGCGAGCTGACCCTGCCGCTGATCCTGCTCGGGGGTATCACCGACCGACAGACGATGGACTCCGCGATGGCCGCGGGATTCGACTTCGTCGCGATGGGGCGCGCCCTGCTCGCCGAGCCGGACCTGATCAACCGCATCGCAACCGACGGCAGCGGGGTCAAGTCCCTGTGTACGCATTGCAACAAATGCATGCCGACGATCTATTCGCGCACGCAGTGCGTCCTGACCGGGGCGCCCGGCCACTAGAGTGGCGCCGATGAGCGCGCCCCTGCTGACGGTGCAGTACGAGGGTTCGCCGCGTACCTTCGCGGCGGGCACCGACGTGGTGGTGGGCCGCGACCTGCGCGCGGATGTGCGCATCGCCCACCCGCTGGTGTCCCGGGCGCATCTGGTGCTGCGATTCGACCCGGCGGCCGGGCGCTGGGTCGGTGTGGACAACGGCTCTCTCAACGGGATCTTCGTCCACGGTCGGCGGGTTCCCGAAGTCGACGTCGCCGACGGAGCCGTGGTGAACCTGGGCAACCCGGACGGCCCGGCCGTCAGCTTCCAGCTCGGCCGCCACCAGGGCCCGGCGGGCCGCCCCCCGCAGGCCTCGACGGCGCCGATCCCGCCCCCGGTGTCGCGGCCCCAGGCGGTCCGGCCCCCGACCCGGCCGACCCCCGCCGATGCGGCGCCCACCAAGATGGGCCCCTCGCCGGTGCGGGCGCCGTCCGGGACCGGAACGTCGAACCTGGCGACCTCGATGATGAAAATCCTGCGAAGCGGCTCCCCAGCGCCTCCGCCACCGGGATCGCTGACCGTCGGGCGCGCCACCGACAACGACATCGTCATCCCCGACGTGCTCGCCTCACGCCACCACGCCACCCTGATCCCCACCCCGGGTGGAACCGAGATCAGGGACAACCGCTCGATCAACGGCACGTTCGTCAACGGAACCCGGGTCGATGCCGCGCTGCTGTCCGAGGGCGACGTGATCACCATCGGCAACGTCGATCTGGTCTTCACCGGCGGAGTCCTGACCCGCCGGCCCGAAGCGGCGATCGTCGCGACCGGCGGGCTGGACGTGCGGGCGGTGACCTGGACCATCGAGAACAACAAGACCCTGCTGGAGAACATCTCCTTCGCCGCCCGTCCGGGCACGCTGACTGCGGTGATCGGCCCGTCCGGCGCGGGCAAGTCGACACTGGCGCGCCTGATCGCCGGCTATACCCACCCCAGCACCGGAACGGTCAGCTTCGAGGGCCACAACATCCACGCCGAGTACGCCTCACTGCGCTCCCGGATCGGGATGGTGCCCCAGGACGACGTGGTACACGGTCAGCTGACCGTCAACCAGGCGCTGATGTACGCCGCGGAGCTCCGGCTGCCGCCGGACACCACCCGGGAGGACCGCCAGCAGGTGGTCGCCCAGGTGCTCGCCGAACTCGAGATGACCCAGCACGCCGACACCCGGGTGGATCGGCTCTCCGGCGGGCAGCGCAAGCGCGCCTCGGTGGCCCTGGAGCTGCTGACCGGACCATCGCTGCTCATCCTCGACGAACCCACCTCCGGCCTGGACCCGGCATTGGACCGGCAGGTCATGACGATGCTGCGCCAGCTCGCCGACGCCGGCCGGGTGGTGCTGGTGGTCACCCACTCGCTGACCTATCTCGACGTGTGCGACCAGGTGCTGCTGCTGGCCCCGGGCGGGAAGACCGCGTTCTGCGGACCGCCCGCGCAGATCGGTTCGGCGATGGGAACCACCAACTGGGCCGACATCTTCTCCGGCGTCGCGGGCGATCCGCAGGGCGCCAACGACCGGTACGTCGCGCTCAGCGGACCGCAGCCCGCCCCGCCTCCGATCGAGGAGCCGTCGGAGCTGGGCGAGCCGGTGCACACCAGCCTGCGCCGGCAGTTCTCCACGATCGTCCGCCGGCAGGCCCGGTTGATCGTCTCCGACCGGGGTTACTTCCTCTTCCTGGCGGTGCTGCCGTTCATCATGGGTGTGCTGTCGCTGGCGGTGCCCGGCGATGCCGGTTTCGGTGTACCCGACCCGATGGGAACCGCGCCCAACGAGCCCGGTCAGATCCTGGTGCTGCTCAACGTGGGCGCGATCTTCATGGGCACCGCTCTGACCATCCGTGATCTGATCGGCGAGCGCGCCATCTTCCGGCGCGAGCAGGCGGTTGGGCTGTCGACGACGGCCTACCTGCTGGCCAAGGTCTGCGTATACACCGTCTTCGCAATCGCACAGTCGGCGATCGTGACCGCAATCGTGCTGTGGGGCAAGGGATCACCAACCCAGGGCGCAGTCGCGCTGGGCAATCCAGGCCTGGAACTGTTCGCCACCATCGCAGCGACCTGTGTAGCCTCGGCCAACCTTGGCCTGCTGCTCTCGGCGATCGCCAAGACGAGCGAGCAGATCATGCCGCTGCTGGTGGTGGCGATCATGAGCCAGCTGGTGTTCTCCGGCGGGATGATCCCGGTGACCGACCGGCTGGTACTCGATCAGATGTCCTGGCTGACCCCGGCCCGATGGGGGTTCGCCGCCTCGGCCTCGACGGTCGACCTGGTCACCCTGGTGCCTGGGCCGCTGACGCCCAAGGACCGGTGGTGGGAGCACAGCGCATCGGCCTGGTGGTTCGACATGGGGATGCTGGCCGTGCTCAGTGTCGGGTATCTGCTCGCGGTGCGGTGGCGAATCCGGCTGCGGTCGGCGTAGCGGGCGACCGCTAGTCGGTGGCCAGGGCCGCCTCGGCGTCGCGCTGAAGGTCGATGTAGGCCTGCTCGCTGACGTCGACGGCGACACCCTGGATGGTTCCGCCGACGAAGCGCCCGGGATTGCGGTACTGCTCGGAGACGTTGTCGCCGCTGTCAAAGCCCACGCACAATCCGTCGCCGGACAGGGTGAACTTGCCGATCTGAGCCCTCATCGGCCCATCGGTCACCGGTTTCCCGTCGACATAGAGCGTGGTCGTTCCTATCGACTCACCGTACTGACCGGCCTTTTCGCGCTTGAATTCCATTCCCAGCGAATGCTTTCCGGGAGTCAGCGGCGGGGAGACGAAGTCCTGCTCAGGCTTGATGCCCAGGAAGTTGTAGACATAGTGCAACCGGCCGTCCTTGATGAAGAGCGTGTGACCGCCGAAGCGGGAGCCGTGCGCGAAGATCACGCCCTGGGGATCCTGCTCGAGTTCAACGTTGGCGATGATCTTGTAGGACCGACCCCGCACGCTGACCGCCACCCCCTCGGGAACCGGAGCGGTCTCGGGATAGTAGAGGTAGCGAGTCCGCGGGGGTTCGGCCTGCGGGCGTTCGATGGTGAGCTGCTCAGTCGCCGGACGGTCGTCCAGAGGCAGCACGAAGTTGTTCTTAGCCTCCTCGAACCACGCCGCGATGAGTTCGTTGAGTTTGTCGGGGTATTGCTCGGCGACATTGGTGGACTCTGACCGGTCCTCATCGACGTGATAAAGCTCCCACTTGTCCTGATCGAATTTCCCCTTGCCGCTCAACGGCGCGTGCAGTGCAGCGGCTTTCCAGCCGTCCTGCCACAGTCCCCGGGTACCGAGCATGGCGTAGTACTGCCGTTTGCGGGTCGTGGTTGCTGTGGCGTCGTCGAAGCTGTACCGCATCGACACTCCGTTGAGTGGGTATTGCTTGATGCCCCGGTACTCCTCGGGCATCTTCAGACCGGCCACGTCGAGGATGGTCGGCGGGATGTCGATCGCATGGTGGTACTGCCCGCGGACCTCTCCTTTGGCCTTGATCCCCTTGGGCCAGGAGATGACCATCGGATCACAGGTACCGCCGGCGAACTGTGAGTAGCGCTTGAACATCTGGAACGGTGTGGAGAACGCAACGGCCCAGCCGGTCGGGTAGTGGTTGTAGGTGTCCGGACTGCCCAGGGTGTCGAGGTACTTCATGTTCTCCGACAACTCGTCGGGATAGCCGTTGAAGAACTTGTTCTCGTTGACCGATCCGTTCGGCGACCCCTCCCCCGACGCGCCGTTGTCCGCACAGTAGAAGATCACCGTGTTCTCCAACTGCCCGGTCTGTTCGAGATAGTCCACGATCCGGCCGACCTGAGCGTCGGTGTACTCCGAGAACCCGGCGTACACCTCGGCCATCCGGGTGAACAGCTTCTTCTCCTCGGCATTGAGCGAATCCCACGGGCGTACCGCGTCGCCGGCGACAGCAATGTCGTCAGGAAGCGGATTGATCGGGGTCAGTTTGGTTCCTTCGGGCAGCACGCCCCGCTCGATCATCCGGGGAAGCACCCACTCGCGGTAGGCCTCGTACCCGTCGTCGAATTTGCCGCGGTACTTATCGACGTACTCCTGCGGGGCATGGTGCGGAGCGTGGTTGGCGCCCGGGCAGAACCACAGGTACCAGGGCTTGGAGGGATTGCTCGACTTCTGGTCGCGCAGCATCCGGATCGCCTGGTCGGCAAGATCCCTGGAGAGGTGATAGCCCTCCTCCGGCGGATAGGGCTGCTCGATGAAGCGGTTGTCCTCGACCAGGTCGGGGTACCACTGGTTGGTTTCGCCGCCGAGGAACCCGTAGTAGCGATCGAAGCCCTTCTGCAACGGCCACTCCGACTTACTGCCACCGCTGGACACGTCTTCCTCGGGGACGTTGTGATTCTTGCCGACCCAGAAGGTGCTGTAGCCGTTGTCCTGGAGCACCTGCCCGATGGTGGCGCACTGCTCGGGCAGGCGCGCCGCTGCCCCGGGGAAACCGTTAGACCCCTCGGTGATCGCGGCGAAGCGGTTCACATGGTGGTTACGGCCGGTCAGCATGCAGGAACGGGTCGGGGAGCACAGAGCGGTGGTGTGCCACTGCGAGTACATCACCCCGTTGTCGGCAAGGCGCTGCATGACCGGCATCTCGATCCGGCCGCCGTAGGGCGACCATGCAGCCAGGCCGGTGTCGTCGTAGAGGACCACCAGGACGTTGGGGGCTCCCTCGGGTGCCCGCGCAAGCTCGAACGGCTTCCAGTCCGCTGTCGAATCGCGGACGTCGAGCTCGATCTTGCCGTCGAAACCCTCGTTGATCCCGGTCCCGTAACCCGGCGGACCGTCCGAGGGGGTGCTCCGCTGGGAGCCGCAGCCGGCGGCGAGACCGGATGCAGCTACCGCTCCCGCGCCGGCGGCCAGGCCGCCGAGTACCGTGCGCCTCGAAATGGAGTTTTGATCGGTCATTCCCACCAGGGTGAACCCATCAGTACCCACTGTCTTGGCTCCGGACCAAAAGGAATCCGGCAAACTTGTCCCGGAGGACAAACGCCGAGGGAGCGAGATGGGGTCAGCGGAGGCGAAAACCGCCAGACAATGGCTGGAGGACTTCGCCCGGACCGCCGAGGACCGGGAGACCCTCGACTATCTGGTAACGGTCCTCGACGACCGGATCGTCGAGGAGGTACCTGAGTTTCGCGACCCTGTCCTGCGGGGGGAACTGCATGCCAGCAGTCGGTCGCACTGGAAGGGCTTTCTGGCCGTCGTCAGCCGCGACACCATCGAGTTCGCCCCGACACCCCAGATCTACGGCCTGGCCCGCACCCTGGCGCGGCGTGGTTTCGACCTCACGGTGCTGCTGTCCGTCTACCGGGCCGGACGCAAGGCCACCTGGGATTTCATCACCGAAACTCTGAACGAACAGGTCGGCGATCCGGCAGTGCGTTCCGCGGTCCTGATGAAGTTCTGGACTCACGCCGCCTACTGGATCGACACCGCCGTCGAGTCGTTGATCGTGGTGTTCACTGCCGAGCGTGAACAGTGGCAGCGCGGCACACTGGCCAGACAGGCCGAGGCCGTCGCAGCGGTATTGGCCGGCCAGTCTCTGGACGTCGACGCGACCGTCACGAGCCTGGGCTACCCGCTGCGCCAGCACCACACCGCGTTCCTGGTCAGCGTCGCCGAGACGGCGCCAGACGCCGACGTGCAGCGACTGCTCGAGTCCGCGGCCCGCACGGTCAGCGCCGGACTGGGTGCCGCGCGGCCCCTGATGATTCCGTGTAGCACGCGCACGGCATGGTGTTGGGCGGCCACGCCCGGCCAGGCCCTGACCCTGGGTGACGAGGTCACCGCAGAACTGCACCCGCTGGTGCGGGTGGCGGTCGGTGGGTGTCATTCGGGTCTGGACGGTTTCCGCATTTCCCATGCCGAAGCGCTGGCTGCTCTGTCGGTGGCCGACCCGGCCGCTCCCCTCACGAGATTCGCCGACGTTGAGATCGCCTGTCTGGCGGCGGGGATCCTCAACGAGGAGGCGAGATCGGCCTTTGTGCGCCGCGAACTCGGCAGCCTCGCCGCATCAGACGAGACCTCCGAGCGGCTCCGCGAGACCCTGCGGGTCTACCTTGCCAACGGTGCCGACGCCGTTGCCACCGGTGAGCACATGAGATTGCATCCCAACACTGTGCGCTACCGGGTCCGGCAGGCCGAGAAGAGCATCGGGCATCCGATTCAGCGACGGCTGGGGCGAACCGAACTGGCGTTGGAGATCATCGCCGTCCTGGGGATCTCGAAGTGACCTTCCGAAACGATCCTCGGTAGGCCTGCCGTCCTACCCCCCGTGATTCATCCCCAGGTACCCGGTGAGCAGCGACCGTCTCGCCCGACCCGGCGGTAGTCTTCTGATGTGAGTCAGGATGACCTCAACGATATTCACCGGCGATTGCGTGCGGCCGAGCAGGACGCCGCAGCGGCACGGATTCTCGCCGGAGCTGCCGACCGCGATGTCTCAGAGATACGCGCCGAGATTCGCGATTTTCGTCAAGCGACGACGACCAGTTTCAACGCACTGCGCGCGGACTTCGTCGACCTCCGCGAAGACGTCGGCGACCTCCGCGGAGACGTCGGTGGCCTCCGGCAAGACGTCGGCGACCTCCGGCAAGACGTCGGCGACCTCCGCGAAAACATCGGCGGCCTGCAGGGAGACTTCTCAGACCTCGGCCGCGGCTTTACCGAAGTGCGCCGAAAGGTGGACGCCACCGCCGCGGGTCAGCAGCGGGTCGTCACACTCATCGAGTCACTGATCGATCAGCAAAGCCGCTAGCACCCTCACTTGTTCAGGGTTTTGTTCTACTCGCCACGCATCGCCCCCAACACCGGCAACGCAATCCGGATGGTGGCGGCGACCGGCTGCGAGCTTCATCTGGTCGAGCCGCTGGGCTTCGACCTGTCCGAGCCCAAGGTGCGTCGCGCGGGTCTGGACTACCACGACCTAGCGTCGGTGACGGTGCACGGTTGCCTGCAGGACGCCTGGGCGGCGATGGGTCCGGCGCGGGTCTTCGCGTTCACCGCGCACGCCCGAACGTCGTTCGCCGATATCGCCTACCAACCAGGGGACGTGTTGCTGTTCGGACCCGAGCCCGACGGGCTGGACGAGGCGACTCTGGCCGACCCGCACGTCACCGAACGGGTGCGCATCCCGATGCTGGCGGGGCGGCGCTCACTGAACCTGTCCAATGCCGCGGCCGTCGCCGCCTACGAAGCATGGCGGCAACTCGGTTATGCCGGAGCCGCTGGGCCGGCGACACCGGGAATCCGTCCGGTCTGACCTACCAGCTGTCCCAGTGGGTCAGCTGTTCGGCGGGAAGCCGCTTAGCTGGCTTGAAGTCGGTGCCCTTGGTGTAGGCGATCGGGAACAGCCCGCCCTGGGTGTAGCGCTCGTAGGGGATACCGAGCAGTTCGGCCGCCTGCTTCTCGCCCTCGCCGATCAGATGCAGCGTGGTCCACGCGGTACCCAGCCCCCGCTCGCGCAGCGCGAGCATGTAGCTCCACACCGCCGGCAGCAGCGATCCCCAGAATGACGCCTGTACGCCGGCCTCGGCGCGTTCGACCCGTCCCTCCAGCAGCGGGATCAGCATCACCGGTGCGCGCTCCAGGTTCTCGTTGAGGTACATCGCCGAACTCATCACCGCATCCATCTGGTGATCGCGGATGTCACCGCGCACCGGCTTGGGCAGGTTCAGGTAGGGGGTCGCATTGGCGCGGTAGATGTCGGCCAGGGCCTTTTTCTTCGCCTGGTCCTCGACGAAGAGCCACTGCCAGCCCTGCGCGTTGGAGCCGGTGGGTGCCTGCAGCGCGATCTCCAGACATTCCATCAGAATGTCGCGCGGAACCGGCTTGTCGAAGTCGAGACGCTTACGTACGGAGCGCGTGGTGGTGAGAACGTCGTCTGCAGTCAGATCCAATGCCATAGCAGGAGACTACGACGTGAGACGGACGTGCCGTGAGGTGGTCGTGCAGCCGGCGGTGAGCCGGGAGAATTCAGCTGACGGCGCGGAGATGGCGGTGCGCGGGCCGCTCGTCGTGCGTCACGTCATCGGACTCGAGTGCCACGACGCCGGCAAGTTGGTCGGCCGCATCCGCGTAACCGCGTTGGCGCAAGATCGCGTTCGCGTAGGTCAGGAGTTGAATTTCCGCCATGCTCATCATGGCGCCTCCAAACGTCGTCGAGCGGTGTCCTCGTTACCGGCTGGTATCCGGTAGCTGTAAACATACCCGCATTTCCGTTGACTTATTCCCGGCATGCGTCTGAGTTGCGCAATTTCAGGCATTTCCGCTGGTAGTATTGTTTTTTGGTACCAAATTAACAGCCAAATACAAGCCTTTTCTTATCTTGTTTTCAGCTATTGTTCGGTTTTGCTAACGGAAATCGCGTGACCGGGAACCGACGGCCATGGCCAGCGGCCTCATCCGCTCCGCCAGGACGGTCACCGCGCCGCTGGCATTCTGCACCCGGCCGCGGATCAACAGCGCCGCGGAACCCAGCGCTATTCGCCGGTGTCGGGTCCACATTCCCGGCGTGCAGAGCACGTTGACCATTCCGGTTTCGTCCTCGAGGTTGAGAAAAGTCACCCCGCGAGCGGTCGCCGGTCGCTGCCGATGAGTGACCGCCCCGGCGACCAGGACCCGGCTACCGTCGGGCACCGACAGCAACCGGCCGGCCGGAACGACCCCGAGCGCCTCGAGGTCCGCGCGCACGAACTGAGTCGGGTAACTGTCCGGAGAGATCCCGGTCGCCCACACGTCGGCGGCGGCCAGTTCCTCCGCACCCATGCCGGGAAGCGGCGGGGCATGCGATGCAGAACCCACTCCGGGTAGCCGGTCCGGACGCTCGGTTGCCGCGGCCCCGGCCGCCCACAGCGCCGCCCGGCGGTTCAGGCCGAAGCACACCAGTGCTCCGGCGGTGGCCAGGGCTTCGACCTGGGGAACCGTCAGGCACATCCGGCCGGTCAGATCCAGCAGCGACTGATACGACCCACCGCTCTGGCGCTCCTCCACGATGCGGCCGGCGAGTCCGTCGCCGATATGGCGCACCGCGCCCAACCCGAGCCGAACCTCCAGCCCGGTGTTCTCCAGCGTGGCGTGAGCCAGGCTGGCATTGACGTCCGGCCCGTGCACCACGACCCCGTGCCGGCGGGCGTCGGCGACCAGTGACTGGGGTGAATAGAAACCCATCGGCTGGGCCCGCAGCAGCGCGGCACAGAATGCCGCCGGGTGGTGCAGCTTGAACCACGACGAATAGAACACCAGCGAGGCGAAACTCAGCGAATGGCTCTCGGGGAAGCCGAAATTGGCGAAGGCCTCCAACTTCTCATAGATCCGGTCGGCGACCTCTCCGGTAATGCCGTGCAGTTCGGCCATTCCGGCATAGAAACGGTCTCGCAGTCGGCGCATCTTCGCGGTGGACCGCTTGGAGCCCATGGCCCGGCGCAACTGGTCGGCCTCAGCCGGAGTGAATCCCGCACAGTCCACCGCCACCTGCATGAGCTGCTCCTGGAAGAGCGGAACACCCAGGGTCTTGCGCAACGCCGGTTCCATCGACGGGTGGTCGTAGGTGACCGGCTCCAGACCGTTGCGTCGCTTGATGTACGGGTGCACCGATCCGCCCTGGATGGGACCGGGGCGAATCAGTGCCACCTCCACGACGAGGTCATAGAACACCCGCGGGCGCAGGCGCGGCAGCGTCGCCATCTGGGCGCGGGACTCCACCTGGAACACCCCGACCGAATCGGCGCGCTGCAGCATCTCGTAGACCGCCGGCTCGGAGAGGTCGAGGCGGGCGAGGTCGACGTCGATGCCCTTGTGCTCGGCGACCAGATCGATGGCGTAGTGCAGTGCCGAGAGCATGCCCAGCCCCAGCAGATCGAACTTGACCAAACCTATTGCCGCGCAGTCGTCTTTGTCCCACTGCAGCACACTGCGACCCGGCATCCGCGCCCATTCCACCGGACACACGTCGGCAATCGGCCGATCGCAGATCACCATGCCGCCGGAATGGATACCCATATGGCGCGGTAGATCGGTGATCTGAACCGCGAGATCGACCACCGGTCCGGGGATTCCGTCGACATCGGACGAAACCGGACTCCAACGATCGATCTGTCGGCTCCAGGCGTCCTGCTGGCCCTGCGAGAAGCCCAGTGCCCGGGCCATGTCGCGCACCGCACTCCGGCTGCGGTAGGTGATGACGTTGGCGACCTGTGCGGCGTAGTCACGTCCGTAGCGGTCATAGACGTACTGGATGACCTCCTCGCGACGGTCCGACTCGATGTCGATGTCGATGTCGGGCGGACCGTCGCGGGCCGGTGAGAGGAATCGTTCGAACAGCAGCTCGTTGGCGACAGGGTCGACTGCAGTGACCCCCAACGCGTAGCAGACCGCGGAGTTGGCCGCCGAACCCCGGCCCTGACACAGGATGTCGCTGCGCCGGCAGAACTGGGTGATGTCGTGCACCACCAGGAAGTAGCCCGGAAACCGGCACGCGGCGATGATCTGCAGTTCGTGCTCGATTTGCGCGTACGCCTGAGGCGCACCGTCTCGCCGGCCGTAGCGCTGTTGGGCACCGGTCATGGTCAGTTCGCGTAACCAGCTGTCCTCGGTATGGCCCCGGGGAACGTCAAAGGGCGGTAACTGCGGGGCGATCAACGCCAACTCGAAGGCACACTGCTCGCCGAGATCGGCTGCCGCGGTCACGACGTCGGGACAGCGGCTGAAGATCCTGGCCATCTCAGAACCGGAGCGCAGATGCGACCCACCCAACGGTGCCAGCCAGCCGGCGGCGTCGTCCATCGACTGCCGGGCCCGGATCGACGCCATGGCCGCCGCCAGCCGGCCGCGACCGGGCTCGGCGAAATGCGCTGCGGTGGTGGCCACCACGCCGACGCCGAAACGCGGCGCCAGACCCGCCAGTGCCGCGTTGCGCTCGTCGTCGAGGGGGTGGCCGTGGTGGGTCAACTCGATACTGACCCGATCACGGCCGAAGCGTTCCACCAGATCGGCCAGCGCATCGGCCGCCGACTCCGGGCCGCCGGCGACAAGCGCCTGCCGCACATGCCCCTTGCGGCACCCGGTCAGGATGTGCCAGTGCCCGCCGGCGGCCTCGGTGAGGGCGTCGTAGTCATAGCGCGGCTTGCCCTTCTGGCCGCCGGACAGGTGCGCGGCGGCCAGCTGGCGGGAAAGCCGCCGGTATCCCTCAGGCCCGCGGGCCAGCACCAGCAGGTGCGGCCCCGGCGGGTCGGGCACCTCGGTGCGGGCGATTCCCGCCAGTGACAACTCCGCTCCGAAGACGGTGCGCACGTCCAGTTCTCTGGCCGCCTCGGCGAACCGCACAACACCGTAGAGCCCGTCATGGTCGGTCAGGGCGATCGCGCGCAGATTCAACCGGGCAGCTTCTTCGACGAGTTCCTCCGGGGTGCTCGCACCGTCGAGGAAGCTGAATGCCGAGTGCGCATGCAATTCGGCGTAGGGAACCGGCGTTGCCGGGGCCGACCCCGGATCCCGGCGGGGGTGGTCGGCGGGCGGGCGATAGGCGCCGCGTTTGCGCGACCAGGCCGGGCCGTCGCTGCCGTCGGCGGGCGGCCCGGCCAGCGGGGGTCTGCTGTTGAGCACCCGCTCCATCTCGGACCAGTTCGGCGGCCCGTCATTCCAGCCCACCCGGGAATCTTATCGAACGCATGTTCGATAGAACAGGGGGTGATTCATTGCCTACGCTCACGGGGTGACTTCCGAAACCCATCCCGCCGAACCGCACGTCGGCGCCATCAACACCAAACTCAACTGGTTGCGGGCCGGGGTGCTCGGCGCCAATGACGGCATCGTCTCGGTCGCCGGCATCGTGATCGGCGTGGCCGCCGCCACCATCGACCGCGGGCCGATCTTCGCCGCCGGGATCGCCGGCCTGGCCGCCGGCGCGCTGTCGATGGCGCTCGGCGAGTACGTCTCGGTGAGCACCCAGCGCGACACCGAGCAGGCGCTGCTGGCCAAGGAGCGCCGTGAACTCGCCGAGTATCCCGAGGAGGAGTTCGAGGAGCTGGTCGGGCTGTATCAGGCCAAGGGGCTCTCGCCCACGACCGCGCGCACGGTGGCCCAGGAACTGACCGACCACGACGCCTTCGCCGCGCACATCGACATCGAACTCGGCATCGATCCGCACGATCTGACCAACCCCTGGCACGCCGCGATCTCCTCGGCGGTGGCGTTCACCACCGGCGCGGTCCTGCCCATGCTCGCGATCCTGCTGCCGCCGCCGGCGGCGCGGATCCCGATCACCTTCGTCGCCGTCCTGCTCGCCCTGGCCATCACCGGCTGGGTCAGTGCGCGCCTCGGCGGTGCCGATCCGGTCCGCGCGACGCAGCGGGTCGTCATCGGCGGCGCGCTGGCGATGGTGATCACCTACACGATCGGCCGCCTGATGGGCGGGGTCATATAGCGCTCACCCGGTGTACTCGGCGACCCCGTCATCGAGCACGACGCGGCTCTGGGCGCCGCCGGGCCCGCTAGCCTCGGTCCGGAACACCGCCCGGCCGGGTTCGGTTCGCCAGATCGAGGTGGTCAGCATCTCGCCCGGGAACACCGGGGCGGAGAACCGGCCGGCCATCGCCGTCAGCCGGGCGGCCCGGCCCTCGGCGAGCTCGGCGAGCAGCGCCCGGCCGGCGACACCGTAGGTGCACAGCCCGTGCAGGATCGGCCTGTCGAACCCGGCCAACTCCCGCGCGAACCACGGGTCGCTGTGCAACGGGTTGCGATCGCCGGAGAGCCGATAGATCAGGGCCTGGTCCTCGCGGGTGGGAAGGGCGACCCGCGCGTCGGGCTCGCGATCGGGGAACCCCGGTGCCGCCGGTCGCTGTCCGGGTTGGCCGCCGAAACCGCCGGCGCCGCGGATGACCAGGGTCGTCAGGGTCTCGGCGATCGGCTCGCCGCTACCCGGGTCACTCCCCCGGGCACGCAGCACGATGATCGCGTTCTTGCCCTCGCCCTTGTCCTGAATGTCGGCCACCTCGGCGACCACGGACAGCGACCCGGCCGGTGGCAGCGGGGCGAACAGTCGGATGCCCTGCGATCCATGCAGCAGCATGCCGGCGTTGAAGGTACCGACCAGCGGTGCGGCCGCGAATCCCATGCAGCAGATCACCGCGTAGGTGGGCAGCACCTGCTGTGGCATGTCGTGACTGTTCTCGGTGGTGTAGGCCAGGTCAGCGGTACCGGCACCGACCCCCAGGGCATAGAGCAGGGTGTCGCGGTCGGTCCACTCGTAAAGTCGCGGCTCGGTGACCGCGCCGACCGCCGTGGGATCGATTGCCATTGCCGCCCTCCAGGGATCTTGTCGTCACGCACGCGGGGATTCCGCCGGGATTCCGCCCCGTAAGTGCGATCGACAAGGCACCCTAGTCAGCATGAACCTCCTCCGCCTCCGATCTGTGCTGGGTGCTCTCACCACCCTGCTGGTCCTCGTGGCTCTCACCGCCTGCGGCAGCTCCGCGGGGCCCGGCGAGCGCAACCTGACCCTGACGCTGATCCGCAACGCCGAATCGGTGGCCAACGAGGAGGGCGTGATCGAGACCGCACCGCCGGGGCCCGCGCTGAGCCCGACCGGTCAGCAGCAGGCGGAGTCACTGGCCAACCGGATCAAGGGCAACGACTACGACGGGGTCTACACCTCCGAGCTACTGCGCTCGGAGCAGTCGGCAGCCCCGCTTGCGCGCGCGCTCGGGGAGCAGGCGACGGTCCTTCCCGGCCTCAACGAGATCGCGGCGGGATGGTTCGAGGGGTCTTCCGAGGAGGTTTCTGCCGCGACCTACCGGATGCCGATGCGCGAATGGCTGCGCAGCAACCGGGACTTCACCATCCCCGGGTCGGTCAGCGGCGCACAGTTCAACGGGCAGTTCACCGGGGCGATCCAGAAGATCTACGAAAGCGGCGACAACAAACCGATCGCCTTCTCCAGCGGCAACGCGATCATGATGTGGATTCTGATGAACGTCCGCAATCCCAAGGACAGCCTGCTCGACGATCACCCGCTGCCCAACGCCGGGTACGTGGTCGTCACCGGCAACCCGGTGAGCGGATGGACGTTGGTGGACTGGAACGGGATCACCAACTTCTCGCCCGACACAGTCTGATACCGGTGCGCGGTGGGCGCTGACGCACACTTCGCGATGCCCCTGCGGGTGCGTTACGTCGAGTGCGACATGCAGGGCCGGGTGTTCAACGGGCATTTCCTGACCTGGGTCGACATGGCCTTCAGTGAGGCCCTGCGCGAGGTGTTCGGCGGGTATGACGCGGTGACCGACCGGGGCGTCGACTTCGTCGTGGCCGCAACCGAATTGCATTTCCGGTCGCCGGCTCGATTCGACGACGAGCTGGTGGTCGACGTCGCGCTCGAAGCGCCCGGTAACACCTCACTGCGCAGCCGGTACACGATCAGCCGCGACACGGATCTGATCGCCGAGGCCTCCATGGTCCACGTCTGTGTGGATGCGACCACCTTCGAGAAGCAGCCCTGCCCGGGCTGGTTCCGCGACGCGCTGGCGGCAGTGGCCGACACAACGTGACCGTGCCGGTCTTCGTCGACGTCGACACCGGCGTCGATGACGCCCTGGCTCTGGTCTACCTGCTCGCCAGCGATGACGCCGCGCTGATCGGGATCGGCTGCAGCGCCGGCAACGTCGGCGTGGACCAGGTGTGTCGCAACACCCTCGGGCTGATGCAGCTGTGCGGGGCAGCTCACGTGCCCGTTTCGCACGGTGCCGCGACACCGCTGCACGTGCCGCTTCGCACCGCCGAGGATCTGCACGGAACGACGGGCGTGGGCTACGCCGTGCTTCCGGCACCGCAGAGAACGTTCACCGGCTACGACGCCGCCGAGGCCTGGGTACACGCCGCGCACGCTCACCGCGGGACGCTGGTCGGGGTGGTCCTCGGTCCCCTGACCAATCTGGCGCTGGCCGTGCGCCGCGAACCCACGCTGCCCGACCTGTTCCGGCGACTGGTCGTCATGACGGTCCGAAACGCCGGTGTCGACCCCCATGCCGCCGACGAGGTGTTCGCCGCCTGGGGCCGCAGCCGAGACCTCGTCATCTGCGATCAGGGCCTCGCCGAGGGGGCGGTGATCGATCCGGCGCTGGTGCGCCGCCTGGCGGGACAGGCGGGATCGCGGACCCGGCTGATCGAGTTCATCGACGATGCCCTGCGGTTCCGCTTCGAGGTCAACCTCGGGCGCGGCATCGGGTACCTGGCGTATCTGCACGATCCGCTGGCTGCCGCGGTGGCGCTCGATCCCGCGCTGGCGGGTAACCCCGCGGCGTTCGTCGAGCGGTTCGTGACCCGGGTCGGCGCGTTCGCCCGGTCTCACTCATAGGCGCCCTCCACGTACCACCGGCGCTGCCGGTAACACAGCAGCAGCGCGCACCCCTCGACCAGCACCTGGGCCCGGGCGATCGGCCCGGCTGACCCGTCCGCCGGCCACGGCCCGGCCCACCAGCTCAGTTCGCCCCGGTGGTGCGCGCGCACGCCGTGCAGCCGGGCCGGCTCGGTGGTGAACATCCCCCGCGCACTGACCCGCACCGGATCGCCCCGGGCATCGAGCAGTTCGACCGGGTCGTCGAGAAGCACGGTCGGTGCGGGCTCGGGCAGCCGGCCGGGCCAGGGCCGGTCGGGGGCCGCGCGGGGCACCTGCTCGTCGCCGAGCGGAGTCAGGGTTATCCGTTCGACGGGTCCGCGGCCGCCGCTGAGCATCGGCAGCTTCACGGCCTCGGCGCCCAGCAGTCCCTGCACACGGACCAGGGCCCGCCGAGCCCGCATCCGGTCCTCCTCGCCGGGTCCGTCCCACAGCGGAAGCTGCAGGGCCTCGGCGGAGATCACCTCCACGGGATGCAGCCGCAGCGTCGTCACCGGACCGGCAGGCCGGCTGTGGGCATCGCGGGAAACCAACCATCCATCAAGTTGCCAGCGCACCCGGTCCGCGGTGGCGTCCTCGGTAAGAGGTTCGGCACAGCACCACACCCGGACCAACTCCCCGCCGTCTGCGGTCACGGCGTGAATGGCCAGCCGGGTGCATCCCAGACCTGCCGCCGCCAGGTTGCGGTGCAGGGTTGCGGCCAGGGTCCGCCCGGCGAAGGCGGCGGCGTCGACTCGGTCGATGGGCGGGTCGCACTGCAGTACCGCGTCGAACTCCGGTGCGGGCTCGCGCCCCGATGGTCTGCGTCCGGGCTCGCCGCACACCAGTCGGTGCGCCAGCACCGCATCGGATCCGAACCGGGAGGCGACATCGCTGCGCGGTAAAGCCGCGAACTGACCGAAAGTTCGAATTCCCATCCGCCACAACAGATCTACCAGCTCCGCTCGGCCGGGTCCGGACATACTGGGCTCATCCGCCAATTGCCCGATCGGCAACCCGGAGAGGAACCCCGCGTCCTGACCGGGGGCCACCACCCGCCCCGCCCTGGCGGCGAACACCGCGGTCGCCAGTTGATCGGCGATCCCCGCCTGGGCTTCGGCGCCGGCCGCAGCCACGGCGTCGAGTAACCGCTCGGCGGCGGTCTGCTCGGATCCGAAGTAGCGGGCCGCGCCTCGGAGTGGCAGCACCAACAGCCCCGGCCGCAGGATCTCGGCACGAGGCACCACGTCGTCCACCGCAGCCGTCACACCCTCGAAGAACCGCGCATCGCGGGCGCGGTCGGCGACCGCCACATGCAGGCCCGGGCAGCACGCCTGAGCCTCGCGACGGCGCAGGCCGCGCCGGACTCCGGCATCGCGGGCCGCGGCCGAGCAGGCGATCACCAGATTGGCGTGGACCACCGCGATCGGAGCGGTGGGTGGCAGACCGGCCGATGCCGCCGCGGCCACGGCCGGCCAGTCCATGCACCAGATCGCCAGTACCCGCGCGGTCATCGGCGCCCCAGCATCCGGGTCGTCACCCGCACCGCGCTGATCCGCCCGCAGCCCGCCGCCGGCGCACTGCCACGACAGCCGGGGCCCGCGGCGATCTCGTATCCGCAGACTCGTGCCTCCATGCGCATCGCGCCCTGCCACCGGCCCTGTGTCACCAGCAGGGTGCAGCCGCGCTGACGGGCGCGCGCGGTCACGACCCGGGCCCGAGCCGCGGGCACCGAACGGCCGCCCAAGCCCAGCACCACCAGGTCCATCCCGTCCAGCAGCACCACGGCCACCTCCAGCGGATCCGCGCCCCCGTCGGGGATCACCGCCAGCCGAGTGAGATCGGCGCCCATCTCCGCCGCGGCCAGCAGACCGAACTCCGGCAGTCCGACCACGGCCGCGTGACCGCCCGCGGCCGTCTCCGCGGCCACCAGGCTGACCGGCAGCGACCGGGCTCCCGAGAGCACCGCCACCGACCCGCGCGGAAACGCCCCACGCCCGGGGACCGCGACGCCCGGCGGCCCCGACATCGCGGCCAGCCGACGGCGCAGCTCGTGCACCTGCTCAGCGCGAGTGATGGCCGCCGTCACGGGCACCTCCCAGTGTTCGAATATATGTTCGATACGAGTAAACGCCCGACCCCCGACAGCGTCAAGAGTTCTGTGCGGCCCTCTGGCAGCATGCTGGGCATGAACACCGAGCAGGCCGGGAAGATCGCCCACGGGGACGGCTTCGTCGCGGCGCTCGACCAGAGCGGCGGCAGCACCCCGGGGGCGCTGCGGCTGTACGGGGTCGCCGAGGACGCCTATTCCGGCGATGCGGAGATGTTCGACCTGGTGCACCAGATGCGCACCCGCATCATCACCAGCCCGAGCTTCGACGGGGACCGGATCATCGCGGCGATCCTGTTCGAGGACACCATGGATCGCCAGATCGCGGACCGACCGACCGCGGACTACCTGTGGGGGGTCAAGCGGATCGTGCCGATCCTCAAGGTGGACAGGGGGCTGGCGCCCGAGCAGGACGGCGCTCAGGTGATGAAGCCGATCACCGGCCTGAGCGGTCTGCTGTCCCGGGCGGTGGACAACGGAATCTTCGGCACCAAGATGCGTTCGGTGATCGCACTGCCGGGGTCCGGCCTGGAGGCGGTGGTCGACCAGCAGTTCGCGGTGGCGGGCGAGATCCTCGACGCCGGGCTGGTGCCGATCATCGAGCCGGAGATCACCATCCGCAGCCCGCGCAAGGCCGAGGCCGAGGAACAACTCAAGGCCGCGCTGCTGGCGCATCTGGACCGCCTCGACGGCGGGCGGCAGGTAATGCTCAAGCTGACCCTGCCCGATTCCGACGACCACTATCGCGACCTGGTGGGCCACCCCGGGGTGATGCGGGTGCTCGCGCTGTCCGGCGGCTATACCCGTGCGGAGGCCTGCGCGCGCCTGGCCCGCAACCACGGCGTCGTGGCCAGTTTCTCCCGGGCACTGACCGAGGGGCTGACCGCCCAGCAGAGCGATACGGAGTTCGACCGCGTCCTGGACGCGGCGATCGCCGAAATCGCCGCGGCATCAAGGACTTAGGGCTGGATCACTCCCACTCGATGGTGGCCGGCGGCTTGCTGGTCACGTCAAGAGCAACCCGATTGACCTCCGGGACCTCGTTGGTGATCCGCGTAGAGATGCGCTCGAGTATCTCGTAGGGAACCCGGGTCCAGTCGGCGGTCATGGCGTCCTCGCTGGAGACCGGGCGCAGCACAACGGGGTGGCCGTACGTGCGCCCGTCGCCCTGCACCCCGACGGAGCGGATGTCGGCCAGCAGCACCACCGGGCACTGCCAGATCTGGCCGTCCAGGCCTGCCGCGGTCAGCTCCTCGCGAGCGATCAGGTCCGCCCGGCGCAGCGTGTCCAACCGTTCAGCCGTCACTTCGCCGATGATGCGGATTCCCAGGCCGGGTCCCGGGAAAGGTTGGCGCGCAACGATTTCCTCCGGCAAGCCGAGTTCGCGGCCGATTGCCCGGACCTCGTCTTTGAAGAGCAAGCGCAACGGCTCGACGAGGGTGAACATGAGATCCGGTGGCAGTCCGCCGACGTTGTGGTGGCTCTTGATGTTGGCCGCTCCGGCGCCACCGCCGGACTCCACCACGTCGGGATAGAGCGTGCCCTGCACCAGGAAGTCGACCTGCTCACCGCTGAGCAGGTCGCGCACCGCGCCCTCGAAAGCACGGATGAACTCCCGGCCGATGATCTTGCGCTTGCCCTCGGGGTTGCGCACGCCCGACAACGCTTCCAGGAACCTCTCCGCGGCATTGACGGTGACCAGCCGGGCACCGGTGGCGGCGACGAAATCCCGTTCGACCTGTTCGCGTTCGCCCGCACGCAGCAGACCGTGATCGACGAACACACACGTGAGCCGGTCACCGATGGCCCGCTGCACCAGGGCGGCAGCCACGGCGGAGTCCACGCCCCCGGACAGCCCGCAGATCGCGCGTCCCTCCCCGATCCGCGCGCGCACCTGCTCGACAAGCGAATCGGCGATGCCGGCCGGCGTCCACTCCGCGCCGATTCCGGCGAAATCGTGCAGGAACCGGCTCAGCACCTGCTGGCCGTGCGGTGTGTGAATGACCTCGGGGTGGTACTGCACCCCGGCCAGTAGACGCTTGCGGTCCTCGAAGGCCGCGACCGGCGCACCCGCACTGACGGCCACCACCTCGAAGCCCTCCGGAGCAGAGGTGACGGCATCGCCGTGGCTCATCCATACCGGCTGACTGCCCGGCAATCCCGAATGCAGTTCCCCACCCAGCACCGTCAGTTCGGTTCGGCCGTACTCGCTGCTGCCGGTACGGGTCACGGTGCCGCCGAGCACCTGGGCCATGGCCTGAAATCCGTAGCAGATCCCGAACACGGGCACCCCGAGGTCGAACACACCCGGATCGAGTTGCGGGGCGCCCGCGGCGTACACGCTGGCCGGGCCTCCGGAGAGAATGATCGCCTGCGGGTCTTTGGCCTTGATCTCCTCGACGGTGGCGGTGTGCGGGATGACCTCGGAGAAGACTCGGGCCTCGCGGACGCGCCGCGCGATCAGCTGGGCGTACTGGGCTCCGAAGTCGACAACCAGGACGGGACGGGGCGGCCCCGACACCGCTGCTGAGTCGACCGGATTCACCGGCACAGTCTAAGGGCGAGCCACCGGATGGATCGGCAGCGGGCGCAGCGCCCCGGGAGCGCTCGCGGGCACCACCGGCGCGCGCGGCGGAATCGGTTCGAGCCGCCGGTAGGGCTCCCCCTGCGCAGGCCGAGTGTCGTCTTCGCCGCTGTTGGGCCACAGCGATGCCGCACGCTCGGCCTGGGCGGTGATCGACAGCGAGGGGTTGACGCCGAGGTTGGCCGAGATCGCGGCTCCGTCGACCACATACAGCGTGGGGTACCCGTAGACCCGGTGATAGGGGTCGATCACCCCGTGCTCGGGGCTCTCGCCGATGGCCGCTCCGCCGAGGAAGTGCGCGGTGAGCGGGATGTTGAACAGCTCGCCCCAGGTTCCGCCGGCGACGCCGTCGATCTTCTCGGCGATCCGACGGGTGACCCGGTTGCCGACCGGAATCCAGGTCGGATTGGGTTCGCCGTGGCCCTGCTTGCTGGTCATCCGGCGGCGGCCGAAGAGCCCGCGCGTGGTGAAGGTGGTGATCGAGTTGTCCAGGTGCTGCATGACCAGCGAGATGACAGTGCGCTCACTCCAGCGGCGCGGGTTGAGCATCCGCAGCATCCCCCGCGGGTCCCGGGCCGCCTGGCTGAGCAGCTGCCGCCATCGGGGCACGTCGGAGCCGCCGGGGCCGGCACCGTCGGTCATCAGCGTCTGCAGCAGGCCCATCGCGTTGGAGCCCTTGCCGTAGCGGCACGGCTCGATGTGGGTGTCGGGAGTCGGGTGGATCGACGAGGTGATGGCGACGCCGTGGGTGAGGTCGAGATCGGGGAGCGCCTTGAGCCGGCCCGCACCCACGATGGATTCGGAGTTGGTCCGGGTGAGCAGGCCGAGGCGGTCGGAAAGCCGGGGCAACCGACCGCTGTCCCGCATCGCGAACAGCAGCTTCTGGGTGCCCCAGGTTCCGGCGGCGAGGACGACCTGCCGTGCGGTGAAGGTACGGCGCTTCGGGCGAAGCCATCCGCCGGTGCGTACGGTCTCGACTGACCACAGCCCATCGGAGCGCTGCTCGAAGCTGGTGACGGTTGTCATCGGGATGACTTGTGCGCCAGCCCTTTCGGCTAGAGCGAGGTAATTCTTCACCAGGGTGTTTTTTGCCCCGTGCCGGCAGCCGGTCATGCATTCACCGCACTCGATACATCCGGTGCGCTCCGGTCCCGCGCCGCCGAAGTACGGATCGGGAACGGTCTTGCCGGGTTGTTTGCGACCGTCGGTCCCGAAGAAGACCCCGACCGGGGTGGGGGTGAAGGTGTGGCCCACGCCCATCTCCTCGGCGACATCCCGCATGATGCGATCGGCGTCGGTGAGGGTGGGATTGGTGACAACACCCAGCATGCGCTGCGCCTGGTCGTAGTGCGGCATGAGTTCGGAGCGCCAATCGGTGATGTGCGACCACTGACTGTCCAGAAAGAACGGATCCGGCGGCACGTAGAGCGTGTTGGCGTAGTTCAGCGATCCGCCGCCGACTCCGGCCCCGGCCAGGATCATCACGTTGCGCAGCAGATGGATGCGCTGGATGCCGTAACAGCCCAGCCGCGGAGCCCACAAAAACTCCCTCAGTCGCCAGGATGTCTTCGCGAACTCGTGGTCGGCGAAGCGGCGACCGGCCTCCAGGACCGCCACCCGGTAGCCCTTCTCGGTCAGCCGCAACGCGCTGACACTGCCGCCGAAACCCGAACCGATGATCAGTACGTCGTAATCCGGTTCCATGTCACCAGCCTAGCCGTCAGCTACCGACGGTCAGGGCGACCTTCTGGAACTCCTTGAGGTCGCAGTAGCCGGCCTTGGCCATCGATCGGCGCAGCCCGCCGACCAGGTTCAGCGAGCCGAAAGGATCGTCGGAGGGGCCGTTGAGTACGACGTCCAACGGTGGGCGCTCGCCGCAGGCCACTTCCAGCAGCGCGCCGCGGGGAAGTGACGGGTGGGCCGCGGCGACCGGCCAGAACCAGCCCCGGCCCAGCGCCTCGGCGGCCACCGCGAGCGGCGTCCCGAGAACGACCGCGTCGGCCCCGCAGGCGATGGCGCGAGCAAGGTCTCCGGAGGTGTGGATGTCGCCGTCGGCCAGCACGTGAACGTAACGCCCACCGGTCTCATCGAGGTACTCGCGGCGGGCGGCGGCCGCGTCGGCGATCGCAGTGGCCATCGGAACGCTGATCCCGAGCACCTCGTCGCTGGTGGTCACCCCCGAGGTGGAGCCGTAGCCGACGATCACACCGGCGGCGCCGGTCCGCATCAGGTGCAGGGCGGTGCGGTGGTCGGCCACGCCGCCGGCGACGACGGGGATGTCCAGTTCGGCGATGAACGTCTTGAGGTTGAGCGGTTCGCCCGAACCGTCGCCGCCCTGGGCAACCCGTTCGGCGGAGATGATCGTGCCCTGGATGATCAGCAGGTCGATGCCCGCCGACACCAGAACCGGGGTCAGCGCCCGCGCGTTCTGCGGGCTGACCCGCACTGCAGTGGTCACCCCGGCGTCGCGAACACGCGCGACCGCCGCACCCAGCAGATCGGGTTGCAGCGGCGCGGCGTGCAACTGCTGCAGCAGCCGGATCGCGGCGCAGGAGTCGACGTCCTTCTCAGCCGCCTCGATGATCTGGGCGATCTTGTCCTCGACGTCGGTGTGTCTGCCGATCAGGCCCTCGCCGTTGATCACCCCCAGTCCGCCGTGGCGGCCGAGTTCGATGGCGAACTCCGGGGACACCAGCGCGTCGGTGGGATGCGCGACGACCGGGATCTCGAACCGGTAGGCATCCAGCTGCCAGCAGGTCGACACGTCCTTCGAGGATCGCGTGCGCCGCGAGGGAACGATGTTGACGTCGTCGAGTCCGTAGGTACGGCGGGCGGTCCGGCCCAAGCCGATATCGACCATGTCATGCACGACCTGTGACCCCCTCCGGCCTAACGGGCGTAGTAGTTGGGTGCCTCGACGGTCATCGTGATGTCGTGCGGATGGCTCTCCTTGAGCCCGGCGGCAGTGATCTGCACGAACTGGGCATGCTGCAGAGCTTCGATGGTGGCCGCGCCGGTGTAGCCCATCGCTGCGCGCAGGCCGCCGGTGAGCTGGTGGATGACGGTGCCCAGCGGACCGCGGAACGGCACCCGGCCCTCGATGCCCTCGGGGACCAGCTTGTCCTCGGAGAGCACGTCGTCCTGGAAGTAGCGGTCTTTGGAGAAGGACCCTGACCCCGCCGCGCCGCGGCCCTGCATCGCACCCAGCGAACCCATGCCCCGATAGCTCTTGAACTGCTTGCCGTTGACGAAGATCAAATCCCCCGGCGCCTCGGCGGTGCCGGCCAGCAGCGAGCCCAGCATCGCGGTGGACGCGCCCGCCGCCAGCGCCTTGGCGATGTCACCGGAGTACTGCAGGCCACCGTCGGCGATCACCGGAACCCCCGCGGGGGCGCACACCGCCGCGGCCTCCAGGATCGCGGTGATCTGCGGTGCCCCGACGCCGGCCACGACCCTGGTCGTGCAGATCGAGCCGGGACCCACCCCGACCTTGACCGCGTCCGCGCCGGCCTCCACCAGCGCGGCCGCGGCGCTGCGGGTGGCGACGTTGCCGCCGACCACCTCGACGCGATGACCGATCTCGGCTTTGAGCTTGCCGACCATGTCGAGGACCAGACGGTTGTGGGCGTGAGCGGTGTCGACCACCAGGACGTCGACTCCCGCCTCCACCAGCGCCATCGCCCGGTCCCACGCGTCGTCGCCGACACCGACGGCGGCACCCACGAGTAGCCGGCCGTCGCTGTCCTTGGTGGCCAGCGGGTGCTGTTCGGTCTTGACGAAGTCTTTGACGGTGATCAGCCCGGTGAGCCTGCCGTGGCCGTCGACGATCGGAAGTTTTTCGATCTTGTTGCGGCGCAGCAAGCCGAGGGCGGCATCCGCGCTGACGCCCTCCTGGGCGGTGATCAGCGGCGCCTTGCTCATCACCTCGGCGACGCGCTTGGTCATATCGACCTCGAAACGCATATCGCGGTTGGTGATGATGCCGACGAGGGCGCCGTCGTCGGCGACGACCGGCAGGCCCGAGATGCGGAATCGGGCGCACATCGCGTCGACCTCGGCGAGGGTGTTGTCCGGCGAGCAGGTGACCGGGTCGGTGACCATCCCGGCCTCGGAGCGTTTCACCATCTCGACCTGTCCGGCCTGTTCGGCGATCGCGAGGTTGCGGTGCAACACGCCCATACCGCCCGACCGGGCCATGGCGATCGCCATCCTCGCTTCGGTCACGGTGTCCATGGCCGAGCTGACCAGCGGCACCTTGAGGCGGATCTTGCGGGTCAACTGGCTGGAGGTGTCCGCTGCGGCCGGCACGATGTCGGAGGCTGCCGGGAGCAGCAGGACGTCGTCGAAGGTCAGTCCGAGCATGGCGACTTTGTTCGGGTCGTCTCCGCCGGTGTGGACTGCGGGGCTGGTTCCGACCGGGATCCGGTCGGCGGCGCCTTCGGCGTGTGACATCGGTGCGGCCTCCATCGGCGGGCGGGACCAGGTCATCCTATCGGCTCGCCCGACGGGTTCTCTGGCGCCGTATCCGGGCGCTGCGTAGTGTTGAGCCGTGCGCGACGACCTGCCACCCGGGCTACCGCCGGACCCGTTCGCCGATGACCCGAGCGATCCTTCCGCGGCGTTGGATGCCATTGAGCCCGGTCAGCCGCTGGACCCGCAGGAGCGCTCGGCAGTGGAGGCCGATCTGGCCGACCTTGCCGTCTACGAGGCGTTGCTGGCCCATCGCGGAGTGCGCGGCCTAGTGGTGTGCTGCGACGAATGCCAGCAGGACCACTATCACGACTGGGACATGTTGCGCGCCAACCTTCTCCAGCTACTGATCGACGGTACGGTCCGCCCGCATGAACCCGCCTACGACCCAGAACCCGACGCCTACGTCACGTGGGACTACTGCCGCGGTTACGCGGATGCGGCTCTCGACGAGGCGACGACGGACTTTGATAATTTGCGCTGACAATCTGCGCTGAGGGTTAGCGCTGATGGCTAGCCGGCGGCCTCGGGTACCGGCACCACGATGGTGGTGGTGACGGGAGCCTGCGTCGGAGCCTCCGCGGTCTGCGCCGTAGCGGCCGTGGCAGCCGTGGCAGCCGTAGTAGGCGCCGTAGGCGCCGCAGGCGCAACCGTCGTGGTCGGGGCCGCCGGGACAGCCGTGGCGGTCGTGGTCGCCGGACTGGCCGCGGCCGGACTCTGCGCCGCCGACGTGGTGATCGGGGATGCCGGCGCTGTCGTCGCCGCTGTCGTCGCGGCGGTGTTCGGCGCGGTGGCCGCCGCCGTCGGTGTCGTGCTGGTCGTCGCCCTCGTCGTCGCGGTCGCCGTCGTCGCCGCCGTCGTTGCCGGTGTCGTTGCCGGTGTCGTTGCTGACGTCGTCACCGGTGATTTGGTTGTCGTCCCGGCCGTCGTCCCAGCCGTCGTGGCGGGCGTCGTCACAGGCGTCGTGACGGGCGTCGTGACAGGCGTCGTGACAGGCGTCGTGACAGGCGTCGTCGCGGCCGTCGCCGGCAGTGACGTGACGGGTGTGGTCGCGGTGGTCGGCGCTGAGGGCGTGGTCGTCGGCTGCGGAGACTCCGGCGTGGTCTCCGGCGTCGCGACGGCGGGAACGAGTTCGTTGGCCTCGGGGGGCACCGTGAAGGTGATCCCGGGCGGTACGGTCGCCTCCGGGTTCTGCTCGACGACTTTCGCCGACAGGTCATTCCAGGTGTCGAGGATCTCCTGCTTCTGCTGCTCATCGGCGATGCTGTCGACCTGGGTGCTGACCGCGACCAACTTCTCCTCGGCCTGCTGCCAGTCGCCGCGGGCGATGAGGTCCTGCACCTGGTTGAGTTCGGTCCGGGCGGCCAGCGCCACCTGATCGTCACGAACCTGTTTGGACACACCGAACAACATCGATCGCAGGCCATAGAGCGGATCACCCGGACCGGAGCCGGCCACCACCGCGCCGAATCCACCGATCGCCAGCATGCCTGCGGCGACCGCACCGACCACGCTCAGGCCGCGACGACCGCGGCGCACACCGGTTGAGCGCTCCCGACGCGCGCCTGCCGGGCTGACGGCCAGACCTTTGTCGAGGGCAGCAATCGCATCCTGCTCTGAAACCAGGTCCGCGTCGGGGACGGAGCGGATGTCATCGCGCCAGCCACCGAGCAAGGCAGCGAGCGCGGCGTCGGTCTGGTCCTGCGGGGTGACCGGGCGCCCGGCCGCCAGAGCGTCGACGAATTCGTCGCTGCGCCGCACGGCATCCAGCGACGGCTCACCCCCGGGCGACAAGTTCTCAGGCATAATCCAACCCCGCGTCCATCCCCGCAGAGGCGATCTCGGACTTCAGCCGGGCCAGTGCCCGGTGCTGGGCGACCCGGACGGCGCCCGGTGTGCTGCCGACGGCGTCGGCGGTCTCCTCGGCCGACAGTCCCACCACGATGCGCAGGGTCAGGATCTCCCGCTGCTTCTCCGGAAGCACGGCGAGCAGTTTGTTCATCCGCACGGAGGTGTCGGCCTGAATGGCGCGCTGCTCAGGCCCCGTCTCCACCGAGTAGCGCTCCGGCACCGAGTCAACCGGGTCGGAACGGTTTCGGGCCGCCGCCCGATGGGCGTCGGCGACCTTGTGTGAGGCGATGCCGTAGACGAAGGCCATGAACGGCCGGCCCTGGTCGCGGTAACGCGGCAGCGCCTGGATGGCGGCCAAGCAAACCTCCTGGGCAACGTCGTCAGCTGAGAGGCCGCTGCGTTCCGCGGTACCGACACGGGCCCGCACGTAGCGGACCACCACCGGGCGGATCGTCTCCACCACCTCCCGGAGCGCGTCCCGGCTGCCGGCAACCGCTTCTGCGACCGCGGCGTCGAGACGTTCTCCCGGAATGGTCATCGACGAGGGCATCTCCAACGTTACGTACCGGTATCGCCCGGCAGCGGTGTTGATGGAGACAATATCGGCCTGACCGGCGAAGGCCCGTTAACGACGGCTCCAACGACCGCCGTGGCGCGCGACGAACGCGGCACTGCGGTCACGGATGTCGGCGATCTCGGCGTCGGAGTACGAGGCGGCGCCGATATCGGTGAGCAGGCAGGCCAGCGCCCACGTCAACGGGACCAGTCCGGCCCGCCGAGAGTCCTCGAGCGCCGCCTCGGCAACCGTGCGGGAAAGGGCGAGATTCCCGTCGCAACACAGAGCAGCGGCGAGCACGACGTCGCTCTTGACCCGGTGGCGGCGCAGTGCGGGCAGGGCCTGCTCGGCCAGCTCGACGCCACGGCGGGCATGGTCGAGAGCCTCGGCACCCGACCCGCCGGCCATCGCGAGTTCGGCGTGCACCCACGCCAGCCGGATGCCGAGTCGCGCCGGTGGCTCATCCGCGCGGCCCAGCACCGCCCGGGCACGATCGAGAAGAGCCGCCGCAGCCGACAGCCGTCCGATACCGAGCGCATCGGCCGCGAGCCCGACAAGCGCGTCGATGCCCGACTCCGGGTCACCGTCGGCTCGTGCCCAGGCCCGCCCATCCCAGTCGTGGGCGATCCCGTGCCACCCCTGCTGGCGGAGGAACGAGCCAGCGGTGCTCGCGGCCAACGAGGCCCATCGCCCAGTCGGGTGCCGACGGCTCAGCGCGGCGAGGTCCGCGCGAGCGCTGGCGTAACGGCCCTGGCCGCCGGCGGCCACCGCCCGCAACCACAGTTCGGCCCCGCCACTGGCTGCTGGAAGCGGCCAGTGGCCTGGGTCCTCGCCGAAGGCGGCGTCGGCCAGCACGGTCATCGGGTCGCGACGCTACCCGGTGTTAATACTTCGTGGTCGCCGCGTTACGACCGTGTCAACTCGACAACCGTCAACCCCGCTGGGGATGCACAGCCCGGAGGTCTTCCTGGCTAAACAATCACCCACCGAATCCGAAGATGACTGGCACGTAAATTCATGCTCCGCAGCACGCGAAACCGCGGTGCGTGTGAGCCTTGACGGGGTTTCCCGGGAACTCCTACCGTTAGGCGCACTGAGTGGTCACCGAAGACAACTCTCCAAACAACTCGCGGCGGGATCGAGCGAAAACTGCTCGGGGAGAGGAATTTTGAGATGCACCAGCCACATACGCCCTCGAGGCTACCGGGACCCAACGCCGACCTTTGGGATTGGCAGATGCACGGACTGTGCCGCGGTGTGGATTCGTCGGTGTTCTTTCATCCCGATGGAGAACGGGGCCGGGCACGCGCGCAGCGGGAGATGCGTGCGAAACAACTCTGCCGCAGCTGTCCGGTGATCGTGCAGTGCCGCGCGCACGCGCTGCAGGTCGGGGAGCCCTACGGCATCTGGGGCGGACTCAGCGAGTCCGAACGCGAGGTTCTCGTCAAGCGTGGGGTGACTCGCCGCTCGGCCTGACCGCCTCGCCCGGCTCGGCATCGTCGCCCTCGCTAGCGGGATCATGCCCGGCGAGATCAACGTCTGTTCGCACGTCGAGCGCGAGCAGGGCCGCGCCGACCGCGAAGATGACTGCGAAGAGCGACACCATCCCGAGCGAGGCTTCCCCGGCCCATGCCGCCACCCCCATGCTCAGCAGGCAGGCCACCAGCCAACGGGTGTGGTGCGGCCGGATCCACCACTGCCGGGCGCCCCGCCCGGTGATCAACCCGGCGGCCCCACCCGCACCGACCCGAGATAGTAGGTTTCGCGGCCGGTGGGATATCCCCCGCCATCGGTGGCGATGTGGACGTGGTCGAAGTGGTTGGCGGTGGGCGAACCGTAGTCAGCCATCCAGCTGGGGGTCCCGATGCCCGGGTAGAAGCCCTGCCGCCAGATAACGTGCAGCACCCCCCACCGTTTCGCGTTGGCCAGCGCGTACCCGGCGATCTGGTTGCCCAACTCGATGCCCTCGGGCGTCTGGGCGTTCGGGATCATCACATCGATCGCCAAGCCGTTGGGATGCCACTTCAGCGGATCCTGCCGGTAGCCGCCGATGGTTTTGATCTCCAGGAACATCATGCTGATCGTGCGCGCCGCCCAGATGGTGTGGACCTGCAGGCCCTCCTCCGGCGCGACACCGGGGGGTATCTCGAACTCGAACTCCTGGGCGGCAAGCGGGGCGCTCGCCGCCAGCAACTCCGCTTCGGTGGGCACGGGCACCCTCGAAGCGGCCGCCGGGCCGCCCGCAACTCCCGGTTCGACCGCCGGGACCGGGGGGTTCCCGGCCGGATTCGGGGCTTCTCTGCTCTGGGCGTGAAACATGGCGACGGACACTGCGATCGACGCCGCGACGGCCAACCAGCGCCCCCAGCCACGGGCAGAAACCTTCGCCACACCCGACACGGTAGCCTCCCCGGCGGCGCGATGTGGCGAGTCTCACCAGGGCCGCCGGAGACCCTCGCCTCCGTATCGGCCCAGGGCTGCAGGTTTTGCGCTAACTTTATGCGCGGTTTTCTCCCCCGGGTCTGGGCGGGCAGCCCGACCGGAACGTCGAAGAAGAAGGAGCACCCGATGGTTGCTGTTGTTCGTCCCGCCGTCACAGTGGCGGCCGCCGTCGTCGCGCTGACCCCGGTCGTCGCCGTCGCGCCATCGGCGCTCCTCGCCAATCCCCCGGGGCTGCCGATGTCCAGCGCGGTCACCGCGCAGGAGGTGGTTCTGACCGGGTTCATTGCGGACATCTACAACAGCATCCAGCCGGCCGTGGCCGACGTCGTGAGCACCATCGCCGCACTGGTGGGCCAGGTCCCGATCATCGGTCCACCGATCGCCGACCAGATCAACATCCTCTACACCTACGGTGAAGACGCAGTGGCCGCCACCGTGTACTGGGTCGACGACCTCGTCACCCCCATCGCCACGGGGAACTTCTGGCCGCTGTCGGGAAACCCGGGCAACTACATCGCCGGGGCGGTCGATTCGACGGTCGTCTGGGTGAACGGATTGATCGCGGCCGCCATCGGGTTCGTCAATGCCGAGATCAACTTCTTCACGGGCTTGATTCCGAACATTCCGAGCATCCCGGACATCATCAATGACGTCGTGAACACCGTGCAGAACGTCATCAACTGGATCATCGGGTGGATTCCGGGACCGTTTGCCGCCGTCGAGGCGCCGTCCGCGGCCGCCTCGGTTGCGGCTTCGGCCGTAGCTCCGCAGTCTGCACCAGCCGATTCGCCCGCTTCGCCGGCTCCGACCGTAGAAGCCGGGTCCGTGCCCGATGACGCAGCAGCCGGTGACAGCGGTCCCGCAGAGGTCAGCGGAGATGCCGAGGCGGCCGCTGTGGTGAGCGCGGTCGAACCCGCCGCCGATGCCGCGCCGTCGTCTGGCGAGGCCACCCGTCGGGCGCTGCGGTCCGCCACCGCCGACGGGGCCGATGCGCCGGCCGCGGCAAGCACGCCGTCCCGCGGCCAGGCAGGCAAGGCTGGGGCATCGCGGGCCGGCCGGGGCGGCGCCGGCGAGCCCCGCGAGGCGGACTCCGCAACCGAACCCGCCGCCTAGCTCGGTGGTGGCGAGGCGTCGTTGCTGGCTGGGGTGGCGCCGAACTGTCTCCCGACCGAAGCCGGTCGTGTCGGAAGGCCACGGCGACTTCGGTTGAATCAGGAAGCCCGGACCGCCCCGAGAGGGTAGATCACGAAAGGACGGGCATGTCGAAGTCCGTGTTGTCCCGCCTGATTGCCGCATCCTCGGCAGTTGCAGCCGTTGCAACACTGCTGGGATCTTCCCCCACGGCGAATGCCTGCAGCCGGGTGACCTGGCTCGGACCGGACGGCATGGTCGTCACCGGCCGCTCAATGGACTGGCCCTACTCCTTCCATTCCCACCTGTACGCGGTACCTGCCGGCAGCACCCAGGACGGCGCTGGCGGGGAGAACTCGCTGACATGGACCCGCAAGTACGGCGCGATCGAGGTGGCAGGCACCACCGATCCGAAGGGCCCGATCGACGGGGTTTTCGACGGAATGAACACCGCGGGCCTGGTGGCCAACTTGCTCTATCTGGGTGAGTCGGATTTCGGGCCGGCACCCACTGACGACCGCCCACGGCTGTCGTTCGCGGGCTGGGTGGACTACGTCCTGACCAACTTCGCTACCGTCGCGGAGGTGGTCGACGCGTTCACCAACCCGTCGATCTACATCGTGCCCATCAACTTCGGCCCGGGCGGAGCGGCGCATCCAACGGTCCACCTGTCGGTAACGGACGCTTCGGGCGACTCGGCCATCATCGAGTACCTCGACGGTAAGCCCGTGATCCACCACGGTCGCCAATATCAGGTGATGACCAACAGCCCGACCTACGACGAGCAGCTGAAGCTCAATGCCGAATGGGACGGCGTCGACAAGAACATGGAGCTCCCGGGGTCTATCCAGTCCCAGGATCGTTTCGTGCGCGCGTCGTACTACCTGAGCAAGTTGCCGCAGACCACCGATGAGCGGCAGGCCGTCGCCGGGGTCTTCAGCGTGATGCGCAATGTCTCGGTGCCGTGGGGTGTGGGCGATCCGGAGCACCCCAACCTGTCACCCACCTACTGGCGCTCCGTGGCCGACTCCACCAACAGGATCTACTACTTCGAGTCGGCGCTGAGCCCGAATATCGTGTGGGTGAACCTGAACAAGGTGAATCTGGGCCCCGGCTCCGGAATTCGAGCGGTGAAGGTCGAGGAGAATTACTCGATCATCGGCAATATCGACAATCAGCTTGCCTCGGCCGAGCCGATCGCCTTCTTGGCGCCTACGGCCACGAACCAGCCGAGCGTGACCGCGCCTTCGGCTCCACAGGTCGAGAACGCTCCACTGGTCGAGGACAAAGTCTCATTCAGGTGGTGGTGGCTGATCCCGATCTTCGCGCTGCTGGGTCTACTTGGCTTCCTGCCGCGGCTATTCCGCAAGCAAAACCTCAGTTGAGCCGATTCATCTAGGAGAGGACACCCAACTGGGTGCCCTCCCTGTCTCGTCAACTAGTGCGTGTGCCCGTGTCCCGCGTGTTCGCCTTCATCATGGCTTGCATGCTCGACGACGGCTGCCTCAGTCGTCAACAGCATGCGGGCCACCGAGGCGGCGTTGATGACTGCCGATCGCGTGACCTTCACCGGGTCGACGACACCGTCTGCGACAAGGTCGCCGTAGGTGAGCGAGGCGGCGTTGAAGCCGTGGCCGGCGGGCAAGTCGGCGACCTTGTGCACCACCACCGAGCCGTCCAGACCGGCGTTGGTCGCGATCCAGTGCAGCGGGGCTGAGAGCGCGTCGGAGAACACCTCCACGCCCAGCGCGGCGTCCCCGGTCAGTTCGGCGCGCAGCGGCGCGAGGGCCGCACGGGCCTGCACCAGCGCGCTTCCGCCGCCGGGGACGATGCCCTCCTCGACGGCGGCCTTGGCCGCCGCCACCGCGTCCTCGACGCGGTGCTTGCGCTCCTTGAGCGCGGTCTCGGTGGCAGCGCCGACCTTGATGACCGCGACTCCGCCGGCCAGCTTGGCCAGCCGCTCCTCGAGCTTTTCGCGATCCCAGTCGGAATCGGTGGCCTCGATCTCCGAGCGCAGTTGCCTGACCCGGTTGGCGATGGCGTCGTGGGTGCCGCCGCCGTCGACGATGACGGTGTCGTCCTTGCTGACCACGACACGGCGGGCCGAGCCGAGTACCTCCAGGCCGACCTCGCGCAGCACCAGACCCACATCGGGGTTGATCACCTGACCGCCGGTGACGACGGCGAGGTCCTCCAGGAAGGCCTTGCGGCGGTCACCGAAGAACGGAGCCTTGACCGCCACCGCCCGCAGCGTCTTGCGGATCGCGTTGACGACCAGGGTCGACAGCGGTTCGCCTTCGACGTCCTCGGCGACGATCAGCAGCGGCTTGCCTGCCTGCGCGACTTTCTCCAGCAGCGGCAGCAGGTCCGGCAGTGAACTGATCTTGTCGCGGTGCAGCAACACCACCGCGTCCTCGAGAACGGCTTCCTGGGAGTCGAAGTCGGTGATGAAGTAGGCGGAGATGAAACCCTTGTCGAAGCCGATGCCCTCGGTGATCTCCAGTTCGGTCTCCAGGCCCGAGGACTCCTCGACGCTGACGACACCGTCGCCACCCACCTTGGTCATGGCCTCGCCGACCATCTCGCCGATCTCCTCGTCGCGCGAGGCGACGGTGGCCACCTGGGCGATGGCGTTCTTCCCCGACACCGGAGTCGCCGCGGCGAGCAGGGACTCGCAGACCGCATCGGCCGCCCGGCCGATGCCCTCGCCGAGCGCGATCGGGTTGGCGCCCGCGGCGACGTTGCGCAGGCCTGCCCTGATCATCGCCTGGGCCAGCACGGTCGCGGTCGTCGTGCCGTCGCCGGCGACGTCGTTGGTCTTGGTCGCCACCGACTTGACCAGTTGGGCTCCGAGGTTCTCGAACGGGTCCTCCAACTCGATCTCGCGGGCGATGGTCACCCCGTCGTTGGTGACCGTCGGACCACCGAAGGCCTTGGCAAGAACAACGTGCCGGCCGCGCGGGCCCAGGGTCACGCGCACTGCGTCGGCCAGTTTGTCGACGCCGGCCTCCATGGCCCGGCGTGCGGTCTCGTCGTACTCGATCTGCTTGCTCATGACGGTCCTGTGTTCGATCCGATGGGAAAGGGGGCGGGGATGAAGACCGCCCCGGAACCCGCCCCTGGGGACGGTGTTCCGGGGCGGCTCACGAACTACTTGCTGACGACTGCCAGAACGTCGCGGGCCGACAGGATCAGGTACTCCTCGCCGTTGTACTTGATCTCCGTCCCGCCGTACTTGCTGTAGATGACGGTGTCGCCCTCGGCAACATCCAGGGGGATGCGCTTCTCGCCGTCCTCGTCCCAGCGGCCGGGACCGACGGCCACGACGGTGCCCTCCTGGGGCTTCTCCTTGGCGGTGTCCGGGATGACCAGACCCGACGCGGTGGTCGTCTCAGCCTCGTTGGCCTGAACGAGGATCTTGTCCTCGAGAGGCTTGATTTTCACGCTCGCCACGTGGTTCCTCCACTGTGTTCTCGTTAACCAGGTATTCGGCATTCGTCCGAGCCCTCGCGCCGTCGTCGCGGGTGCCGACACAGGGATTGTCCGCCTGCCACCTAGCACTCTATACCGGTGAGTGCTAGCACTCAAGAGGGGGTGCTGCAGGTTCGCCTACGGCGAAGCCGCGCTGGGCGGACCTGACGGGACGTCGAACCGGCGGTGGTCCATCAGCAGGTGTTCGGAGACGTCCCCGACCATCTCGACGTCGGCTGTCCGGGAGGTGAAATACCAGCTCCCGGGGTATGCGGGCTCCCGGGCGAACTCGTCCGCATACCGGCCGACCACCACCGGTTGCAGTGGTAGCCGGTCGGTGGCCTGCACGACGCAGAAGGTGGACCGGGCGGTGGCGGTGTCCGGGTTGCCCGGGTCGATCTCCACGATCGGGTTGAGCACCAGGTGACGGGTCTTCGGGGTGCCGTCCGCAAAGCGCTTCGTCATGACGGTGAACAGGCCGGCGATGTTGCGCGCACCCGTCACCGTCGGGGTCCGGGGCCCGCCGAAGGACGCGCGCTGCAGGAGCCGGCCCACCCCGTCGAAGTCGCCGGCGTCGATCAGTTCGGCGTAGCGATAGATCAGGTCAAGGATCGCTGAACGGTCATCGGAGGCGCTCACAGCACCTGCCCGGTCACGATCGGTAGGCCGGGGTCGCTGGCAGCCTCCAGAGGTGAGGGCCGGGCTCCGGCCCCGATGAGGTGTGCCGCATAGGACGCGATCATCGCCCCATTGTCGGTGCAAAGCCGTAGCCGCGGAACCCTTAGCTCCAGACCGGCAGCCGCACAACGCTGTTCAGCCATCTCGCGCAAGCGCGAATTGGCTGCGACCCCGCCGGCGATCAGCAGTGTCGCGACACCCAGATCGCTCGCCGCCCGCACCGCTTTGGCAGTCAGCACGTCGGCGACCGACTCCTGAAATCCCGCGGCGACGTCGGCAGCCACTGCGGCGGGATTGGCCTCCACGTAGCGTGCGACCGCCGTCTTGAGGCCGGAGAAGCTGAAGGTGTAGGGGTCGTCACGAGGACCGGTCATCCCGCGCGGGAAAACGACTGCCTCGGGGTCGCCGGTGCGGGCCAGGTCGTCGAGTACCTTCCCACCCGGATAGCCCAGTCCCAGCAGCCGGGCCACCTTGTCGTAGGCCTCCCCCGCCGCGTCGTCGACGGTGCTGCCCAACTCCACGATCGGCTCTCCGAGTGAGCGCACGTGCAGCAGGTGGGTGTGCCCGCCGGAGACCAGCAGGGCCACGCACTCCGGCAGCGGTCCGTGGTCGTAGACGTCGGCGGCGAGGTGCCCGCCGAGGTGGTTGACCGCGTAGAACGGCACCCCCCAGGCCGCGGAGTAGGCCTTGGCCGCGGCCACCCCGACCATCAGGGCTCCGGCCAGGCCGGGCCCGATGGTGGCGGCGACGGCGTCCGGGCGGTCGATCCCGGCGGAGTCCAGGGCCCGGCGCATGGTCGGCACCAGCGCCTCCAGATGGGCGCGCGAGGCGATCTCGGGCACCACTCCCCCGAACCTGGCGTGTTCGTCGACGCTGGAGGCCAGCTCGTCGGCGAGCAGGGTGACGGTTCCGTCATCGTCCAGACCGGCGATCCCGACCCCGGTCTCGTCGCAGGAGCTTTCGATGGCCAGCACGGTTCTCATGCCGGGCCCCGCCGCATGGTGAAGGCGTCGGCACCGCTGGCCCGGTAGTAGCGCCGGCGCAGACCGACCTCGACGAAGCCGAGGCTGCGGTAGAGCGCGATGGCCGGCTCGTTGTCGGTGCGCACCTCCAGGAAAACCACGCCGTCCTGGCCGGCGAGATCGAGCAGCGCTGCCATCATCCGCCGCCCGATCCCCCGGCCCTGGTAGGCCGGATCAACGCCCACCGTGTGAATCTCGTACTCGAAGGGCGGAGTACGTCCCAGACGCGCGATGCCGGCGTAGCCGACGAGTGTGTCCTCGACCCTCGCCGCGACGTAGTGCGCGTGCGGTGAGGCGATCTCGCGCAGGAACGCTTCGCGCGGCCATGGATCGTCCCCGTCGAAGAGCAGGGCCTCCAGTTCCGCGCAGCGGGCGGCGTCTCCCGCAGTCAGGTGGCCGTAGACGGCATTCACCGAGCCGCCCCCGCTCGCTCGGCCAGGGTCTTCGCATCTGGGCGACGCAAATACAGGGGAACCAGCGGGCCGGGCGTGGTGTCCCAGTCGGTGACGGCGGCCACCAGGCCCGCGGGCGAGGGGTACACCGGTTCCACCCGCGGCAGGCCGAACGGGTCGGTCAGCGTTCCGGCCACGTGCTCCGCCCCGCTCACCGGCACGTCGGCAGGTGCCGCGACACCGGGGCCGTCGATGCGCACACCGCCTGAGTAGCGCGCCCAGTAAACCTCGCGGCGGCGCGCATCGGTCACCACGAGCACCTCACCGGCCGTCCGCACACCGATCGCGTCCAGAGAGCACACCCCGAAAACCGGGATGCCCAGGGCGTGGCCATAGGCGGCGGCAGTGGCCATCCCCACCCGAAGCCCGGTGAATGGACCCGGCCCGCATCCGACCACGACGGCCGTCAGCTGATCCATCGCCAGGCTGCAATCCTTCAGTGCTGCAACGATATTGGGGGTCAGCTGCTCAGCGTGCGCGTGAGCGTCGATGGTCACCCGTTCCGCCAGTGTGGTGTCGTCCAGTACGACGCCGGCCAGCACGGCGGGCGTGGCGGTGTCGATCGCCAGCACCGCTCGGGGGATGCGGGCACTCACCGTCGGCTCCACCGCCAGGTCGCGGTGCGGATATCACTGTCGGGAACGCGCTGCAGCGTGACGTCGAGGTGGCGCTGGGCGAGCCGCTCGGCCAGTCCCTCTCCCCACTCGACCACCGCTACGGCCTCGTCCAGGTCGGTATCGATGTCCAGCGAGTCCAATTCGGCCAGTAGGTCGCCGCCCTCGCGCAGGCGATAGACGTCGACGTGCACCATCGACGGGCGGCCCGGTTCGCGAGCCCGGTGCACCCGCGCCAGCACGAACGTCGGAGAGATGATCGGTCCCTCCACGTCCATCCCCCGCGCAATCCCTCTGGCCAGCACCGTCTTACCGGCACCGAGCGGGCCGGTCAGGACGACCACGTCACCCGCGCGCACCTCGCGACCGAGGCGTTCACCGAGGGCGAGAGTGGCCTCGACGGTCGGCAGCGTGACCGTTTCCGCGTCGGTCGCCGCGCCGGTCAGCTCAGTCATGGGCCCGGTCCCTGACCCGCCGCGCGAAGGCCACCAGTCGCGACGGCGTGGCCTGCTCGACCAGTTCGACGAGGGCTTCGTTGATGACGTCGGGTCGCTCCATCTGCACGAGATGACCGGCGCCCGGCACCACCACGAGCGTCGAATCGGGCAATGCCGCGGCCATCTCCCGCGAGTGCCGGACCGGGGTCAACACGTCCTGGTCGCCGCAGGCGATCAGGGTCGGGATGCCCGCCAGTACCGCCAGCGCGGCAGTCTCGTCGTGGACCTCCAGGGCGTGCAGGAACTCGACGAGGGTGGCAACCTCCGTGCCGTAGATCATCGATTCGGAGAATGCGGCGACCCGGGGGCTCACCGCGTCACCGCCGAACGACGCGGCACGCAGGATCGGGCGCAGAGCCGAACGGGCCGCACCACGGGTGCGATGCACCAGGCTGGGCGCGTACCTGGCGGCGAAACGCACCCCTTCCAGCGCCGGGTTCTGCAGGATCTCCCCCACCGGCGAGCGCGGCAGCCCCTCGGCCGCCGAGGAGATCAGCGCGGCGCCCACGATCCGGCCGCCGTAGTGCTGCGGGAATTGGCGCGCGTGGGAGAGCACCGTCATACCGCCCATCGAGTGCCCGACCAGAACCACCGGGCCACGCGGAACCATCACCTGCAGAACGGTTTCCAGATCAGCACCCAGTTGCGGCACGGTGTAGGTGCCGATGGGTGCGGAACCGGACTGCCCGTGCCCGCGCTGGTCGTAGAAGACCATCCGGACCTGTTCGCCCCAGCGCTCCCCGAGTGCGGCGCGCTGGAAGTGAAACGACCCCATGCGCAGGCAGAACCCGTGGGCGAAGATGACCGTCAGCGGGGCCGTCACCGGTCCCACCTCCCGCACCACCAATGGGACGCCGTCGGGCGTGGTGATCACGCAGCCGCGGTCGGCGTCCAGAAGAGCGAAGTCCTCCCCCTCGTAGGCGTCGCGGTACCTGCGCTGGCGCAGCGACCTCGCGGCCGACAGGCCCGCGGCCGCTCCGACCGCGCCGAGGCCGGCGACCCCTGCCATCAATCCGGCCTTCCTGCCCGCCCGGGCGAGACCGGCACGTCGGGGACGTTCACCGGCCACTGGAGCCGTCCTCCCGGTAGACGCGGGTGACCCGGCCGCGCGGTCCGGTGACGACCTCGTAGTGAATCGTGTCGAGCAGGTCAGCCCAGTCCTGCGCGGTCGGCTCACCCGCGGTGCCCGGTCCGAAGAGGACAGCCTCGTCGCCCTCGGTGACGTCCGGACGGCCCGGGCCGAGGTCGACGACGAACTGGTCCATGCAGATCCGGCCCACACCGGGCCGCAGCCGGCCGTTGATCAGGACGCGCAGCCGTCCGCTCAGCCCCCGATACACCCCGTCGGCGTACCCGATCGGCAGCAGGGCCACCGTGGTGTCCCGGTCGGCGACCCACGCGTGGCCGTAGGACACGCCCTCACCCGCGGCGACGCGTTTGACCATGGCCACCCGGCACCTCAGGGTCATCGCCGGACGCAGCCCCATGTCTCCCCGGCCCGGAATGGGGCTCAGGCCGTACACCGCGACGCCGGGCCGCACCATGTCGAAAGCAAGGTCCGGGCGAGTCATCGTGGAGGGCGAATTCGACAGGTGCGCCACCTCGAAGCCCACGCCCCGCCTGCGGGCTTCGGCGAGCATCGCGGTGAACCGCTCGGCCTGAAGATCGTTGAGCGGGTTGTCGGGTTCGTCGCCGCTGGCCAGATGGGACATGATGCCGCGAACCCGGATCGAGCCATGGGCGGTGGCGCGTGCGAGCGCGTCGAGCACGGCCGGGTACTCGTTTATGCCGACCCCGTTGCGGTTCAGTCCGGTGTCGACCTTGATGGTCACCTCCGCGGTCCGGCCGGTGTGCGCAGCCGCAGCGGCCACCTCCTCGATCTGAGTCGCCGAGGAGATCCCGACCTGGATGTCGGCGGTCAGAGCGGGCGCGAAGTCGGTGCCCGGCGGATGCAGCCAGGCGAGCACCGGGGCGGTGATGCCGTCGCGTCGCAGCGCCAGCGCCTCCTCGACGGTCGCCACTCCCAGCTCGGCAACCCCCGCCGCCAGCGCGGCCCGGGCCACCGCGGTGGCCCCGTGCCCGTAGCCGTCCGCCTTGACCACGGCCATTACCTGCGCGGGGCCGGCGTGCTCACGCAGCACCCGCACATTGTGCGCGACGGCACCCAGATCGATGACGGCCTCGCCGGGTGTGACCTGCGAGGCTGTCGCCGCGGCCAGCGATGTTGTGTCCATGTTCAATTCACCTGCCCAGGATTGTCCCAGAAAAGTGGCCTAATCTTTCAGACGCCCGTCCCCGGCACCGCAAGGACGCCTGCATGCCGTTCCTCAACGACCCGCACCTGGATCGGTTGCTCGACGAGTTCCCGGCCCTGACGGGCCAGCCGCGCCTGCTGGAGGAACTGCACGGCGGTCTGACCAATCGCAACATCAAGGTCAGCACGCCCACGGCGTCCTACGTCGCGCGCTGCGATCTGGGAACAGCGACACTGCTCGGTATCGACCGCACCAGCGAGTACCACAACAGCCGGGCCGCCGAACGGGCCGGCGTCGGGGCCCCGGTCATCGACTATCGCCCCGACCTGGGCATCCTGCTGGTCGGCTTCCTCGAAGGCACGACCCTGACCAACGCCGACTTTCAGAAGCCCGACGTGCTCGCCCGGGTGGCGGACGGGTGCCGGACGCTGCATCGCGGTCCACGGTTTCGGGGCCGATTCGACATGTTCGAACGCCAGCCCGGCTACCTGCGCGTCGTCCAGGAGGGCGGTTTCCGACTGCCCGCCTCCTACGGCGACTTCGCCGGCCAGTTCGACGACATCGGCCGGGTTTTGCGGGCGACCGACACCACCACCGTCCCCTGCAACAACGACCTGCTGGCCGCGAACTTCATCGACGACGGTGAGCGGGTACGGCTGATCGACTACGAGTACTCCGGCAACAACGATCCGTGCTTCGAGCTGGGCAACATCTGGAGCGAGTGCGACCTGTCCCCCGATCAGCTCGAGCATCTTGTCGCCCTCTACTTCCAGCGGCCGCTGCGGCACAAGACAGCGCGATCTCGGCTGCAGGGAATCGCGGCCAAGTACGGCTGGACCCTGTGGGGGTGCATCCAGAACGCAACCAGCACCGTGGATTTCGACTTCTGGGGTTGGGCCATGCAACGCTTCGAGACCGCTGTCGCGGAGTTCCGCAGCCCGCACTTCGCCGGACTGCTTATCGCCGCGCAGGCATCCGACTGACGAGAGAGGCGCTTGTGTTTGAATCAACGCAGTCTGACTCACAGCTGCCGGACCGGGCCGAGATCGTCGTCATCGGTGGCGGGGTCGCCGGCACCAGCGTCGCCTACCACCTGGCCAAACTCGGCCGAAGCGATGTGGTGCTGCTTGAGCAGGGCCAGCTTTCGTGCGGCACCACCTGGCACGCGGCCGGCCTGGTCGGGCAGCTGCGCCCGACCGAGAGCGGGACCCGGCTGGTGCAGTACTCCACCGCGCTCTACTCGGAGTTGGAAGCCGAGACCGGCCTGAGCACCGGCTACAAGCAGTGCGGCGGCATCACCGTCGCCCGCACCGCCGACCGCCTGACCCAGCTGCGGCGCACCGCGGCCAACGCGGTCGCCTACGACCTCGAGTGCGAACTGCTGACCGCCGAGCAGGCCGGGGCACGCTGGCCGATCATGCGCACCGATGACCTGACCGGCGCCCTCTGGCTGCCCGCCGACGGCAAAGCCAACCCGACGGATCTGACGCTGGCCCTGGCCAAGGGTGCCCGACGGCGGGGCGCGCGAATCCTCGAACGGGTGCGCGTCCTCGGCGTGAAGACCGCGGGCGGCCGGGTCAAAGGGGTACGCACCGACCGCGGCAACATCGAGGCGGAAGTCGTGGTGAACTGCGCGGGGCAATGGGCCAAGCAGGTGGGTGCGCTGGCCGGCGTCAACGTTCCGCTGTATTCGGCCGAACACTTCTACGTCGTCACCGAGACCATCCGTGGCGTGCATCCCGACCTGCCCGTCCTGCGCGACCCCGACGGCTACATCTACGTCAAGGAGGAGGTCGGCGGTCTGGTGGTGGGCGGCTTCGAACCGCAGGCCAAGCCGTGGGTGGCGCCCGACAAGATCCCCTACCCGTTCGAGTTCCAGCTGCTCGACGAGGACTGGGAGCACTTCGGGGTGCTGATGGACAGCGCGATCGTGCGGATTCCCGCCCTGGAGCACACCGGGTGCAAGAAGCTCTACAACGGCCCGGAGAGCTTCACCCCCGACAACCAGTTCGTCCTCGGCGAGGCCCCCGAGTGCGCGAACTTCTTCGTCGCGGCGGGGTTCAACTCCGTGGGCATCGCCTCGGCCGGAGGTGCCGGACGGGCACTGGCGGAATGGATTGTCAACGGTGCCCCGGCCACCGATCTGACCACAGTGGACATCCGGCGCTTCGCGCCGTTCCACGGCAACGTCGGCTGGCTGCGTGACCGTGTCTCGGAAGTACTCGGCATGCACTACGCGATCCCCTGGCCCAACCGCGAGCCGACCACCGGGCGACCGCTGCGCCGCTCGCCCGTCCACGACCTGCTCGCCGCGGCCAATGCCAACTTCGGCAGCAAAATGGGCTGGGAGCGGACCAACTTCTTCGCTCCGGCGGGCTGCGAGCCGCGGATCGAGTACTCCTGGGCCAAGCCGAACTGGCTGGCTTGGTCAGCCGCCGAACAGGTCACCACCCGCACGCGGGTGACCGTGTTCGACCAGACCTCGTTCTCCAAGTACCTGCTCGCAGGTCCGGACGCCGAGGCGGCGCTGCAGTGGCTGTGTACCGCGGATGTCGCCGTACCACCAGGCACGGCGGTGTACACCGGTTTACTCAACGCACACGGAACCTACGAGGCCGACGTCACGGTTACCCGCATCGCGCGCGACGAATTCCTCATCGTCAGCGGCGCGGCGAGCACCGAGCGGGACAAGGACCACATCCGCAAGAACATGCCGGCCGGTACCCGGGCCGAGTTGACCGACGTGACCTCGTCACTGGCGGTGTTCGGGGTGATGGGACCGCGCTCGCGGGACCTGCTCGGCCAACTCACCGACGCCGACTTTTCCGATGCCGCCTTCCCGTTCTCCACCAGCCGTGAGATCGCGCTGGGCCACGCGACGGTCCGCGCGACGCGCATCACCTACGTCGGCGAATTAGGTTGGGAGATCTACGTTCCCGCCGAATTCGCCGTCGGCGTCTACCAGGACCTGATCGCTGCCGGGGCGGAGCTGGGCATCGGCCGCGGAGGCTATTACGCGATCGAGTCGATGCGTCTGGAGAAGGGGTACCGGGCCTTCGGCCGGGAGTTGACCCCTGCGGACGGGCCGGTCGAGGCCGGACTGCTGTTCACCTGCAAGCTCACCACCGATGTCGACTTCCTCGGTCGCGCCGCCGTGCAGCGCAGTAGATCGCGGGGACCGCGCCGGCGACTGGTGAGCTTCGCCGTCGACAGCGACGAGCCCATGCTGTGGGGTGGCGAGCTGATGCTGCGGAACGGCACGGCGGTCGGGCAGGTCACCTCGGCGGCCTGGGGTGCTGCTCTGGGAACCAGCGTCGGGCTGGGCTATCTGCGTTCGGGCGACGACACGGCCGTCACCCGCGACTGGCTGAGCGCGGGTAGCTACGAGGTCAACGTGGGCGGCGACATCTACCCGATCACGGTGTCGCTTCGACCGTTGTTCGACCCAGGAAACGAACGGGTCCGCCCACCCCTCAGTGCGCGAAGTGCTCCTCGGTGAAGTGACCCTCGGGCTTGATCGCATCGAGGTGCCTCAGCACCGAGTTGAGGTCCTCCCACAGCGAACGCGCAAGGTCGGCCGAGAACCCCTCGCGAACGACGACCCGCAACACCGTGACGTCCTCCGCGCCGGTCGGCATGGTGTAGGCCGGCACCTGCCAGCCGTAGGTGCGCAGCCCCGCCGAGACATCGAACTCGGTGTAGCCGAAGTCACCGGACAGCTTGAAGGCCACCACGGGGATCTGCGATCCGTCGGTGATGATCTCGAAGTGCTTGGAAGCCTTCAGCTGTTCGGACAGCAGCTGGGCGGTGTCCGACAGCGTCCGCATCACCTGGGTGTAACCGCCGCGGCCCAGGCGCAGGAAGTTGTAGTACTGACCGACCACCTGGTTTCCCGGCCGGGAGAAGTTCAGGGTGAACGTCGGCATGTCCCCGCCGAGGTAGTTCACCCGGAAGACCAGATCCTCCGGCAGGAGGTCGGCGTTGCGCCACACCACGAAACCGACACCCGGATAGGTCAGTCCGTACTTGTGGCCGCTGACGTTGATCGACGCCACCCGCGGGAGACGGAAGTCCCACTTGAGGTCGGGATGCAGGAAGGGCACGACGAATCCTCCGCTGGCCCCGTCGACGTGCACCGGGATGTCCAGGCCCCGGTCCTTGGCCACGGTGTCCAGCGCGGCGCAGATGTCGGCGATCGGCTCCAGTTCGCCGGTGTAGGTGGTGCCCAGGATGGCCACGACGCCGATGGTGTCCTCGTCGACGGCGTCGACGACCTGCTCGGGGGTGATCACATAGCGGTCCTCCGCCATGGGCAGGTAGCGCGGCTCGACTTCGAAGTAGCGACAGAACTTCTCCCACACGACCTGCACGTTGGAGCCCATCACGAGGTTGGGTCTGCGGGTGCGCCAGGCATCCGCGTCCTGGCCGCCGATGCGCTCCTTCCAGCGCCACTTGAGCGCCAGCCCGCCGAGCATCACCGCCTCGGAGGATCCGATGGTCGAGACGCCGACGGCGGTGGCGGCGTCGTCGTCGCGCAGATTCTCGGCGTGGAAGAGATCGGCCACCATCGCCACGCAGCGGGACTCGATCGCCGCCGTCGCCGGGTACTCGTCCTTGTCGATCATGTTCTTGTCGAAGGTCTCGGTCATCAGCCTCTCGGCCTCCGGGTCCATCCAGGTGGTGACGAAGGTCGCGAGATTCAGCCGGGAACTGCCGTCCAGCATGAGTTCGTCGTGGATGAAGCGGTAGGCCGCGGCCGGTTCCATCGCTTCGTCGGGGAGCCGCAGCGACGGTATCGGGTTGGTGGCCAGCCGCCCGGTGTAGGCCGGGGCGATCGACGGGGAGCGGTACCTCACGTGCGGCATGGCTTTCCTCTCGGTTGGTTCACAGATTGGCGACGGCGTATCGGATATGCGCAAGGATGCGCGACGCCGACGTGGGCACCGACACCGGCCCGGGATCGGCGGCCGAGGCGTTCGCCGCGCGCGCGTGCACGAAGGCCGCCGCGGCGGCGGCCTCGGCCGCGGGCAGGCCGGCGGCGAGCAGTGCCCCGACGATGCCGCTCAACACATCGCCGGATCCGGCGGTGGCCGCCCAGGAGCCGCCCGCTGGATTGAGATACGTCCGCCGATGGCCTGACCGTGCGCTGTCGGCGATCACCGTGATGTTGCCCTTGAGCAGGACGGCAGCGCCGGTGTCGTCGGCCAGCCTGCGGGCGGCGGCCACCCGGTCCGCACCGACGGGGCCCAGGCCGAACCGTTCGAACTCCCCGGCATGCGGGGTCAGCACCGTGGGCGCCGAGCGACCGGTGACCAGGTGCGGGTGAGCGGCCAGCAGCGTGAGCCCGTCGGCGTCGACGATCACCGGCAGCTCGGAGTTGAGCGCGAACGCAAGGGCGGTCATCGCGGTCTCGTCGGTGCCCAGACCGGGTCCGACCACCCACGCCTGCACCCGCCCGGCCGCAGCCGCATCGGGCGCCGCAACCACCTCCGGCCAGTGCGACACCACCTCCGCCGCCGCGCTGCCCGCGTAGCGGACCATGCCCGAGGTGGCCGCCACCGCCGCGCCGCTGCACAGGATGGCCGCTCCCGGGTAGGCGGCTGAGCCGGCCAGGATTCCGACCACGCCCTGGGTGTACTTGTCGTCGCGCGGCCCCGGAACCGGCCAGCGGGCTCGAACGTCGGCAGCCTCCATCCCGACGAGATCGCTGTCGGGCAGCTCCAGCCCGATGTCGACGAGTTCCACCCGCCCGCAGTCGGCCAGCGCGTGAACCGGCTTGAGGCCGCCGAACGTGACTGTCAGCGCTGCCCGCACGGCCGGTCCGCTCTGCTCTCCGGTGTGCACGTCGATGCCGCTGGGCACATCGACGGCCACCACCGGGATGTCCGCGGCCGCGACGGCGGCGAAGACCTCGGCCGCCGCCGGACGCAGCGGACCCTTCCCGGAGATGCCGATCACGCCGTCGAGTACAAGATCGGTCGCCGCGGGCGGGCTCTGGACGATCCGGCCGCCGGCCTGCCGGAACGCCCGCAGCGCTACGGGGTGGGTGTGTTCGGGGCTGAGCAGGATCGCCGAGGCGGCTGCGCCCCGGCGGCGCAACAACGTCCCCGCCCAGAGGGCGTCACCCCCGTTGTTCCCGGAGCCGACGACCGCGCACACCGAACGCCCACTGACACCGCCGGTCCGGCGGCGCAGCTCGACGCCGACCGCGCCGGCCAGCCCGGTGGCCGCACGACGCATCAGCACACCGTCGGGCAGGGCTGCCAGCAATGGGGCCTCGGCCGCCCGGATCACCTCGGCGGTGTAGTAGGAAAGCATCTATTCGACGGTGACGGATTTGGCGAGGTTGCGCGGTTTGTCCACATCGTAGCCACGGGCCTGCGCCACGGCCGCGGCGAAGATCTGCAGCGGCACAGTCGACAGCAGAGGCTGGAAAAGCGTTGACACCGAGGGAATCTCGACAATGTAGTCGGCGTAGGGACGGACGGTTTCGTCGCCCTCCTCGGCGATCACGATCGTGACCGCACCGCGTGCCTGAATCTCCCGGATATTGCTCAGCAGTTTGGCGTGCAGCATTGCCGCGTTCTTGGGCGAGGGCATGACGACGATAACCGGCAGTCCCTCCTCGATCAGCGCGATCGGTCCGTGCTTGAGTTCCCCGGCAGCGAAGCCCTCCGCGTGCATGTAGGCCAGCTCTTTGAGCTTGAGCGCACCCTCCAGGGCCACCGGATAGCCGACATGGCGGCCCAGGAACAACACAGCCGGAGCCGACGCGAACCCGCGAGCCAGCCCGGAGACCTCTTCGGCATGGCCGAGGACCTGCGCCACCAGATCCGGCATCGACTCCAGTTCCCGGTATTCGCGTTCGACCTCATCGGGGTACTTCGTGCCGCGCGCCTGGGCCAGCGCCAGACCGACGAGGTAGTTGGCGGCGACCTGAGCGAGGAACGTCTTTGTCGCGGCCACCCCGATCTCCGGGCCGGCCCGGGTGTAGAGCACCGCGTCGGACTCACGCGGGATCTGGCTGCCGTTGGTGTTGCAGACCGCCAGTACCTTCGCCTTCTGCGCCTTGGCATGGCGAACCGCTTCGAGGGTGTCGGCGGTCTCGCCGGACTGGGAGATGGCGATCACCAGGGTGCCCCGGTCCAGCACCGGATCGCGGTAGCGGAATTCGCTGGCCAGATCCACTTCCACCGGTAGCCGTGCCCAGTGCTCGATGGCGTACTTGGCCAGCAGCCCGGCGTGGTAGGCGGTACCGCACGCGACAATGAACACCTTGTCGATCTCGCGCAGCTCCTGATCGGACAGACGCTGCTCATCCAACACAATCCTGCCGTCCACGAAGTGACCCAGCAGGGTGTCGGCAACCGCCGCGGGCTGTTCGGCGATCTCCTTGAGCATGAAGAAGTCATAGCCGCCCTTCTCAGCGGCAGACAGATCCCAGTCGATGTGGAACGGACGGGCACGGTCAGCCTGGTCGTTGCCCTCGAAGTCGGTGATCTGGTAGCCGTCGGCGGTGATCACCACGGCTTGATCCTGGCCGAGTTCGACCGCATCGCGGGTGTACTCGATGAACGCCGCGACGTCGGAACCGACGAACATCTCGCCGTCGCCGATCCCGACGACCAGCGGCGTGGACCGGCGCGCGGCGACGATCGTGCCGGGGTCATCGGCGTGGGCGAACACGAGCGTGAAGTGACCTTCCAGGCGCCGCAGCACGGCACGGACCGACGCGGGGAAGTCACCCGCGGTTGGCCCACTCTGGTAGGCGCGGGCCACCAGATGGACGGCCACCTCGGTGTCGGTGTCGCTGGTGAACTCCACGCCCGCGGACTCCAGTTCGTAGCGCAGGGCCGCGAAGTTCTCGATGATGCCGTTGTGCACCACCGCGAAGGTGCCCGCCGCATCCCGGTGCGGGTGAGCGTTGCGGTCGGTGGGCCGGCCATGGGTGGCCCACCGGGTGTGGCCCAACCCGGCCGTCCCGGTGAGCACATCGGGATCGGTCTCGGCCAGGGCGGCCTCCAGGTTGGCCAGCCGGCCCGCGCGGCGCCGGACCGTGAGCCCCCCGGATCCGTCGAGCAGCGCGAGCCCCGAGGAGTCGTAACCGCGGTATTCCATCCGGCGCAGCGCGTCGACGACGACCTCGCGGGCAGGGCGGTGACCGACGTAGGCCACGATTCCGCACACGGGAAACCAGGGTAGTCCCGGTCGGCTACGGTCGTGATGTGGCCCGCACCCGCACGCTGTTCACCGCGCTCACGCGCCGCGGCCCACACCGGGTGCTACGCGGCGACCTGGCGTTTGCCGGCATCCCCGGGGTCGTTCATACCCCGGCTGCCGGGTTTCACCTGCCCGCGGTCGCCTTCGGACACGACTGGCTGTCGGGCCCCGAACGCTACGCCGGCACCCTGGAGCACCTGGCGAGTTGGGGCATCGTCACCGCAGCACCGGCCACGCAGCGCGGTCCGGCGCCCTCGGTACTCAACCTCTCCTACGACCTGATGGCCGCGTTGGATGTGGTGGCGGGCGTGCGGCTCGGTCCGGGTGAGATCAGCGTGGCCCGCACCAAGCTGGCCGTAGCCGGAGTGGGGTTCGGCGCCGCAGCGGCGACCCTGGCCGCGGCATCTGCCTCCGGCGACACGTCAGTCAAAGCTCTGGCCGCGGTGTTCCCCTCGGTCACCAAACCGTCGGCGGAGGCTGCGGCCGCGACACTGACGATCCCCGGTCTGGTGCTGGCGACTACCGACGATGCGAAGTCGCTGCGCACCGACGCGCTCGAGGTTGCGCAGGCCTGGGACGGCGCGATGCTGCGCGTGGTCGACCGCGCCGGTCCCGCGGATCTTGCGGAGCGACGCAACCTGCTGCGGATGCTGAGGCTGCCGTCGCCGAGTACCCGCGTCCAGAAGACGGTGCGCGCGGTCCTGACCGGCTTCCTGCTCTTCCATCTCACCGGCGACAAGACCTACCGCGTGTTCGCCGACCCGGAGGCCGCGTTGCCGCGCACCAGCCTGCCCGAGGCCGATGCTCCATCAGTGACCGCCGAAGACCGCATCATGGCCCTGTTCCGCTGACATGCGCACCGGAATCTTCCTCGCCTACTCGGGCGGCTTCCGCGAAGCCGTCGAGCACGTCGCCGTTCTCGAACAGCAGGGAGTGAACATCGTTCTGGTGGCGGAGGCGTATTCCTTCGACGCGATCAGCCAGCTGGGGTATCTGGCCGCCCGAACCTCCCGCATCGAGCTGGGGACCGGAGTGCTGCCGATCTACACCCGCACCCCGACGCTGCTGGCCATGACCGCCGCCGGGCTGGACTACGTGTCCGACGGCCGATTCCGGCTGGGGATCGGGACGTCGGGACCCCAGGTGATGGAGGGGTTCCACGGCGTGCCCTTCGACGCGCCGCTGGGCCGGACCCGCGAGGTGGTGGAGATCTGTCGGCAGGTCTGGCGCCGTGAGCGGGTGAACCACCAGGGCCGGAGCTACCAGATTCCGCTGCCGCCCGATCGCGGCACCGGGCTGGGCAAGCCGCTGAAGATCATCAACCAGCCGGTGCGTGATCGCATCCCGATCACGATCGCCTCGCTGGGTCCCAAGAACGTGGAGCTGACCGCGGAGATCGCCGAGGGCTGGCAGCCGGTCTTCTTCTACCCCGAGAAGGCCGACGACATCTGGGGCGCGGCCCTGCGCGCCGGCCGGGCCAAGCGCGACAGCGCTCTCGGCGAGCTCGATGTGATGGTGGGGGTGTCCCTGGCGATCGGCGACAACGTCGAGGAGCGGCTGGCCTGGGCCAAACCGCAGCTGGCGCTCTACCTGGGCGGAATGGGCGCGCGGGGCCGCAACTTCTATCACAACGTGGCGACCCGCTACGGGTTCGGCGAGGTTGCCGACCGCATCCAGGACCTGTACCTGTCCGGGCGGAAAACCGAGGCCATCGCCGCGGTGCCCGACGATTTGGTGCGCAACATCTCGCTCATCGGTCCGCCGGGATACGTCGCCGAGCGCATCGCCGCGTTCGCCGAGGCCGGCGTCACCACGCTGCTGGTCACCCCGGTCGCCGCCGATGGCACCGAGTACGTCAGCTTCGTCGAGCAGTTGCAGCGATTGCTGCCCTGAGGGGTCAGGGTCCGGCCTGGGGCAGCTCGTCGGCCGCGATCTCGCAGGGTGCCCGGTCGGCTTCGTGCTCGGCCGGCGGGAACTCCTGCGCCGGCTCGGCCGGCGGGGATGTCTGCGCCTGCTCGGCCGGCGGGGATGTCTGCGCCGGCTCGGCCGGCGGGATCGCCGGCACCGCAGTGACCGCATCAACCGGCCGACCGCGGGGCGTCGTGGCGGGGGTGTCCGGTTCCGCGGCGGGTGCGGGATGCGGCCGCTCCCGCTCCGGTGTCGCGGTGGATTCGTCGCGGGGCCCGCGATCGGCCGGTTCGGGGTCCTCGCCGAGGGCCTCGGCGATGTGAGCCACCAGAGTCGCCAGCGGTGCACCGAGGTCGGGCACCGGCGGCAGCAACCCGCTCAGATCCGGCAGCGGTACCGGGCCGCCGGCGCCGGAGGTCACGGCAGGCGCCGGCGGCAGCGGCGTCTGCGCGGCCGCCCCCACCGGCCGGGCTGCCGCTGCGGGCGGCCCGCCGCCGCCGGCCTCGACGGGCTGCTCGGATGCCAGCCGGGTCGCGGACTGCTCGTAGGCTGCGGCGACCGATTCGGTGGCCGCACGCATCGCCGACACCCAGTCGGACTGGACATCGGCCTCGACATAGGGTGCGATCCGATGCCGGACGGCCGCCGCAGCTGATCCGTCGGCTGTTCCGTCGAGGACGGCGGCGGCGTCGGCCAGCAATCCCGAACCCCAAGCTGCGCGGCCGTCGATGCGGATGGCCGCGTCCGCTTTGGCCTCCAGCAGCTGGCCCAGCCGATCGCGCAGCGACCCCAGTACCGCAGCGGCATCGCGCAACGCCGCGACCGCGCCGTCCGTCGCCGCGCAGTGCTGAGCGATGCGCTCCGCGACGGCCGACCCGGCCGGACCCTGCCACGCCTCGGCGAGGATGGTGAGAGCTTCGCGCTGAGCGCGCACGCCGTCATCGGCAGCGTCGGCGACAGCCCGCAACGCGTCGCTGTCGGCGTCGAGTGCGGCGAGGCTCAATCCGTCCTCCGCACCCCACAACTCCCGGACCAGGTCGGCGCTGAGCGCCGCGGTGCCCAGGCCGAGGGCGCGATAGGCCGCCACGTAGGTTTCGGTGTTGGCTGCGGCAGCCGCCGCTGCCGCCGGCAGTGTCATCGCAGGGTCTCCGCGGCGTAGGTCTCCGCGTTCCCGTAGCCTTCGGCGCACGCGCGCAGGGTGTGAGCGACGTCCCGACTGGACGCGGCCGCGGCGGCCACACCGGCGACCAGACGGTCGACCGCCCCGCGCAGCATCGCCCCGGCGTCGGCGTGCGACCGGCCCGCGACCGTCGCATCGAAGCCGAGACTGCACGCAGGAGGTAGCAGGGCACCGCTGAGGATGTCGGCGGCGACCTCCATCCGCTGCGCGGCGCTACGCAGCCCCGCCACATCGACGTGGGTCGCCGGTGTTGTTGCCATGACTGATTGGACGCACCGGCGGCGCTACCGGTTCCGAGATTTGCTCAGCCCTGGGCGCTGACCGACCGTGCCACCCGATGGGCCACCTGCCGGGCGGTGTCCTCGTCGGAGGCCTCCACCATGACACGCACGATCTGCTCGGTGCCCGATGGGCGCAACAGGATGCGGCCGGAATCGCCGAGCTCGGCCTCGGCTTCGGCGACCGCGTTCCGCACCGCCGGGGCGTCGGCCGCGCTCGCCTTGTCGCTGACCTCGACATTGATCAGGACCTGGGGCATGGTTCGCATCGGCGCGGCCAGCCCGGCCAAAGACGAACCCGTCTGGGCCATCCTCGACATCAGACGCAGTCCGGTGACGATGCCGTCACCTGTGGTGCCGAAAGCGGGCATGACGATGTGTCCGGACTGCTCACCACCCAGGGCGTAACCGCCGGCCGACAACTCCTCCAGCACCGAACGGTCACCCACACCGGTGGTGCGCAACGCAATACCCGCCTCCCGCATCGCCACGTGCAACCCGAGATTGCTCATCACCGTGGCGACCAGCGTGTCCGAGGCGAGCTCCCCGGAGGCCTGCATGGCCAGCGCAAGGATCATCATGATGGCGTCACCGTCGACGACCCGCCCGGCGGCGTCGATCGCCAGGCATCGATCAGCGTCGCCGTCATGGGCCAGACCGAGGTCGGCGCCGTGGGCGCGCACCGCGGACTGCAGGGGTGCCAGGTGCGTCGAGCCGCAGTCGGCGTTGATGTTGAGCCCGTCGGGCTCGGCGTTGATGGCGGTGACCCTGGCACCAGCCGCGGCGTAGGCGTGCGGCGCCGCGACCGACGCCGCGCCGTGGGCGCAGTCGACCACCACGGTCAACCCGCTCAGGTTCGCGGTGGCCGCCGCGGCGACGTGACCCAGATAGCGGTCCAGCGCGTCACCGGCATGCCGCACACGGCCGATGTCCGCGCCGACCGGTCGCGCGCCCGGACCCTGGGCCACCAGTTCCTCGATGCGGTGCTCGGTGTCGTCGTCGAGCTTGTGGCCGCCCGGGCCGAAGACCTTGATGCCGTTGTCGGGCATCGGGTTGTGCGACGCGGAGATCATCACGCCGAAGTCCGCGCCGTAGGCTCCGGTCAGGTACGCCACCGCGGGCGTCGGAAGGACACCGACCCGTAGGACGTCCACGCCTTCGCTGGCAATGCCGGCCACCACCGCGGCCTCCAGCATCTCGCCACTGGCCCTCGGGTCGCGGCCGAGCACCGCCGTGGCACGACGGCCGGCCCGCCCGGATTCCCCGAAGGCGGCCAGGCGTCGTGCCGCGGCCGCACCCAGCGCCAGACCGAGTTCGGCGCTCAGGTCGCGATTGGCGACGCCGCGTACGCCGTCGGTCCCGAACAAGCGGCCCATGCGTCAGCGCTTGCTGTACTGCGGCGCCTTGCGGGCCTTCTTCAGGCCGTATTTCTTGCGCTCTGTGGAGCGCGGGTCGCGGGTGAGGAAGCCCGCCTTCTTCAGCGCGGGCCGGTCCTCCGGTTGCACCAGGATCAGCGCCCGGGCAATCGCCAGCCGCAGCGCTCCGGCCTGGCCGGACGGACCGCCGCCGTCGAGGTGGGCGTGGATGTCGAAACTGTCTACCCGATCGACGGTGACCAGGGGTGCCTTGATCAGCTGCTGATGCACCTTGTTCGGGAAGTAGGCCTCCAGCGTGCGCCCGTCGAGGTTGAACTGGCCGCTGCCGGGAAGCAGACGCACCCGCACCACGGCCTCCTTGCGGCGGCCGACGGTCTGGATCGGACGGTCGAGGATCACCGGCTCGCGCCGCGCAGGGGGCGCCGCCTCCTCGCCCGAGTCGGACTCGCCGCTGGAGTCGGCTGCCTCCGCCGGGGGCGCCGCGGGCTCGACCGCCTCGGGGGCCGCCTCGGGGGCCGCTGAGTTCTCGGGGCTCTCGGGAGTCTCGGGGATTTCGGGGTTCTCAGTCGACTCGGTCACTGCACCACCTGCTTGATCTCGAAGTTCACCGGCCGCTGGGCGGAATGCGGGTGTTCGGGTCCTGCGTAGACCTTGAGCTTGCGCTGGATCTGACGGGACAGCCGGTTCTTGGGCAGCATGCCCACGATCGCCTTCTCGACGACCCGATCGGGCTGCTTACGCAGCAGCTCGCCAAGCGTGCGGGAGCGCAAACCGCCGGGGTACCCCGAGTGGCGGTAGGCGATCTTGCTGTTGAGCTTGTCGCCTCCGACGGCGACCTTGTCGGCGTTGACGATGACGACGAAGTCACCGACGTCGACGTTGGGGGTGAATGTCGGCTTGTGCTTGCCGCGCAGCAGATTGGCTGCGGCAACGGCGAGCTGGCCGAGCACCACGTCCGTCGCGTCGATGACGTACCACGCGCGCGTGGTGTCACCGGGCTTCGGTGTGTAGGTGGGCCTGGAAGGCGGCACAGCGCTTACCTCTCCTCTATCGGGGTGGATCCCGGGTGACCCGGGTGCCGGTCGGGCACCGCCGATGCGACCTCCCGGCGACCGACATAGACCCGGGACCCCGCTGACGCCGCGGCCCGAACAGAGCCGACGGCAAACGACGCGCCAGCGGGTCAGCCTACCTGCGAGGATCCGCGCAGGTCAAAACGCCCGCACCAGGCGGCTGGGCTGGGCCGACTCCTGTGCGGTCCCGACGGCTCTCCTCCGTCGGAACCGCACAACAGTCGGACTCAGCACCTGGTTAGACGGTCAGCGGCCGGACTCGGTTCCACTGACTCTCTCTGAGCTCCCGTTTCCCTGAGCTCCCGTTTCCCTGAGCTCCCGAGCCGACCGCACCGCCGCCTCGCATGCCGCACGGATACCGGCCTCGGCCCCGGGCCGGCTCTCGCACCCCACGCTGATGCGGGTGGACCCTTCCAGCATGACCGACCAGCGGATCACCCGGCCGGGTCGCATTTCGCGGTAGGTCACCGCCCGCCGCCCGGCCACCTGGTCCTCCGGACGCACATCGACGAAGACCCCGGGCGGCTGGGCGCCGATGGCCCGCCTGAGCGATTCGGCGGCCTCGGCCAGGGTGCCGCCGGGTGCGAAGGACTGGGTGATGTGCAGCGCGAGGTGCGGGTCATCCGGTGCGGTCACCTGGACGCGCCGCGAGCCCGGACCGCCGGTGACCCGCGCCACCGACCACGACGCCGGAACCTCAACGACCACTCGTCCCTCGACGATGTGCACGACCGGTGGGCCCTCGTCGGCACCGAGCGGTCGGTCAGCGGGAGCCGCCGGAGCAGCAGGGCCGCCGCCGAGCCGAATCAGGGCGGCGACGGCGACCGGCACGAGGGCTACCGAGCCGATCAGAACTCGCGGCGGGCGCCGCGCGGCGAGCCGGGAGAGAGGCGAAGGGCGGGGGCTCGGCTCAACTCCGACGCGACGACTCGACAGACCCCGATCACGCAGCGCATCACCGAGCTCCCTCGCGAGCGCGGCATCAGCCTCGTGGGGGGCATCGATCGCGACCGGAACCGTCGCGTCGCGCGCCCGGAGCGGCAGGACGGCGTCCACGACGGCATCGGATACTGCCGGGTCGCGGCGGCTGACCATCGTGGACGAACGGCGATCGCTGACCGTCATGAACTCGCTGTCGATCTCCACGACGACATCGGCGCCGGCGTGACGTAACAGCCACTCCCGGCGCGACACCGCCGTCACGCGGGGGGTGATGCCGCCCGCGGCGGTGCACACCCGCGCGATCCGCGCCGGTGGCCAGCGCGACGGATGCACGATGACCACCGACTCGCGGCGGCGGCCCACCGCACCGGCGATCAGCGACGCCCACAGATCCTCGACCCCAGCGGGGCGATCCTCCACCAGCACCACGGTGTCGTCGATGCCGAGAAGAGCCGCGTCGGCCACCGCCGAGGGCACGGCGTCCGCCTGCGGTCCGCTGAGCAGTCGCACCACGACGGGCCCGACTTCCAGCACCGCGGGGGCAGAGTGGCCGAGGCGCATCCGCCCACGCTAGGGCGGGTCGGCCCGCCACCGTGGCGCCGATGCACAGGTTCGCGCCCCGGCGGTGGCACACTTTTCAGCGTGTCCAACCGCACGATCGCACCCGCCATCGCCGTAGCCCTCGCGGCGATCCTGACTCCGGCGGCACCGACAGCCGCCGCGCTCGCCTGTAACGACGTCGAGGTCGTCTTCGCCCGCGGTACCCGGGAGCCACCGGGCATCGGCAGCGTCGGCCAAGCCTTCGTCGATGCCCTGCGGAACCGGATCGGGAACCGGTCGATGGGGGTCTACGGCGTCAACTACCCGGCGAGCTACGACTTCCTCGCCGCCGCGGACGGCGCCAACGATGCCAGCGCCTACATCCAGAACGTGGTGAACACCTGCCCGGACACCCGACTGGTGCTCGGCGGCTACTCGCAGGGCGCCGCGGTGATCGACGTCATCACCTCGGTGCCGTTTCCCGTCGTCGGCTTCACCAACCCGTTGCCCGCGCCGGTCGCCGACCGGGTCGCCGCAGTCGCGGTGTTCGGCAATCCCTCGTCGAAGATCGGCCTGCCGCTGACATCAAGTCCGCTGTACGGCGGCAAGGCCATCGACCTGTGCAATCCGGGGGATCCGGTGTGCTCTGACGGCAACGACGTCCCGGCGCACCGCAGCTATGCTCCCGACGGGTTGACCGGTCAGGCCGCCGCGTTCGTCGCCGGCCTTCTCTGACCTGCCGAACCGCACGGTTTCGCACCCGGAGAGCCGATATGTGAGTATGTGCACATGGCTCCAGGGACATCAGCCTGGGTGCGAGCGGCGGCACTCGCCCTGGCCGTCACGGTCATGCCGCTGGCACCCACGGGTACTCCGACCGCGCACGCCGCCGACTGCCCCGACGTCGAATTCGTTTTCGCCCGGGGCACCAATGAGCCGCCGGGACTCGGGCGCGTCGGGGAGGCCCTCAGCTCCCTGCTCGCCGGGCAGCTGGGCGGGCGGAAGCTCGGTCTGTACGCCGTCAACTACCCGGCGACCTACGACTTCCGCGCCGCCGCGGACGGTGCCTCCGACGCCACCAACCACATCGCGGTGACTTCCCAGCGCTGTCCGTCGACGCGCTTCGTGCTGGGCGGCTACTCGCAGGGCGCCGCCGTCGTCGACATGCTGCTGGGGATACCGCCGCTGGGCGAAAAAGTGGGTGACGTCGGTTCCGCCCCGCCGCTGCCGTTCAGCCTGGCCGACCGAGTCGCTGCCGTCGCGGTGTTCGGCAACCCCGCGACGAAGTTCGGCAACCCGGTCACGGTCGCCGCACCGCCCTTCGTGGGCAAGGCCATCGACCTGTGCAACGCCGGCGATCCGATCTGCTCGCAGGGCCGCAATCCCTTCGCGCACACCAGCTATGAGAAGACCGACCTGGTCGGGCAGGCTGCAGGTTTCGTCTCGGGTCTGCTCTAAACAGCGAATTGGTGGCGGCACCCGGGCTTCAGCTACCATGGGATTATGCGTTTCACACCGCTGAACAGAGCACTTGCCGCCGCGCTCGCCGTGGTAGCGATGCCGTTCGCGCCCGTCCCCGCGGCTACCGCCGATCCGTGCCCTGACGTCGAGGTGATCTTCGCCCGCGGCGCGAAGGAACCGCCGGGTCCCGGGCGGGTCGGCGACGCGTTCGTCGACGCCCTGCGCTCCAAGACACCGAAGAGCGTCGGTTCCTACGCGGTGAACTACTCCGCGGACGTCGATTTCGTTCCCGGGGCCAACGACATGAGCAGCCGCATCCAGTACATGGCCGCCAACTGCCCGGATACCCGCCTGGTGCTGGGGGGCTACTCGCTGGGAGCGGCGGTCACCGACATCGTGCTCGCCGTGCCGTCTCCGTTGCTCGGCTTCGACAACCCGCTGCCCCTGGGCATGGATGATCATGTGGCCGCGGTGGCACTCTTCGGCAACGGGACCCAGAAGGTGTTCGGTCCGGTCGCCGACATCAACCCCCTGTGGGGATCCAAGACGATCGACGTCTGCACGGCCGGCGACCCGTTGTGCAACGACAATCTGGATTCCCAGACCTGGCTGGACAATTGGCCCTCCCACTTCCAGGCCGAATACATCGACTCCGGCCTGGTCGACCAGGCCGCGTCGTTCGCCGCCGCCCGGCTCTAACCCGGACGGCGAACGTCGCGGGTCACCGCCGCGCGGGCTTCGAGTTCGTCGTCAGGCGGATAGTCGACGCCGATCAGTGTCAGGCCGCGGGCCGGCGCGGCGGCGAAGTCGCTGGAGCGTGAATCCGCGCCGAGCAGTCCAGCGCACCAGTGCACCGAGCGACGGCCCTCCCCCACCATCAGCAGCGCACCCACCAGCGAGCGCACCATCGACCAGCAGAAGGCGTCCGCGGTCACGTAGCCCGTCAGCATCTCCCCCTCGGCGATCCACTCGAGCCGCTGCAACTCACGAATGGTCGTGGCCCCAGCCCGGTGCCGACAGAACGCCGCAAAGTCATTGAGGCCCAACAGCTTCTGTGCTGCATCGTTCATGGCAGCCACGTCGAGCCGCCGGGGCCAGGGTGTGACGTAGCGGGCCCGATCGGGCAGGGCACCGTAGGGGGCCAGGGAGAGCCGGTAGGCGTAGTGACGACGCAGTGCCGAGAACCGGGCGTCGAAACCGGGCGCGGCGCGGTTCACCCCGAGGACGCGGACATCCTCCGGCAGGAATCTCGCCAGTCGACGGACCAGCGGCCCGAATTCCGCTTCGTCGGGATCGGGGAGTCGCGGATAGGCACGGTCCACGGCCTCGGTGGGCACGTCGACGTGGGCCACCTGGCCCGACGCGTGCACGCCGGTGTCGGTCCGGCCGGCGGCGTACAACCGCACCGGGACCCCGAACACCGTCGACAGCGCGTCATCAAGGACCCCGGCGACGGTGCGCTGGGCGGCTTGGACCGCCCAGCCGGCGAAATCCGTTCCGTCATAGGCGATGTCGAGGCGCAGCCGAACGGCCTCCCCAGTGCGCTGCGGAGGATCAGGACTTGTCGGGTTCAGCCTGCTCCTCGGCAGCTTCTTCAGCCTGCTCCTCAGCGACCTCAGCGGCAGCCTCGGCGGTCTGGGCATCGGCGATGCCGGCGTCCTCCGCCTCCAGCTCCTCCAGCGCGGGGGCGGCGGGCTCCTCCGCCTTCGCAGCGGCGGCCGGCTTGGCACGCTTGGTCGCTCGGGTTGCCTCGGCGGTCACGGTCTTCTCCCGCACGAGTTCGATCACGGCCATCGGCGCGTTGTCGCCCTTGCGGGCCTCAACCTTGATGATGCGGGTGTAGCCGCCCTCGCGATCGGCGAAGAAGGGCCCGATCTCGGCGAACAGCACGTGCACGATGTCCTTGTCGCGGATCTTCTTCATCACCTCGCGGCGATTGTGCAGAGTGCCCTTCTTGGCGTGCGTGATGAGCTTCTCGGCGTACGGCCGAAGCGCACGGGCCTTGGGCTCGGTGGTCTTGATCCGGCCGTGCTCGAACAGCGAGGTGGCCAGATTCGCCAGGATCGCCTTCTGATGCGAGGACGACCCGCCGAGGCGGGGGCCCTTTGTGGGCTTGGGCATGGTATCTCCTAGTGCTCCGGGTGTCCGGTCAGAGCTGTTCTGTCTCGGCGTAGTCCTGGTCGGTGTCGAGGTCGTATCCGTTGTCGGCGCTCCAGGTGCCGGTGGCCACGTCGTAGCCGGAGACCTGAGACGGATCGAAGCTCGCGGGGCTGTCTTTCAGCGCCAAACCCAGCTGGTGCAGCTTGATCTTGACCTCGTCGATCGACTTCTGGCCGAAGTTGCGGATGTCCAACAGATCGGACTCGGTGCGGGCGACCAACTCGCCCACGGTGTGCACGCCCTCGCGCTTGAGGCAGTTGTAGGAGCGCACGGTCAGATCGAGATCGTCGATCGGCAACGCGAATGCCGCGATGTGGTCGGCCTCCGCCGGAGAGGGGCCGATCTCGATACCCTCGGCGTCGATGTTGAGCTCCCGCGCGAGACCGAACAGTTCGACCAGCGTCTTGCCGGCTGAGGCAAGCGCGTCGCGGGGGCTGATCGAGTTCTTGGTCTCCACGTCGAGGATCAACTTGTCGAAGTCCGTCCGCTGCTCGACGCGCGTCGCCTCGACCTTGTAGGTGACCTTGAGCACGGGCGAGTAAATCGAGTCGACCGGGATTCGCCCGATCTCCGCGCCCGAGGCCTTGTTCTGGACGGCGGGAACGTAGCCGCGGCCTCGTTCGACGACGAGCTCGATCTCGAGCTTGCCCTTGTCGTTGAGGGTGGCGATGTGCATTTCGGGGTTGTGCACGATGACCCCGGCCGGCGGCACGATGTCACCGGCCGTCACCGCGCCGGGACCCTGCTTGCGCAGGTACATGGTCACCGGCTCGTCCTCGTCCGAGGAGACGACCAGTCCCTTGAGATTGAGGATGATGTCGGTCACGTCCTCTTTGACACCGGGAACGGTGGTGAACTCGTGCAGCACGCCGTCGATGCGGATGCTGGTCACCGCTGCGCCGGGAATCGAGGACAGCAGGGTACGACGAAGCGAGTTACCGAGGGTGTAACCGAATCCGGGCTCCAGCGGCTCGATGATGAACTGGGAGCGGTTCTCGGCGATGACCTCTTCGGACAGGGTCGGTCGCTGGGAAATCAGCATCTTCTTCTCTATCTCCTTCTGGGCATCCGCTATTTGATGCCGTCGGGGTTCCTGACTGCGGGGTTTACTTCGAGTAGAACTCGACGATCAGCTGTTCGGTCAACGGCACATCGATCTGTGCGCGCTCAGGCAACTGGTGGACCAGAATCCGCTGGCGCTCACCGACAACCTGCAACCACGACGGGATCGGGCGGTCGCCGGCGGTCTCCCGGGAGATCTGGAACGGCACGGTGTTGATCGAGCGGTCCTTGACGTCGATGATGTCGTACTGCGACACCCGGTAGCTGGGCACGTCGACCTTCACGCCGTTGACGGTGAAGTGCCCGTGGCTGACCAGCTGCCGAGCCATCCGGCGGGTGCGGGCCAGACCGGCTCGGTAAACCACGTTGTCCAGCCGGCTCTCCAGGATGCGCAGCAGGTTCTCGCCGGTCTTGCCGGACTGCCGGTTGGCTTCCTCGTAATAGCGACGGAACTGCTTCTCCATCACCCCATAGGTGAACCGCGCCTTCTGCTTCTCCTGCAGCTGCGTGCGGTACTCGCTCTCCTTGATCCGCGCGCGGCCGTGCTGGCCGGGCGGATAGGGGCGCTTCTCGAAGGACTGGTCGCCGCCGACGAGGTCGACACCCAGCCGGCGCGACTTGCGGGTTACGGGTCCGGTGTAACGAGCCATCTGTCAGTTCCCTCCTAGACCCGGCGCCGCTTGGGCGGACGGCAGCCGTTGTGCGGCTGCGGAGTGACGTCGGAAATAGCCCCCACTTCGAGGCCGGCGGCCTGCAGCGACCGGATCGCGGTCTCGCGGCCCGAACCGGGGCCCTTGACGAACACGTCGACCTTCTTGACGCCGTGCTCCTGGGCCTTGCGGGCGGCGTTCTCCGCAGCCAGCTGCGCGGCGAACGGCGTCGACTTGCGGGAGCCCTTGAAGCCGACGTGCCCCGACGACGCCCAGGCGATCACGTTGCCCTGCGGGTCGGTGATCGTCACGATCGTGTTGTTGAACGTGCTCTTGATATGCGCGGCGCCGTGGGGAACGTTCTTCTTCTCCCGGCGACGGGCTTTCTGGGCCTTCTTGGGGGCGGCCTGGCCCGCCTTCTTTGCTGGTTGCTTGGCTGGTGGCATGGTCTACTTGGCCTTCTTCTTCCCGGCGATGGTGCGCTTGGGCCCCTTGCGGGTCCGTGCGTTGGTCTTGGTCCGCTGGCCGCGCACCGGCAGCCCGCGGCGATGCCGCAGACCCTGGTAGCAGCCGATCTCGATCTTGCGTCGGATGTCGGCCTGAACCTCGCGGCGCAGGTCGCCCTCGACCTTGAGGTTGGCTTCGATGTAATCGCGCAGCTGCGTCAGCTGGTCGTCGCTGAGGTCCTTGCTGCGCAGATCCTGGTCGATCCCGGTGGCGGCCAGGATTTCCCGCGAGCGGGTACGGCCGATGCCGAATATGTAGGTCAGCGCGACCTCCATGCGCTTGTCGCGCGGGAGGTCAACGCCCACTAGTCGTGCCACGTGGCGTCCTCTTTTTCGGCGGAGGTCTGTTCCCAGTCCGTTCCCGGGAGGTCCCGGGGCCCGGCCTCCGTTCCGGGCGTGGGTAGGCGGCCTATCCGCCTACTGGTTCTGGGAGGTCTGCATTCAGTTGTGTCGGGCGGCTAGCCTTGCCGCTGCTTGTGACGCGGGTCGGAGCAAATCACCATGACCCGCCCATGCCGACGGATCACCCTGCACTTGTCGCAGATCGGCTTGACGCTCGGGTTCACCTTCACAGTGGGAAAAGTCCTGTTCTTGCTCGCGGGGCTTACTTGTACCGGTACACGATGCGGCCGCGGGTCAGATCGTAGGGCGAGAGCTCCACCACGACCCGGTCCTCGGGCAGGATGCGGATGTAGTGCTGACGCATCTTGCCGCTGATGTGGGCGAGCACCTTGTGGCCGTTCTCCAACTCAATGCGAAACATCGCATTGGGCAGGGGCTCGACCACGCGGCCCTCGACCTCGATGGCACCGTCTTTCTTGCCCATAACCTCACATGTCCTGCGGTTTTCGGTCTGGAGCGGCACACCGGCTGCACGGCCTGATCCGGGCGGATTTTCCGGGGTTGGACACGCGAGAGCCGGCGCTCACCGCGCCGTTGTCCCACGATACCCGCTCGTCAGGGCTGCTGGCAAAACGGCGTCGGCAGGCACCGGGACCACGGAGGATAGGGTTGACCGATGCGGCTCTTGGTCACCGGGGGCGCCGGGTTCATCGGGGCCAATTTCGTGCACCGGACGCTCGACGAGCGGCCGGGAGCCCAGGTGACGGTCCTCGACGCGCTGACTTACGCGGGCAGCCGGGAGTCGCTGAACGCCCTGGGCGATCGCATCCGCCTGGTGGAGGGTGACCTGACCGACGAGCCGCTGCTCGAGAGCCTGGTGGCGGACTGCGACGCGGTCGTCCACTTCGCGGCCGAAACCCACGTGGACAACTCCCTGGCTGACCCGGGGCCCTTCCTGCGCAGCAACGTCCTGGGTACCTACAGCGTGCTCGAGGCGGTGCGCCGGCACGGGGTGCGCCTGCACCACGTGTCCACCGACGAGGTCTACGGCGATCTGCCGCTGGAGGGCTCGGCCCGCTTCACCGCGGCGACCCCGTACAACCCGTCCAGCCCCTACTCGGCAACCAAGGCCGCTGCGGACATGCTGGTGCGGGCCTGGGTGAAGTCCTTCGGCGTGCGCGCGACGATATCCAACTGCTCGAACAACTACGGCCCCTTCCAGCACGTCGAGAAGTTCATACCCCGCCAGATCACCAACGTGCTGACAGGTCGCCGACCCAAGCTCTACGGATCGGGCGCCAACGTCCGGGACTGGATCCACGTCGATGACCACAACAGCGCGGTCTGGCGGATCCTGGAGGACGGCACGATCGGTTCCACCTATCTGATCGGGGCAGACGGGGAACGCGACAACCTGTCTGTGCTGCGGATGATCCTGCGCCTGATGGACCGCGACCCCGACGACTTCGACCGGGTCACCGATCGTTCGGGCCACGACCTGCGCTACGCGATCGACTCCGGCATCCTGCGCGAGGAACTGGGCTGGGCGCCCAAACACACCGACTTCGCCGACGGCCTGCGCGCCACCATCGAGTGGTACCGCGCGAACGAATGGTGGTGGGCACCGCTCAAGGAGCAGGTCGAGGCACGGTACGCGGAACGGGGTCAATGACATGCGATGGCACGAGCTGGCGGTGCCCGGCGCGTGGGTGATCAGCCCGGAACTGCACGCCGATGACCGCGGAGCGCTCTTCGAATGGTTCACCGACGGGGAATTCGGCGGCGCGACGGGACGAAGTTTCGACCTGCGCCAGGCGAACTTCTCGATATCGGCTGCCGGGGTACTGCGCGGGTTGCACTTCGCCGAACTGCCCCCGGGCCAGGCCAAGTATGTGACGTGCGCCCGGGGCGCGGTCTTCGACGTCGTCGTCGACATCAGGGTGGATTCGCCCACCTACGGGCGGTGGGACTCGACCCTGCTCGACGACGTCGACCGCCGCACCGTGTTCGTCTCGGAGGGACTGGCGCACGGATTTCTTGCGCTGCAGGATGATTCGACGGTGATCTATCTCTGCTCGGCGCCCTACACACCCGACCGCGAGCACACGATCTCCCCGTTCGACCCCGCGATCGGGATCGCTTGGCCGCTGCCGGAGTCCCAGCTGGTCCTCTCCGAGCGTGACGCCACAGCACCGACGCTGGCCGAGGCGCGGGCGGGTGGCCGACTGCCCAGCTGGCGTCTTGCGCGCGCCCAGGGCCGTTACTAGGATATGCAAGTATCTTCACAGTGGAAGGGCACACCATGACCACCCAGATCCCGCATTTCATCGACGGCAGGCGCACGGCACTGGCCAGCACCCGTACCGCGGACGTCTTCAATCCCAGCACGGGGGCGGTCGCTGCCCAGGTATTGCTGGCGTCGGCGGCCGACGTCGACACCGCGGTGGCCTCCGCGGTCGAGGCGCAGAAGGAGTGGGCGGCCTGGAACCCGCAACGGCGCGCTCGGGTTCTGATGAAGTTCATCGACCTCGTGAACGCCAACGCCGACGAGATCGCCGAACTGCTCTCCCTCGAACACGGCAAGACCGTCGCGGACTCGCTCGGTGACATCCAGCGCGGCATCGAGGTCATCGAATTCGCCGCCGGCATACCCCACCTGATCAAGGGCGAATACACCGAGGGTGCGGGAACCGGCATCGACGTGTACTCGATCCGCCAGCCACTCGGTGTTGTCGCCGGGATCACGCCGTTCAACTTCCCCGCGATGATCCCGCTCTGGAAGGCCGGCCCGGCACTGGCGTGCGGCAACGCCTTCGTCCTCAAACCTTCCGAGCGGGATCCCTCAGTGCCGCTCCGACTGGCCGAGCTCTTCATCGAAGCCGGCCTGCCGCCCGGGGTCTTCCAGGTCGTACAAGGGGACAAGGAGGCGGTCGACGCCATCCTGGCCCACCCCGACATCAAGGCGGTCGGCTTTGTCGGCAGCTCGGACATCGCGCAGTACATCTACTCCGGTGCCGCTGCGACCGGCAAACGGTCGCAGTGCTTCGGCGGGGCCAAGAACCACATGATCGTCATGCCCGATGCCGATCTCGACCAGGCGGTCGATGCCCTGATCGGTGCCGGTTACGGCAGCGCGGGTGAACGGTGCATGGCCATCAGCGTCGCGGTTCCGGTCGGCAAGGAAACCGCGGACCGCCTCCGCGCCCGGCTGGTCGAGCGGGTCAACAACCTGCGGGTCGGCCACAGCCTGGACCCCAAGGCCGACTATGGCCCGCTGGTCACAGGTGCTGCGCTCAAGCGAGTGCGTGACTACATCGACGCCGGCGTGGCGGCCGGTGCGGAGATCGTCGTCGACGGCCGGGAGAAGGGCAGTGACGAACTGACCTTCGGCGATGACAACCTCGAGGGCGGCTTCTTCATCGGCCCCACGCTCTTCGACCACGTCACCACCGACATGACGATCTACACCGACGAGATCTTCGGACCGGTGCTGTGCATCGTCCGGGCCAAGGACTACGAGGAGGCCCTGAGCCTGCCGACCGACCACGAATACGGCAACGGGGTTGCGGTGTTCACCCGCGACGGGGACACCGCGCGCGACTTCGTCTCCCGCGTACAGGTGGGCATGGTGGGGGTCAACGTCCCGATTCCGGTTCCGGTGGCCTATCACACATTCGGCGGCTGGAAGCGTTCCGGCTTCGGCGACCTCAACCAGCACGGGCCGGCCTCGATCCAGTTCTACACCAAGGTCAAGACCGTCACCGAACGCTGGCCGTCGGGGATCAAGGACGGCGCCGAGTTCGTCATCCCCACGATGAAATAGGCCGCCATGGACCTCACGATCCTGGACGAGGACGACCGCGTCATCGCCGAGACAGCCGCGGCTTTCGCCGCCAAGCGGCTTGCGCCGCACTCCCTGGAATGGGACCGCACCAAACACTTCCCTGTCGACGTGCTGCGTGAGTCGGCCGAGTTGGGGATGGCGGCGATCTATTGCGGCGAGGACGTGGGCGGCAGCGGACTGCGCCGCCTCAACGCCGTGCACATCTTCGAGCAGCTCGCCTACGCCGATCCGGTGATCGCCTCATTCATCTCGATTCACAACATGTGTGCGTGGATGATCGACACCTACGGTACGCCCGAGCAGCGGAAGTCTTGGATTCCCCGGCTGGCCACGATGGAGCTCATCGCCAGCTACTGCCTCACCGAGCCGGGCGCCGGCTCTGATGCTGCCGCGCTGCGGACCACTGCGGTGCGCGATGGTGAGCACTATGTGCTCGACGGTGTCAAGCAATTCATCTCCGGGGCGGGGGTATCGGACGTCTATCTCGTCATGGCACGTACCGGTGGACAGGGGCCTCGCGGCATCTCTGCGTTCATCGTCGAAAAAGACACCCCGGGAATGAGTTTCGGCCTCAATGAGGAGAAAATGGGCTGGAACGCCCAGCCGACCGCGCAGGTCATCCTGGAAGGGGTCCGGGTACCGGCGGAGTCGATGCTCGGGGGCGCCGCAGGTGAGGGCTCGGGTTTCGGAATCGCCATGAACGGACTCAACGGCGGCCGCATCAACATCGCGGCCTGTTCGATGGGCGGCGCTCAGGCGGCGTACGACAAAGCGGCCGCCTACGTCATCGACCGAGTCGCTTTTGGGACCCCACTCATCGATGAGCCGACTATCCGCTTTGCGCTGGCCGACATGGCCACCGACCTTCAGGCATCCCGGCTGATGCTGTGGCGGGCCGCCGAGGCCCTCGACAACGACGAGGCGGACAAAGTCACGCTGTGTGCGATGGCCAAACGATATGTCACCGACTCCTGCTTCAACGTGGCCGATCGTGCGCTGCAGCTGCTCGGCGGATACGGCTATCTGCGTGAGTACGGTATCGAGAAGATCGTTCGAGATCTTCGCGTGCATCGCATCCTGGAAGGCACAAACGAGATCATGCGCGTGGTGATCGGTCGGGCCGAGGCCACTAGAGTCCGCGCGTTGGCGTGAGGAAAATCAGATGACTGTTGTCGCGTTTCTCGGCTTGGGGAACATGGGTGTGCCGATGTCGGCCAATCTGGTCAACGCGGGCTATCCGGTGCGCGGGTTCGATCCGGTACCCGAGGCCCGCGAGGCTGCGGCCGACAAGGGCGTCACCATCATGGGCGGCGGTGCGGAGGCGGTGATGGGCGCCGACGTGGTGATCACCATGCTGCCCAACGGCGCACTGGTCAAGGAGTGCTACGCCGAGGTGATGCCGGCCGCTACAGAGGGCACGCTGTTCATCGACAGCTCGACGATTTCCGTCGACGACGCCCGTCTGGTCCACGCCTACGCCGCCGATCGGGGTTTCAATCAACTCGACGCCCCGGTGTCAGGCGGGGTGAAGGGCGCCGTTGCCGGAACGCTGGCCTTCATGGTGGGCGGTGAATCCAAGGCGTTGGAGACGGCACGCCCGGTCCTGGAGGCGATGGCGGGGAAGATCACGCACTGCGGCGCATCAGGGGCGGGCCAAGCCGCCAAGCTGTGCAACAACATGCTGCTGGCCGTGCAGCAGATCGCCGTCGGTGAAGCCTTCGTCCTCGCCGAAAAACTCGGTCTGTCCGCCCAGTCGCTGTTCGATGTCGTCACCGGCGCGACCGGCAACTGCTGGGCCCTGCACACCAACTGCCCGGTGCCCGGTCCGGTTCCGACGTCGCCGGCCAACAACGGGTTCAAGCCGGGATTCGCCACCGCGCTGATGAACAAGGATCTGGGCCTGGCCATGGCGGCGGTGGCCTCGACCGGGGCATCGGCACCGCTGGGCAGTCACGCGGCGAAGATCTACGCCGAGTTCGCCGAAGAACATCCCGAACTGGACTTCAGCGCCGTCATCGGCGCGCTGCGCGGGTAGTCGCGCCGTGCGCTGACTCAGAAGTCGCCGGCGTGGTGGCGCAGTGCGTCGATCGCGGACACCAGGGCACGCGCCTGATCGGCCGTCATCCCGATGTCGGCGAACACCCGCGCGTTGAGGGTTGCGGTGGCGTCCTCCACGGTTGAGCGGCCCAATTCGGTAATGCCCACCAGAGTCGTCCGCCCGTCGGTGGGGTGCGGGGCACGTTTGACCAGTCCGTCAGCCTCCAATCGCCGGATCGCGTGGGTGACGCTGGTGACATGGACCTGCAGGCGGTCGGACGCCTTCGTGATGGGCAGCGCGCCGGAGCGGCTGAAGGCGAGCAGACGCAACAGTTCGAAGCGGGAGAAGCTCAGGTCGTAGGGCCGCAGTGCACTCTCCACCCGGGCCAGCAGGATCTGATGGGCCCGCATGACCGAGGTGACCGCGACCATGCCGTCAGCGACGTCGGCCCACCCGGCACGCATCCAGTTGGCGCGGGCGGCGGCGATGGGATCGGGTTTGGCCGGCACCAGGCGAACATAGCGCCTGTGGAGGAAACAGGGATTGGGGATAACCCGGGCACTTCGCGGGCGCGGGCCCGTTCCCGGTCAGAGCACCGTCCTACCGTCTCGAACATGAGTTCTGTGTGGTCGACCGCCTTCGTGTCGTTCGACGACGCCGTGCAGGCGCTCGGCGCGCTGGACTGGGACGGTCTGTCGGCGGACGAACTCCTGGCGGCGGTGGAGCGGCTGGAGACCGGACGCCGTCGCGTCGCCGCGCTCGTCCACGACCTCGCCGCGGCGCTAGCCCACCGTAATGAGGAGGAGCTGGGCGGCTCCGCTCACCGGCTGCTCGCCGACGCGGCCCGGGTCAGCCCCGGCGAGGCCCGACGCCGGCTGAACGACTCCGCGCAACTACGCCCGCGCACGACGCCGACCGGCGAGCCGCTGCCACCTGAACTACCGGCGACGGCGAAAGCCTGGCAGGCGGGGGCACTGGATCCCGAGCATCTACGAGTGATTCAGAGCTTCATCCGCGAGCTGCCCCGGCATCTTCATCCGACCGAGGTCGAGCGGGCCGAGGCGTTTCTGGCCGGGAAAGCGGCTGAACTGCGGCCCGATCAGCTCAGGAGACTCGCCGATCGGCTGGCCGTCACCCTCAACCCCGACGGGCGGTTCAGTGACTCCGATCGCGATCTGCGCCGGGGCTTCTCCTGGTGCGGCAGCCAGCGCCCCGACGGGATGAGCGTGGGAAAGCTGGTGGCCACGCCCGAGCTTCGCGCGATGTTGGACGCCTGGCTCGCCAAGTTCGCCGCGCCGGGGATGTGCAATCCCGCCGACGAACGGCCGGCCGCTACGGAGGAACCGAGCCAGGACGCCGTCGACCGTGATGTCCGCGGCCATGTCCAGCGCCAGCATGACGCGCTGGCGATGCTGGTGCGCGGCCGCCTCGGCGACCCGCAGCTGGGACGGCACCGCGGTCTGCCGGTGACGGTGATCGCGACGGCGACGGTCGATCAGCTGTGCTCGGCGGCCGGCCACGCGGTCACCGGCAGCGGGAGCCTGTTGCCCATGCGGGATCTGATCACGATGGCAAGCCGCGCCCTGCACTACCTGTGTGTCTTCGAGTCGCACTCGGAGCGTCCGCTGTACCTGGGTCGCGCGAAGCGCCTCGCCAGCGCAGACCAGCGGCTGGCCCTACACGCCGCCGATCGTGGCTGTACCGCGCCGGGGTGCGATGTGGCGGGCGACAGGTGCGAGGTCCACCACGTCGACGATTGGTCCGATGGCGGCCCGACCGACATCGACAAGCTCACCTTCAGCTGTGGCCCGGATCACGGACGGGTCGCGCCCGGCGGCTGGCGGACCCGAAAACGCCGGGACGGCCGCACGGAATGGATTCCGCCGCCCGGTCGAGGGTTGCGTGGCGGAGTCAACGACTTCCACCATCCCGAGCGGCTGCTGCCGCGTCGGCAGCGATCACCCGGTGAGAATCCGGGGGCCGGCGTCGGTGACCGCGACGGTGTGCTCCCAGTGCGCGGCACGCGAGCCGTCCTCGGTGACGACAGTCCACTGATCGTCGAGGACACGGGTTCGGGCGGTGCCCAGAGTGAGCATCGGCTCAATCGCGAGGACCGAACCGGTGACCAGTAGCGGGCCGCGACCGGGCTCACCCTCGTTGGGCAGGAAGGGATCCATGTGCATGCTGCGGCCGATGCCGTGGCCGCCGTAACCGGCGACAATGCTGAAGCGATAGCCGCTCCCCCGCTCGGCAGCGCGAGCACCCTTCTCGATCGCATGCGAGACGTCCGTCAAGCGGTTACCAGGCACCATGGCCGCGATACCGGCCTGCAGAGCCCTCAGCGTCGCCGCAGACAGCGCTTCGTCGGCGGGAAGCAGCCCGCCCACACCGAAGGTGACCGCCGCGTCGCCGTGCCAACCATCGAGGATCACACCGCAGTCGATCGACACCAGGTCTCCCTCGGCCAGCCGCTCGCTGGCCGCGGGGATGCCGTGCACGACCCGGTCGTTGACCGAGGAGCAGATGCTTGCCGGGTAGCCGTGATAGCCAAGGAACGACGGCACGCCGCCGGCTTCGCGGATCAGCGTCTCCGCGGCGTCATCGAGTTCGCGGGTGGACACGCCCGGACCGGCAGCCCGCTGGACTGCACGCAGTGCAGCGGCGACGACAGCGCCCGCGGCGGCCATCGCGTCAAGCTCACCCGCTGAGCGGGCTGGCACGCTCTTGCGGCTGCGCAAGCCGGGCAGCGAAACCATGACCGGGGGTCAGCGACCGAGCGCGTGCAGTGCCCGCGCGAAGACCTCATCGAGCGTGCCGACGGCGTCGACGGTCTTCAGCTCGTGGCGGTAGTAGTCCAGCAGGGGTGCGGTCTCGTCGCGGTAGACCTTCATCCGGTTCCGGATCACGTCCTCGGTGTCGTCCGCGCGGCCTCGGCCCTGCAGCCGCTGAACCAGTTCATCCTCGGGCACCCGGAACTCCAACACGGCGTCGAGCACCGCGTCGTGGCGCGCGAGCATGTCACGCAGCGCTTCGGCCTGCTCGACCGATCGGGGGAAACCGTCGAGGATGAACCCGCCGACAACGTCGGGCTCATCGAGACGGTCGTCGACGAGGGCGTTCGTCAGATCGGCCGGCACGAGTTCGCCGGCGTCGAGGTAACGTTTGGCCTCTACGCCGAGCTTGGTGCCCACACTGATGTTGTGTCGGAACAATTCGCCGGTGGAGATCTGCGGAACCCCGAGTTTCTCCGCGAGTTTGACCGCCTGAGTGCCCTTACCGGCGCCCGGCGGGCCCAGCAGGACGATTCTCACGTGAGTCTCACTTGAGGAACCCCTCATAGTTCCGCTGCATCAGCTGGCCTTCGATCTGCTTGATGGTATCGAGGCCGACGCCGATCATGATCAAAACCGCAGTGCCGCCGAAGGGCAGGTTCTGGACGCTCCCGCTGTTGCCCACCTGCAGGAAAAGGTTCGGCAGCACGGCGATGATGCCCAGATAGATCGAACCGGGAAGGGTGATCCGGTTCAGCACATAGTTCAAATAGTCGGCCGTGGGCTTTCCGGGCCGGATTCCCGGAATGAAGCCGCCGAACTTCTTCATCTCGTCAGCACGTTCTTCGGTGTTGAAGGTCACCGAGACGTAGAAGTAGGTGAAGAAGATGATCAGCCCGAAGTAGATGGCGACGTAGATGGGGTCGGCCGGGTTGGTCAGGTGGTTCGCGACGAAGCGATCCCACCAGCCGGTGCCCGGCCCGCTGCCGCCGCTCTGGATCAGCTGGGTGATCAGCAACGGCACGTAGATCAGTGACGAGGCGAAGATGACCGGGATGACGCCGGCCTGGTTGACCTTCAGCGGCAGGTAGGTCGAGGTGCCGCCGTACATGCGGCGCCCGACCATTCTCTTGGCGTACTGCACCGGAATGCGGCGCTGGCCCTGCTCGACGAAGACCACGCCGACGAGGATCGCGAGGGTGGCCGCGCAGACCGCGGCGAAGACCGCGCCGCCGCGGGTGTCAAGGATGGTCTTGCCCTCGATCGGGATACGGGAGGCGATGCCGGCGAAGATCAGCAGCGACATACCGTTGCCGAGTCCGCGCTCGGTGACCAGTTCACCCATCCACATGACCAGCCCGGCACCCGCCGTCATCACCAGGACGATGACGATCAGGGTGAAGATGCTCTGGTTGGTCAGGATGTCGAGTGTGCAGCCCTGCAGCAGACCGCCGTTGGCGGCCAGCGCGACGATACTGGTGGCCTGCAGCAGGGCCAGCGCGATCGCCAGATAGCGGGTGTACTGGGTCATTTTGGCCTGGCCCGCCTGGCCCTCTTTGCGCAGCTCCTCGAAGCGCGGGATCACCACGCCGAGGAGCTGCACGATGATGCTCGCGGTGATGTAGGGCATCACGCCCACCGCGAACACCGACAGCTGCAGCAGGGCGCCACCGGAGAACAGGTTGATCAGCGAGTAGATCTGAGCCCCTGAGCCGCCGCTGAGCTGGTCGATGCACTGGTTGACGTTCTTGTAGTTGACGCCCGGTGACGGCAGCGACGAACCGACCCGGTAGAGGATCACGATGAGCAGGGTGAACAGGATCTTCCGCCGGAGATCGGCCGTCCGCAGCGACGAGATGAAAGCCGAAAGCACTCTTCCTCCTGGGCGGCCGGACGGGGTCGCGGCGTGCCGATGCGGCTGGCCTGGCCAGCGTCTCCTTGCCGATCGCGGCGCGCTCGATCAGTCTACGAGACTAACAGTTACCCCAGGCCGGCCGAGAATCAGGCCGGTACGCAGGGCGTGCATAGTTATATTACCTAACTGTCATGGCAACTCGGCCATGCGACGAACCTCGGGTGGGCGGATGTCACGGTACGAAGGCGACTCCTGGGACCTGGCCTCCAGTGTGGGGATGACCGCGACCATGGTCGCGGCAGCACGGGCACTGGCGACCCGTGACGAGCGCGGCCTCCTGGATGACCCGTTCGCCGAGCCCCTCGTTCGGGCAGTGGGCATCCCGTTCTTCACCGAACTGCTCGACGGCCGCATGGACACCTCAGCATTCGGCGATGACGGCGCGGACCGGGCGGCCGCCATGGTGGCGGGCATGGCCATGCGCACCCGGTTCTTCGACGACTACTGCGTCGCCGCGACCGACAGCGGGGTACGGCAGGTGGTGATCCTGGCGTCCGGTCTGGACTCCAGGGCCTACCGGTTGCCCTGGCCGGCAGACACCATCGTCTATGAGGTCGATCAGCCCGAGGTGATCGGCTTCAAGACGGCCACCCTGGCGGATCTCGGGGCTGCGCCCACCGCCACGCGCAGGACTGTCGGCATCGACCTTCGCGACGACTGGCCGAAAGCCCTGAGGGATGCCGGCTTCGATCCGGCGGCACCCACGGCGTGGCTGGCCGAGGGTCTGCTGATCTACCTGCCGCCGGAGGCTCAGGACCGCCTCCTGGACACCATCACCGCCCTCAGCGTGCCGGCCAGCGCGGTGGCCACCGAATACGTGCCGGGCATCGTGGACTTCGATGCCACCCGGGCTCGTGAGATGGCGTCGAACCTGCGCGAGCACGGCCTAGAGATGGACATGCCGACTCTGATCTACCCGGGTCCCCGCAGCAACGTCATCGATTACCTGCGGGCGAAGGGCTGGCAGGTCACCGATGTGCCCGGGCAGGAGTTGTTCGTCCGCAACGGTCTTGCGCCGCCCGACCGCAACGACTACGACCCGCTCGGCGAGATCACCTACGTCAGCGCCACCCGGACCGGTCAGAACCGCGACTGACCCACCCACAGCGCACTCGCGCGGTCGATGAGCAGACTGCCTATCGCCTCGGGCAGCCACGCCGCAGCCGGCTGCGAGGACGCTTTCTGCCGCAGGTAATCCAGCACCGACGAGCTCGGGTAGCCCACCAGCCTGATCTCAGCGTCTTCGTCGAGGCCGGCCAGCACCTTGGCGCGCCGCACCGCGGTACGCAGACCGCCGAGCTCGTCGACCAGGCCGTGTCCGAGGGCGTCCGCGCCGGTCCAGATCCGGCCGCGCGCCACCGCGTCGACGGCGTCGGCGGAGAGACCGCGCGCCTCGGCGACCCGGCGGACGAAGTCCGTGTAGAAGAGATCCGCTTCCGCCTCGACCAACGTCTGCTGCTCGGGGGTGAACGGCGCGTTCAGCGACCACGCGTCGGCGTTGGGGTTGGTCCGCACCGCATCGGAGCCGACGCCGAGACGTTCCTTCAGTTCGCGGGCCACCAGCTTGCCGGTCACCACTCCGATCGATCCGGTGATCGTGGCCGGGTTCGCCACGATCGTCTGAGCCGCCATCGCGACGTAGTAGCCGCCGGATGCCGCAACAGCTCCCATCGAGGCGACCACCGGCTTTCCGCGCGAGCGGGTCCGGCACACCTCACGCCAGATCGTCTCCGAACCAGTTACCGATCCGCCGGGACTGTCCACGCGCAGCACGACCGCCTTGACCTCGTCGTCGGCGGCGGCCTCGCGGAGGGCGGCGGCGATGGTGTCGCCGCCCGCGCTCGGCCGACCGGGCAGCATCTGGGGCCCGCCGCGCCCGCTCACGATGGGCCCGGCGACTGTCACAAGGGCGATCAGGGGGCTCTGTTTGCGGCCGGGGATTGACGGCGTTGCTTTGCGACTCTGCGCGTATCGCGACAGATAGAGCCTCGGTGGGGCCTCATCGTCGTCGGGATCCGTACTCTTGGCGCCACCCATCTCGGCGATGCGGCCATACGCCTCATCGCGAAACCCGATGCGGTCCAACAACTTTGCTGACATAGCGTCGTCGCGCAAGAGGGGTGCCCGGTCGGCAAGGGCATCCAGTGCCGCGGCATCCAGGCCGCGCGCCTCGCCGATAGCTGTCCACACCTGGCTGTGCAGGCTCTCGATCAGCCTGCTGTCGGCTTCTCGGTGCGCATCCGTGTAGCTGTCCTGCGTGAACAGGTTCGCCGCCGACTTGTACTCGCCGCGGGCGACGAACTGGGCCTCGATACCTGCTTTGTCGAGCGCGTCACGCAGGAACACTGCGTTGGTCGCAAAACCCACCAGCCCCACCGTGCCGGAGGGCTGCATCCAGATCTCGGAGAATGCCGTTGCCAGGTAGTACGAGAGCGTGCCGGGGTAGGTCTCCGCCCAGGCGAGCGAAGGCTTGACCGAGGTGAAAGCAGCGACCGCCTCCCGAATCTCCTGCACCGCCCCGGGCGGGGCCGCCGAAAGCTGAACCCGAGCAATCAGTCCGGCGACCCGGGAGTCTTGCGCTGCGCGGTAGATCGCCGCCACGGCGTCACGCAACAGTAGCGGCCGACCTGCGCCGCTGAGGATCCGCAACGGATCCAAGCCGGCGGTCTCGGATGGGATCGATTGGAGATCGAGCTCAAGGATGCAGCCGTTGGGGACACCGTGGTGCCGGGCGGTGTCGACCCGCCGTGCCAAGCCCTTCAATTCATCAGGTACTGGCAGGAACTCGAACATGCGAGGTGTCAGGACGTCTCTGTCGCTGATCCGCCCGCGGCGGCGATCTTCTCCCGTGCGCTGCCGCTGAACTTATGCGCTGTGACGTCGACCTTGACGGTCAGTTTCCCGTTGCCGAGCACCTTCACCAAGGTGTTCTTGCGAACCGCGCCCTTGGCGACGAGGTCCTCGACGGTGACGTCACCGCCGGTCGGATACAGCCGGTTGAGGTCCGCGACGTTGACCACCTCGTAGGTGGTCCGGAATCGATTGCGGAAGCCCTTCAGCTTGGGCAGCCGCATGTGAATCGGCATCTGGCCGCCCTCGAAGCTGGCGGGGATGTTCTTGCGCGCCTTCGATCCCTTGGTACCGCGACCGGCGGTCTTACCCTTGGATCCCTCGCCACGCCCGACGCGAGTCCGTGCGGTCTTCGAGCCCGGCGCGGGCTTGAGATCGTGCAGTTTGATCGTCATCTCTCTTCTCAGACTTCCTCGACGTCAACGAGATGGTGCACGACCCGGATCAGCCCGCGCGTCTCGGGGTTGTCCTCCCGGATGACCGACTGGCGGATCTTCCGCAACCCCAGGGTGCGAAGGGTCTCGCGCTGATTCCAGCGCGCGCCGATGGTGCCGCGCACCTGCGTGATCTTGACCTCGGCCATCGCTACGCGCTCCCCTCGGTTGCCGCCACCGCCTGGCGGGCCTGTGCTTCGCTCTCCCGGCGAGCGCGGAGCATGCCGGCCGGCGCAACGTCCTCGATCGGCAGACCGCGGCGAGCGGCCACCTCCTCGGGACGTTGGAGCAGTTTGAGCGCGGCAACGGTGGCGTGCACCACGTTGATGGCGTTGTCGCTGCCCAGAGACTTGGCCAGGATGTCGTGAACACCGGCGCACTCCAGCACCGCACGCGCCGCACCGCCGGCGATCACGCCGGTGCCGGGGCTGGCCGGACGCAGCATAACCACACCGGCCGCCGCCTCACCCTGCACTGGGTGGGTGATGGTTCCACCGATCAGGGGAACCCGGAAGAAGTTCTTACGGGCTTCTTCGACACCCTTGGCGATCGCCGCCGGCACCTCCTTGGCCTTGCCGTAGCCCACGCCGACCATGCCTTTACCGTCACCGACGATCACCAGCGCGGTGAAGCTGAAACGGCGGCCGCCCTTGACCACCTTCGACACCCGGTTGATCGTCACGACGCGCTCGAGGTAATTGCTCTTGTCCCCGCCGTCGCGCCCACCGCGACCGTCGGACCGTCCGCCGCGGTCATCGCGACGCCGTCCGTCGCGATGGCCCCGATCGTCGCGACTGTCGCCACTGCCCGTCGTCGGAGCGCCGGTGCCTGCCGCGTCGGCCTCGGTGGCGGGCGTCTGCTCGGTGTTTCCCGTGGTCATCAGAACTTGAGTCCGTTCTCCCGTGCGGCGTCGGCCAAGGCCGCGATCCGCCCTCCGTAGGTGTGGCCGCCCCGGTCGAACACGACCGACTCGATACCGGCCGACTTGGCGCGCTCGGCGATCAACTGACCGACCCGCACGCTGCGCGCTTTCTTGTCGCCGTCGACGGCGCGGACGTCGGCCTCGATCGACGAGGCGGCCGCCAGGGTCGTGCCGTTCTCGTCGTTGACCAACTGGACGTGGATGTGACGAGAGGAACGATTGACCACCAGGCGCGGGCGTTCGGCAGTGCCGACGACTTTCTTGCGCAGCCGCGCGTGGCGACGCAGTCGCGCCACCCGCCGGGCCGCCGAAGCACTGGCGCCGACCGGCTTGTGCGCGGTGGCTGTCTGAGTGGGTGCCATGCCTACTTCCCTGTCTTTCCGACCTTGCGACGGATCTGCTCACCCTCGTAGCGGATGCCCTTGCCCTTGTAGGGGTCGGAGCGACGCAACCGCCGGATGTTCGCCGAAATCTGGCCGACCTTCTGCTTGTCGATCCCGGAGATCGAGAACTTGGTGGGACTCTCCACCGCGAAGGTGATGCCCTCGGGAGCCTCGACCAGGACGGGGTGGCTGTAGCCCAGCGCGAACTCGAGGTTGCTGCCCTTCTGCTGAACGCGATAGCCGACGCCGAAAATCTCCATCTTCGTGGTGTACCCCTCGGTGACACCAGTGATGAGGTTGGACACCAGGGTGCGCGAGAGCCCGTGCAGCGAGCGGTTTCGGCGCTCGTCATCCGGCCGGCTCACGATGATCGCGCCATCGTCGTCGCGCGACACCACGATGGGCTCGGCGACCGCCAGTTCCAGCACTCCCTTGGGACCTTTGACTGAAAGGTTCTGGCCGTCGATCGTCACGTCCACACCGGACGGGACCGGTACGGGCTGCTTACCAATTCGCGACATGTCTGCTCTGCTCTTCCTGTCCCGCTACCACACGTACGCAAGGACTTCGCCACCGACGCCCTGCTGAGCGGCTTGGCGGTCGGTCAACAAACCCGAGGATGTGGAGATGATCGCCACACCGAGACCACCCAGTACCCGGGGCAGGCTGGTCGACTTCGCGTACACCCGCAGCCCGGGCTTGGACACCCGGCGCAGGCCGGCAAGGCTGCGTTCCCGGTTGGGTCCGTATTTCAACTCGACCACCAGCGATTTGCCGATCCGGGCATCCTCGGTGCGGTAGTCACTGATGTAGCCCTCGCGCTTGAGGATCTCGGCGATATTTGCCTTGATCTTCGAGTGCGGAAGCGTCACTTCCTCGTGGTACGCCGAGTTGGCGTTACGCAGACGGGTCAGGAAGTCCGCGATCGGGTCTGTCATTGTCATCGCTTTTCCTCCCTCCTACCAACTGGCCTTCTGCACGCCCGGCAACTCCCCGGCGTGCGCCATTTCGCGCAGGCAGATCCGGCACAGGCCGAACTTGCGGTACACCGCGTGCGGCCGACCGCACTTGTTGCAGCGGGTATAGGCCCGCACCGCGAACTTCGGCTTCTTCTTGGCCTTGTTGACCAACGCCTTCTTTGCCATTGCTGTCAGTTCTCCTTGAAGGGGAAACCGAGGGCCCGCAGCAGTGCCCGCCCCTCGTCGTCGGTCGTCGCCGAGGTGACGACGGTGATGTCCATGCCGCGAGGCCGGTCGATGGAGTCCACGTCGATCTCGTGGAACACCGACTGCTCGGAGAGCCCGAAGGTGTAGTTCCCGTGACCGTCGAACTGCTTGGGGCTCAAACCCCGGAAATCGCGGATTCGCGGCAGCGCGATCGACACGAGCCGATCGAGGAACTCCCACATGCGGTCACCCCGGAGAGTCGCGGTGACACCGATCGGCATGCCCTCGCGCAGCTTGAACTGGGCAATGGACTTACGGGCCTTGCGGATCTCGGGCTTCTGGCCGGTGATCAGTGCCAGGTCGTTGACCGCGCCATTGATCAGCTTCGCATCGCGGGCTGCGTCACCGACGCCCATGTTTATGACAACCTTGGCCACCGTGGGGACCTGCATCACGTTGGCGTAGTCGAACTGTTGCTGAAGGGCGTCGCGGATCTCACTGCGATAGCGCAGCTTGAGCCGCGGCGCGACCTTCTGTGCCTCTGCGGTCGTCACTAGATGTCCTTGCCGTTGCGCTTGGAGATACGAACCCTCTTGCCGGTGTTCTCATCGACCCGGTAGCCGATCCGGGTGGGCTTGCCGTCGGAGTCGACCACCATCACGTTGGAAACGTCGATCGGCGCCTCCTGGGTGACGATTCCGCCGGAGGAAGCGCCGCGTTCGGTCGCCGACTTCGGGGTGTGCTTCTTGATCCGGTTGACACCCTCGACCAAGATCCGGTTGCGATCCGGGTAGGCCTTGATCACTTTGCCTTTGGCGCCCTTGTCCTTGCCGGCGATGACAAGAACCGTGTCGCCCTTGTGGATTTTCATACGTGAACCTTCATCTAGAGCACCTCTGGAGCCAGCGAGACGATCTTCATGAAGCGCTTCTCGCGCAGCTCGCGGCCGACCGGACCGAAGATGCGGGTGCCGCGCGGGTCGTTGTCAGCCTTGATGATCACAGCGGCGTTCTCGTCGAACTTGATGTAGCTGCCGTCGGGCCGCCGGCGCTCCTTGACGGTGCGAACCACCACGGCTTTGACCACGTCGCCGCGCTTGACGTTGCCTCCCGGGATCGCGTCTTTGACCGTCGCCACGATGACGTCACCGATGCCGGCGTAGCGACGTGAGGATCCACCGAGCACCCGGATGCACAGGATCTCCTTGGCGCCGGTGTTGTCGGCAACCTTGAGCCGCGATTCCTGCTGGATCACCAGATCTCCCTCGGTTGAGCACAGGTTCCTGCGGGCAGCCCGAAGGGAACTCTCGTGCACGGTCGTCGTCGCCAGAGGGCACGCGGGGCCGAGTGGCTTGCGCCACACTGCCGAGGTCTGCCCGAGGCAACCTCCCAATGGTAGAGGAAGCCCCGCTCAGGGCCAAATCCGGTCAGTTCCGGGAGGCCGCGCAGCGAAACCCGATATGTGTGGTGGCGCTGTCCTGGGACTGCGGGGAACGGGCAGCCGGGCGGTAGCGGTGGCAGTACTCCGGTGCGCACAGATGCGAGCCGCCCTTGAGGGTCTGGCTGACGCCCGGGTCCGGGTCGGAGTCGGCCGGGCAGCAGGAGTTCTGCGGCTCGGCCAGATGGTGGGCCGAATACCGGGTCGTGGTCCATTCCCAGACATTGCCGATCATGTCGAGCAGGCCGAAACCGTTCGGCGGAAAGGCGCCGACCGGGGAGGTCCCGGTCCAGCCCAGTGCCCCGTCGTTGCGGTAGGGAAACCGGCCCTGCCAGGTGTTGGCCATCAGCATCCCGTCCGGCTGGGGATCGTCCCCCCAGGGATAGACGGCCACGGAGTCGGCGCGCGCCGCGTACTCCCACTCGGCCTCCGTCGGCAGCCGTCGTCCCGCCCAACTCGCATATGCCGCCGCGTCGGGGTAGGCCACCTGAACTACGGGGTGGTCCTGTTTGCCGGCGATGTCGCTGCCGGGCCCGAAGGGCATCCGCCAGCAGGCGCCCGCAGCCCAGTCCCACCACTGCCGCCAGTCCGTCAGGTTCACCGGCCCTGCGGTGGCGCGGAACACCAGTGCGCCCGGCTTCAGGTCCTCCGGACTCACGCCCGGATACAACGCCGGGTCCAGCGGCCGTTCGGCGACGGTCAGGTACCCGGTTTCCTCGACGAACTCCGCGAACTGGGCGTTGGTGACGGGGTGGCGTTCGATGGCGAATGCACTCAGGGTCACGGAGTGGACCGGGGCTTCCTCCGGGTAGAACCTGGTCGACCCCATCCGGAACGAACCGCCGGGCAGGTCGACCAGAGCGGTCAGCACGCGTCAGTCCTTGGCAAACGCCACTGCGATAGCGCGCTCGGCATCGAGGTAGGGCGTGCCGGACACGTCGACCACGACGCGCGCGATGGTGCCGCCGGTGAACTCGAAGGGGGCCCGGTAGGCCTTGGACACCGGCTGCCCGAGGTTGCGGCCGACGCTGACCCCGCCCCCGGCGATGCCGAAGATGAACGGGTGGGCCTTCACGCCGGACACTGTGGCCACCGCGGTTCCGTCGACGTAGAGGGTCGCATCACCGAGTGGCGTGATGCTGCCCTCGGCCGTACCGGTGCGTACGTACCCGACACCCAGGATGTGTTTGCCAAGCGGTACCGGTTCCGGCGATGAGACCTGCTGCTCCACGTCGCCGAAGAAGTTGTAGACGAAGTGCAACCGCCCGTCCGCGACGAACAGCGTGTACCCGCCGTGTCCGGAGCCCTGCTTGAGCAGCACCCCGCTGGCCTCTGCGGACTCCACCGTCACCTCCGCCAGCACCGAGAATGATCGGCCGGCGATGTTGACACACGCGCCGAGCGGAACCTGGGCGGTGTGCGGATAGTAGACGTAGCTGGACCGGTCGCCTGCCACCGACGGTCGGGGCCGCCCGATGATCTCGGCGATGCTGAAATCGCCGAGCGGCAAACCGTTGTACTTGTCGGCTTCGGCGAACCACAGCTTCTGCAGTTCTTCGAGTTTGTCGGGATGCTGCCCGGCCAGGTCATGACACTGGCTGCGGTCGGCGTCGATGTGGTACAGCTCCCAGCGATCGGCGTCGAAGTGTCCCCAGCCCGACGGGGCGGCGGCGTGCACCGTGTTGGCGAACCAGCCTTCGTGCCAGATGCCGCGGGTCCCGAGCATGGTGTAGAACTGTGTCTTCTTGGGGGTCTTGGCTTTCGGATCATCAAGTGCGGCTTTGAAACTCACACCCTCCAGAGGCTTCTGTTTGGTCCCCTTCACAACCTCGGGCTCGGCGATATCCAGCAACTCGTAAACAGTCGGGGTGATGTCGCAGACGTTGACGTAGTTGTCGCGGAACTCGCCGTGGGCATCGATGCCGGCCGGCCACGAGATGATCGCCGTGTCGGCGATACCGCCCTCGTGAGAGGCGTAGCGCTTATAGAGCTTGTAGGGCGTGTTGAACGCCATCGCCCAGCCGATCGGGTAGTGGTTGTAGGTCGAGGGCCCGCCCAGTTCGTCGTAGGCGCGCAGGCTCTCCTCCACGGTATCGATATAGCCGTTGAAGAACTTGACCTCGTTGACCGACCCGTTCGGGCCGCCCTCGCCGCTGGCGCCGTTGTCGGAGATGACGACGATGATGGTGTTGTCGAGCTGGCCCGACTCCTCGAGGTAGTCGAGTATGCGGCCGATCTGGGCATCGGTGTAGGACAGGAAGCCGGCGAACACCTCGGCCATCCGGGAGAACAACTTCTTCTCGTCAGCCGACAACCCGTCCCAGGGCCGGACTGTGTCCTGCAGAGGCCACGGCTGGCCGTCCGGGCCTTTGACGTCGGCATAGGGATTCATCGGCGACAGTTCGGTGTGCGGCGGCACCACGCCGAGTTTCTTCTGATTGGCCAGCACGATCTCGCGGTAACGCTCATAACCCATGTCGAAGCGGCCGGCGTACCTGTCGGCCCATTCCTTGAACACGTGATGAGGCGCGTGGCCGGCACCCGGGCAGAAGTAGGAGAACCATGGCTTGTCCGGCGCGACCACTTTGGAATCGCGGATGAACTCGATCGCCTTGTCCGCCAGATCAGCTGAGAGGTGGTAGCCGTCCTCCGGGGTGGCCGGCGCCTCCACCGGGTGGTTGTCGTAGATCAGCTCCGGGTACCACTGGTCGGTCTCGCCGCCGAGGAATCCATAGAACCGCTCGAAGCCGCGTGCCAGCGGCCAGTGCCGCTTGGTGGTGGCCAGGTTGGACTCCTCCAGCGGGGTCATGTGCCACTTGCCCACGCAGTAGGTGTTGTAGCCACGCTCGACGAGAACCTCGGAGATCAGCGCGGTCTCCGCCGGGATCCGGCCGCTGATACCGGGGAAGCCCTCGGTGAACTCCTCGACCACGGCCATCCCGACCGATGTCGCGTTGCGGCCGGTCAGCAGAGAAGCCCGGGTGGGCGAGCACAGCGCGGTGGTGTGGAACTGCGACAACCGCACACCGCGCTCGGCGATGCGACTCATCGCCGGCATCTCGACCAGGCCACCGAAGCAGTCCCAGGTCGCGATGCCGACGTCATCCCACACCAGGTACAGCACGTTGGGCGCATTCTCCGGCGCAGCGGGCGCGAGAAACGGTCCCCAGTCAGGCTCGGAGTCGCGGATGTCGAGGGCGATCTTGCCCTTGAATTCGGCTGCCACCTGGTGACTACTTGGCTTTCTCCAGGATGTCGACCAACCGCCAGCGTTTGGTGGCCGACAGCGGACGGGTCTCCATCAGCGAAACACGGTCACCGATCCCGGCGATCTGGTCCTCGTCGTGCGCCTTGACCTTCTTGGTGGTGCGGATGATCTTGCCGTAGAGCGGATGCCGCATCCGGGACTCGAGCTCGACAACGATCGTCTTCTGCATCTTGTCGCTCACGACGTAACCGATCGCCGTCTTACGCCGCCCCCGCGGCTTCTCGGTACGCGGAGTGTTCTTGGCGCCCTTGTTCGCTGCCGCGGTCTTCTTCGCCTCAGCCATCACGCATCCTCACCGCTCGGACCCGAGGACAGCCCTAACTCACGTTCGCGCAGCACCGTATAGATGCGTGCGATCTCCTGGCGAACGGCACGAAGACGGCGATTGTTCGCCAATTGACCGGTCGCCATCTGGAAGCGCAGGTTGAACAACTCTTCCTTGGACTCACGCAGCTTGGTGGTCAATTCCTCGTCCGTCGATTCACGCAATTCACCGGCGCTCACTCCTACTGCCATCAGAACTGCTCCTCTCGGGTGACGATGCGGGCCTTCATCGGCAGCTTGTGGATCGCACGGGTCAGCGCAGCCCGGGCGGTCTCTTCGTTGGGATAGCTCAACTCGAACAACACCCTGCCGGGCTTCACGTTGGCCACCCACCATTCCGGCGAGCCCTTGCCCGACCCCATCCGGGTCTCAGCCGGCTTCTTGGTCAAGGGCCGGTCGGGGAAGATGTTGATCCACACCTTCCCACCGCGCTTGATGTGCCGGTTGATGGCGATACGCGCCGACTCGATCTGCCGGTTGGTGACATAGGCGTGTTCCAGCGCCTGGATGCCGTAGTCACCGAAGGTGACGCTGGTACCGCCGCTGGCCATCCCACGTTGCTTGGGGTGGTGCTGTTTGCGGTGCTTGACCTTGCGCGGAATCAACATCACTGATCTCCCTCGGTCGTACCGGCCTCCGGTGCAACCGGTTCGGCCACCGGCTCGGCGACGGGGGCGGGTGCGTCATCGATACCCGATGCGGCGCGACCGGCCTCGGTGCTGGTAGCGGTGGTGCCTGAAGCGCCGCTGCGGCGGGGCCGGGTTCCCGACGGACGGTCCCGGCGCGGACGATCTCCTGACGGCGCGACAGCTGTGAGTTCGCGCTTGCCGCCGACGACGTCGCCCTTGTAGATCCAGACCTTGACACCGATACGCCCGAAGGTGGTCTTCGCTTCGTAGAGGCCGTAGTCGATGTCGGCGCGCAGCGTGTGCAGCGGCACCCGGCCCTCGCGGTAGAACTCGGAGCGGCTCATTTCGGCGCCGCCGAGCCGGCCGGAACACTGCACCCTGATGCCCTTGACGTTGGGCTGGCGCATAGCGGACTGGATGGCCTTGCGCATGGCCCGGCGGAAGGCGACGCGGTTGCTGAGCTGTTCGGCAACGCCCTGAGCGACCAACTGCGCCTGCGACTCGGGGTTTTTGACCTCGAGAATGTTCAGCTGCACCTGCTTGCCGGTGAGCTTCTCCAGGTCCGAGCGGATACGGTCGGCCTCGGTTCCACGCCGACCGATCACGATGCCCGGGCGGGCGGTGTGGATGTCGACCCGCACCCGGTCGCGGGTGCGCTCGATCTCGACGTCGGCGATTCCGGCTCGCTCCAGACCGGCTGCGAGCAACCTGCGGATGGCGACATCCTCTTTGACGTACTCCGCGTACTGCTTGTCGGCGAACCACCGCGACTTCCAGTCGGTGGTGATGCCCAGCCGGAAGCCGTGCGGATTGATCTTCTGGCCCATTACTGCGAGCCTCCCTTCGATTCGTCGGAAGCTGCAGCCGAATCCGGTGCCGCCTTCTTCGGGGCGGCCTTCTTGACGGCCTTCTTCGCGGGAGCCTTGGCTTCAGCCGCAGTGCTGGCCGTCTTCTGGGCGACGGCCTTCTTCGCCGGAGCTTTGGCGGTGGCCTTCTTGGCCGGCGCCTTCTTCGCAGGAGCCGTACCGGCCCCGGCTACGACCTTGCTGGCCTGGGCGCGTCGCGAGCGGGTGCTCTGGGTGGCGCGCTGGTCGCGGGGCGGCCGACTCTCCACCACGACGGTGATGTGGCTGGTGCGCTTGCGGATGCGGTACGCGCGACCCTGCGCGCGGGGACGGATCCTCTTGGCGGTGGGGCCCTCGTCGGCGTACACCGACGCGACAACCAGGGTGCGCGGGTCCAGACCGCTGTTGTTCTGGGCATTGGCGGCGGCACTGGCGATCACCTTGGCGACCGGCTCACTGGCCGCCTGCGGCGCCCACCGCAGAATGTCGAGAGCCTCCTCGACCGACTTGCCGCGCACCAGGTTGATGACCCGGCGTGCCTTGGACGCCGAGACCCGCACGAAGCGCGCCTTGGCGGTCACGGTCGGAAACTCGGGGACAGCTTCAGAGATAGCTCTTGTCATGATTACCGTCGCTTGGCTTTCCGGTCATCTTTGATGTGGCCCTTGAACGTGCGAGTCGGCGCGAATTCTCCCAGCTTGTGGCCGACCATCGCCTCGGTGACGAAGACCGGGACGTGCTTGCGCCCGTCGTGCACGGCGAAGGTGTGCCCGATGAAGTCGGGGATGATCGTCGAGCGACGCGACCAGGTCTTGATGACCTGCTTGGTGTTCTTCTCGTTCTGGACGTCGACCTTCTTGAGCAGATGGTCGTCGACGAACGGACCCTTTTTCAGACTACGAGGCATCGCTGCTCCTCCCTTCCAGGCCTAGCGCTTCTTGCCGGTGCGCCGGCGTCGGACGATGAGCTTGTCGCTCTGCTTCTTGCGTTTGCGGGTGCGACCCTCGGGCTTGCCCCAGGGACTCACCGGATGCCGACCGCCCGAGGTCTTGCCCTCGCCGCCGCCGTGGGGATGGTCAACCGGGTTCATCACCACGCCGCGAACGCTGGGGCGCTTGCCCTTCCAGCGCATCCGGCCGGCCTTACCCCAGTTGATATTGGCCTGCTCGGCGTTGCCCACCTCACCAACAGTCGCGCGGCAGCGCACGTCCACCCGGCGGATCTCCCCCGACGGCATCCGCAGCGCGGCGTAGCTGCCTTCCTTGCCCAGCAGCTGAATGCTGGCACCGGCTGAGCGCGCGAGCTTGGCACCCCCGCCGGGCCGCAGCTCGACGGCGTGCACGAGCGTGCCGGCCGGGATGTTCCGCAGTGGCAGGTTGTTGCCGGGCTTGATGTCGGCGTTCGGACCGGATTCGATCACATCGCCCTGCGACAGACCCTGGGGCGCGATGATGTAGCGCTTCGTGCCATCAAGGTAGTGCAGCAACGCGATATTCGCGGTGCGGTTGGGGTCGTACTCAATGTGGGCGACCTTCGCGTTGACCCCGTCCTTGTCATGACGGCGGAAGTCGATCATCCGGTAGGCGCGCTTGTGACCGCCACCGCGGTGACGAGTGGTGATCCGACCGTGCGCATTGCGCCCACCGGTGCTGTGCAGCGGCCGGATGAGCGACTTCTCCGGCGTCGATCGCGTGATCTCGGCGAAGTCGGACACGCTCGAGCCGCGACGACCCGGCGTCGTTGGCTTGTACTTGCGAATTCCCATGGTCCCTGAGTCCCTCTATGCGTCCCTGAGCCGGCTACGCCGGTGCTCCGAAGATGTCGATCGGCTTGCTCCCTGCCGAGAGGGTCACGATGGCGCGCTTGGTGTCCTTGCGCCTGCCGTAGCCGAGCCGGGTGCGCTTGCGCTTACCGCGCCGATTGGCGGTGTTCACCGAGTCGACCTTGACCGCGAATATCTTCTCGATCGCGATCTTGATCTGTGTCTTGTTCGAGTCCGGGTGGACCAGGAACGTGTAGACGTTGTCCTCGAGCAACCCGTAGGTCTTTTCCGAGATCACCGGGGCGATGATGATGTCGCGCGGATCAGTCACGTTCGTCATCAGGCCGACACCTCCGTCGACTGGTCATCGGACTCCACTGCTCCAGCCGTGGCGGCACCGGTGCTGTGTTCGATGTAGTGGGTGAGGGCTTCGACGCTGAACACCACGTCATCGGCGTTCAGAACGTCGTAGGTGTTCAACTGGTCGGGAGCGATCAGGTGCACACCGGGCAGGTTGCGCACGCTCTTGGCACCGACCTCGTCGGTGCGTCCGATGACGACGAGGATCTTGCGCCGATCGGTGAGGGTCCCGAGGAAGGCCTTCGCGCTCTTGGTCGACGGGGTCTGCCCGCTGACCAGCTCGGTCACGGCGTGGATCCGCTCGTTGCGGGCGCGGTCCGAAAGCGCCCCACGCAGGGCGGCGGCGATCATCTTCTTCGGGGTGCGTTGAGAGTAGTCACGTGGCTGGGGGCCGAAGACCGTGCCACCACCCTTGAACTGCGGCGCCCGGATAGAACCCTGCCGGGCCCGACCGGTGCCCTTCTGGCGGTAGGGCTTCTTGCCGCCGCCGCGGACCTCGCCCCGGGTCTTCGTCGAGTGAGTGCCCTGACGGGCCGCCGCGAGTTGGGCGGTCACCACCTGGTGCATCAGAGCGATGTTGGCCTCGACGTCGAACAGTTCCGCAGGCAGATCCACGGTTCCGCTCTTCTTGCCGTCAGGCGTGTGAACCTGCAACTTCACCACGTTGGTCGCCATTACTTCTCACCTCGCTTGACCGCGGTGCGAACCATCACCAGTCCTCCGGTTCGACCGGGAATTGCGCCTTTGATCAGCAGTACGTCGTTGTCGGCGTCGACTTTGTGCACCAGCAGGTTCTGGGTGGTCACCCGGTCATTGCCCATCCGCCCCGACATCCGGGTGCCCTTGAACACCCGTCCCGGCGTCGAGCACCCGCCGATCGAACCGGGCCGACGGTGCACGGCCTGCGTACCGTGTGCGGCTCCCTGACCACGGAAACCGTGCCGCTTCATGGTGCCTGCGAAGCCCTTGCCCTTGGAGGTCCCGGTCACGTCGACGTAGCTGCCCTCAGCGAAAATGTCGGCCTTGAGTTCCTGGCCCACCTCGTACTCGGCGGCAGCCGCATCGTCGAGACGCAACTCGGCCAGGTGGCGGCGGGGGTTGACGCCGGCAGCGGCGTACTGGCCGCTGAGCGGCTTGTTGACCTTGCGCGGACTGATCTCACCGTAGGCGAGTTGCACGGCGCTGTAGCCGTCCTTCTCCGCAGTGCGAATGCGGGTTACCACGTTGGGTCCGGCCTTGACGACCGTGACCGGGACGACGCGATTGTTCTCGTCGAACACCTGGGTCATACCCAGTTTGGTTCCCAGAATTCCCTTACGAGCCATGATGATGCCGACTCCCCTACTGGATATTCACGTCGACGCTGGCCGGCAGGTCGATGCGCATCAGCGCGTCAACCGTTTTCGGCGTCGGGTCGAGGATGTCGATGAGCCGTTTGTGTGTGCGCATCTCGAAGTGCTCCCGCGAGTCTTTGTACTTGTGCGGGGACCGGATGACGCAGTAGATGTTCTTCTCGGTCGGCAGCGGCACCGGACCCACCACGCTCGCGCCGGTTCGGGTGACCGTCTCCACGATCTTGCGCGCCGAGGCGTCAATGGCCTCGTGGTCGTAGGCCTTGAGCCTGATGCGGATCTTCTGTCCCGCCACGCTTCTCCTACCTCACTCCTGATGACAACGCCCCGGGGCTTACCCCGGGCGCTGGCTGTCGCCGCCGCTGTTTACCTGTCCTGGTTCACCGGACCCCGCGGCCGGGTGTGTCGCACACCCTGCGCGCAACCTCCCGAACGAAACCCGCTCGCGAGGTTGGGGACCGGACGCGCCGGTGTTGGCGCTGGTCGGATGTCTTGCGCGGCCCACTCTGCGAGGATGCGGACCCAGCTCAAGACAACCGGCACAGTATGCCTGACAACCCCGGTGTGCTCCAAATTTCCCTCGGATACCGTGGCCTCATGGCCGAGACCTACCGCGTCATCCAGTGGGCCACCGGCGGCGTCGGCCGGGCGGCGATCCAGGCCGTCCTGCGCCATCCGCAACTCGAGCTGGTCGGATGCTGGGTGCACAGTGCCGAGAAGGCGGGCCGCGACGCCGCCGAACTCGCCGGTGAGGATCCGATCGGGGTGGCGGCCACCGGGGACGTCGACGCGCTGCTGGCCACCGACGCCGACTGCGTCGTGTATTCCCCGCTGTTACCCGACGAGACGGTGGTGGCCGCGATCCTGCGGTCGGGCAAGAACGTGGTCACACCGGTCGGCTGGGTCTACCCCGACCCGGACAACCCGGCGGTGGCGGCCATCGCGGCGGCGGCCGTCGAGGGCAACGTCACGCTGCACGGTTCGGGGATCCACCCGGGCGGGATCACCGAGCGCTTCCCACTCATGGTGTCGGCGCTGTCCGCGGCGATCACCCACGTCCGCGCCGAGGAGTACTCGGATCTGCGCACCTACAACTCGCCACTGGTGGTGCGGGAGGTGATGGGCTTCGGGTTGACCCCGGAGCAGGCGATGGCCGGGCCGATGGCCAGTCTGCTGGAGGCAGGCTTCAAGGCGTCGGTCCGGATGGTGGCCGACGAACTGGGTTTCGCCGCCGAACCGCGGATCCGATCCAGTCAGGAGGTCGCCGTCGCCGTGCACGGCAGCGACGACCTGATCGTGCCGATGGAACCCGGGACGGTGGCGGCCCGGCGGTTCCGCTGGCAGGCCCTCGTCGACGGCGAACCGGTGGTGACCGCAGCCGTCAACTGGTTGATGTGCGACGTCGATCTGGACCCGCCGTGGACCCTCGGCGAGCAGGGCGAGCGCTTCGAGGTGGAGATCACCGGGGACCCCGACGTGCTGCTGACCTTCAAAGGACTGCAGCCGGAGACCGTCGCACAGGGTCTGATCCGTAACCCCGGCGTGGTGGCCACCGCCAACCACTGTGTCAGCGCCATCCCCTACGTGTGTCGCGCGGAGCCGGGCATCAAGACCTTCCTGGACCTGCCGCTGATCGCCGGGCGAGCAGCACCGGGGCTGGCCGGCGCGGGAGACTTTCCCCGCGTCGCTGCGCTCCTGCCCGCCGGAGACTCTCCCCGCGTCGCTGCGCTCCTGCCCGCCGGAGACTCTCCCCGCGTCGCTGCGCTCCTGCCCGCCGGAGACTCTCCCCGCGTCGCTGCGCTCCTGCCCGCCGGGAGACGACTGACGGTCAGCCGCGGGACGCCCAGAAACCGCACCGGTGCCGTTCGGCGAAGTCGGCGGTCAACATCGGCTCGGGGGTCTGCAGCGAAAGCCGCTGCGGCCGTGCCGGATTCAGACGCGGCCAGGACGGCTGGCCATCCACGTCCGGGGCCCCGGTGGCCACGAACCGGGCCCAGTAGCCGATCATCTGGTCGGCCAGCGCACGCTGCTGCTCGTTCAGTGGCGGGCTACCGCCCATCTCGAACAGATACCGCAATTCCAGTG
>VEQY01000026.1 GCA_018882965.1 Mycobacterium sp. | reverse complement strand
GCGTCGACCAGAACGTCGTAACGGTGTCCGCGGCGCCGGAAGCGGTTGCCGCTGCCGCCGACCCGGTTGCCGCGCCCGCGGACGACCTGCTGCTCGGCGTGCTCGCCGGCACCGGGTGGGGACCCGGAGGCGGCACGCTGTCCGCCGTCACGGTCCCGGCGTCCGCGGTGAACCCTCGCCAGAGTGCCGCCCAGGTCGCCGTGGTCGGCACCACGTCCACCGGAGCTCCGCCGCCAGACCCGGCGCTGCCCGGGTACACCAACGGGGTGACCGGGGTCGAGGTCGGCCACTCGACTCTCGACATCCCGTGCGGCAACGGCTACGTCGCGCCCGCGGACTGGTACTTCCCCACCAAGGCCGACGGCACGATCGACGCCCAGGGCGTGATCTGGCTGCAGCACGGCTTCGGGGCCTGGAACTCGTTGTATTCGGGGCTGGCCACCCAGCTGGCCCAGCAGACCAACAGCATCGTGGTCGCCCCCACGCTCAGCTCGTTGCCCAGCCTGTTCTGTCCGGGATGCTTCCTGTCCGGGACCGAGATGCAGCAGGCGGTCGCCGACCTGTTCGTCGGCGACCGGTCGGCGCTGAACGCCAGTGCCGCGGCCGCGGGCTTCCAGGGCACCCTCCCCGAGGACTTCATCTTCTCCGGGCACTCCGCCGGCGGCGGGCTGGCCACCGCGGCGGCGGCCGACACCGTCGAGAACGGCGCCGCAGCGGGTGATCTGCTCGGTGTGGTGATGTTCGACGGGGTTTCCATCGGTACCTTCGACGGCACCTTCGTCACCCAGGTCAACGAACTGACCGGCTACCCGATCTACCAGATCGCCGCTCCGGCGCAGACCTGGAACGCCTTCGGCACCACCACCAACCAACTGGTCAGCGCCCGTCCCGGCCAGTTCGACGGGGTCGTCCTCTCGGGCGGCTCGCACGTCGATTCGATGCTGGGCGTCAACCCGTTGATCGACTTCGTCCTGCAGCTGGTCACCCGGCCGGTTCCGGCCGGCAACACCGCAGCCGTCTACACGTTGAGCACCGGGTGGATCAACGATCTCTACGCCGGTGCCACCCCGCAGGACCCTGAGTACGGCTTCTACGCCGGCTCCAACCAGCCGATCATCATGGGTCCGACGTCGGCGATCGCCCTGCCCACACCGATCGCCAACCAGCTGTACTTCGGCGAGTCCGTGCTCGCCGCACTGCTGCGCCCGCTGGGCATCACCATCCCGACCGACATCCCCCCGCAGCTGCCCAACGGCGTCACCGCCGTCACGGTCCCGCCGCTGAGCAACGGCGTCACCGGGGTCAAGACCGGCAGTGCGACGCTGGACATCCCCTGCGGTGACACCGGTTACGCCGCGCCGGCCACCTGGTACTTCCCGACCCAGGCCGACGGCACCGTGGCGGCCAACGGGATGATCTGGCTGCAGCACGGATTCCTGGGCTTCAACCTGTGGTACTCCGACATGGCTTTGGCGCTCGCGAGGGAGACCAACAGCATCGTCGTGGCCCCGGACATCTTCTGGTTCGACACCCCGCTGTGCCCGGGCTGCTACCTGGGCAGCCCGGCCATCCGGGAGGCGGCCGCCGAGATGTTCCAGGGCGACCGCACCGCGCTGAACATCAGCGCCAACGCGGCCGGGCTGCAGGGCCCCCTGCCGGATGCCTTCCTGCTCACCGGGCACTCGGCCGGAGGCAACTTCGCCACCGCGGTGGGCGGGCTGCTCACCGCCACCCCCGAGGTCGACAACCTGATCGGCGTGGTGATGTTCGACGGGGTGTCCCGCTCCCCGCTCTTCGACGCCTCATTGGCCGCGCTGTCCGCCGCCAATATCCCGGACTACCAGATCGCCGCGCCCCCGCAGCGGTGGAACGCCTACGGGGTGGCCACCGAGCTGATGACCGAGCTCTACCCGAACCGGTTCAACGGGGTGCAGATCGACAACGGTTCGCATTCCGACGTGATCTCCGGCAACAGCCTGTTCGCCGACCTGGCCGAGATTCTGAGCGACATCATCGTCAAGCCGTCGCCCCCCGGCGGCAAGGCGGCGGTGCGCACCCTGGCCACCGGCTGGGTCAATGACATCTACGCCGGGAACACGCCGTACGGGCCGGCCGCGCCTGAGGTCCCGGTCTACGGGGTGTACGGGCCGGGATACACCGTGCCGTTCCCGTACAACCCCGCCGGGTACAACCTGCCGTTCGTGATGGGCGAGGCCGGGGTCACCACGATGCCCGCGCCGCCGCCGGTGGACATCAACGATTACGCCGGCAAGTGGTACGAGCAGGGCAGCGCGCGGCAGTTCTTCTCCATCGGTCTGGTGAACACCACCGCGACCTACACGCCCCTGCCCAACGGCTCGGTCAAGGTGGAGAACTCCGGTCAGTACTTCGGACCCAACGGCCCGCAGGTCAACATCGTGGGCTCGGCGGTGCCGGTGAACGCGGCCAACACCCGGCTCAACGTCGGCTTCCCCGGCTTCTTCGGCGGCGAACCTGACGCCTCCGAGCCGGGTAACTACTGGATCCTTGATTACGCGCCCGACTACAGCTGGGCGATAGTCGGGGACCCGCAGGGCACCAGCGGCTACATCCTGACCCGCCTGCAGGTCATCCCCGAGGCGGAATACAACCAGCTGGTGGCGAGGGCCTACCAGCTGGGCGTCAACCGGTTGATCATCCCGACCCCGCAGTACCCCAACCCGGTGCCCTGACAGACCCCCAGGGGCTCTGCGGGCAAACCGCGCGTTGCCCTTGACGGACGGCCCGTGACGGGTCAGGCTGTTTGCAGCGAGCGTGCCTGAGTCCGGACATGCGGATTTGATGCTGTCGCGATTCTCCGGTATCGTCGAACTTTGCGCTGGATCATTCCCGCCCACAACCCGCACCTCGACATCGTGGTCGTGTGCTGATTCCAATGTCGTCCCACGTCGTTGGAACCGGACATGTTTGCCACGACGTGTGCGGCGTTGCCGGGGTCGGGCCCGGGCCAGCGGGTAACGCAGATTAGCGGCCGGAAGGACGTACCTTGGCACGCTCTCGCCAGAGCAACGCGACAACCACCACCACTCAATCCGTCCCGGGGGCGCCCCACCGAATCTCCTTTGCCAAACTCCGCGAACCGCTCGAGGTTCCCGGGTTGCTCGACGTCCAGACGGACTCTTTCGCCTGGCTGGTCGGCGCTGACGAGTGGCGCCGGAAGGCCCGCGAGGCCGGCGAGACCGAACCCCGGGGCGGCCTGGAGGAGGTCCTGGCGGAGCTGTCCCCGATCGAGGACTTCTCCGGCAACCTGTCGCTGACCTTCACCGACCCGCGCTTTGACGAGGTCAAGGCACCTGTGGACGAGTGCAAAGACAAGGACATGACGTACGCGGCCCCGCTGTTCGTCACGGCCGAGTTCATGAACGCCGAGAGTGGCGAGATCAAGAGCCAGACCGTCTTCATGGGTGACTTCCCGATGATGACCGAGAAGGGCACCTTCATCATCAACGGGACCGAGCGCGTGGTCGTCAGCCAGCTCGTGCGCTCGCCCGGTGTCTACTTCGAGAAGTCCAAGGACAAGGCCACCGAGAACGACGTCACCAGCGCCAAGGTGATCCCGGCCCGGGGAGCCTGGCTGGAGTTCGACGTCGACAAGCGCGACACCGTCGGCGTCCGCATCGACCGCAAACGCCGCCAGCCCGTCACCGTGCTGCTCAAGGCGCTGGGATGGACCGGCGAGCAGATCCGTGAGCGGTTCGGATTCTCCGAGATCATGATGTCGACGCTGGAGAAGGACAACACCGCCGGCACCGACGAGGCGCTGCTCGACATCTACCGCAAGCTGCGTCCGGGCGAGCCGCCCACCAAAGAGTCGGCGCAGACCATGCTGGAGAACCTGTTCTTCAAGGACAAGCGTTACGACCTCGCCCGGGTGGGCCGCTACAAGCTGAACAAGAAGCTCGGGCTCGACTCGGGCCGGCCGACCGGCGAGAAGACGCTGACCCTCGCCGACATCGCCGCGACCATCGAGTACCTCGTGCGGCTGCACACCCTGCCTGAGGGTCAGTCCACCACCATGACCGCACCCGACGGCGTCGAGGTGCCCGTCGAGGTCGACGATATCGACCACTTCGGCAACCGGCGGCTGCGTACGGTCGGCGAGCTGATCCAGAACCAGATCCGGGTCGGCTTGTCCCGGATGGAGCGTGTCGTGCGTGAGCGCATGACCACCCAGGACGTCGAGGCGATCACACCGCAGACCCTGATCAACATCCGCCCGGTCGTGGCCGCGATCAAGGAGTTCTTCGGCACCAGCCAGCTCTCGCAGTTCATGGACCAGAACAACCCGCTCTCGGGTCTGACTCACAAGCGGCGCCTCTCGGCGCTGGGTCCCGGAGGCCTGTCGCGCGAGCGGGCCGGCCTTGAGGTGCGCGACGTGCACTCCTCGCACTACGGCCGGATGTGTCCGATCGAGACCCCTGAAGGTCCGAATATCGGACTGATCGGCTCGCTGTCGGTGTACGCGCGGGTCAATCCGTTCGGCTTCATCGAGACGCCGTACCGCAAGGTCGTCGGCGGAGTGGTGACCGACGACATCGACTTCCTGACCGCCGATGAGGAAGACCGTCACGTTGTCGCACAGGCGAACTCGCCGATCGACACGAAGACCAACAAGTTCCTCGAGCCGCGGGTTCTGGTGCGCCGCAAGGGTGGGGAGGTCGAGTACGTCAGCGCCACCGAGGTGGACTACATGGACGTCTCGCCGCGTCAGATGGTGTCCGTCGCCACCGCCATGATCCCGTTCCTCGAGCACGATGACGCCAACCGCGCCCTGATGGGCGCCAACATGCAGCGTCAGGCGGTTCCACTGGTGCGCAGCGAGGCACCGCTGGTGGGCACGGGAATGGAACTGCGTGCCGCGATCGACGCCGGCGACGTCGTGGTCGCGGAGAAAGCCGGCGTGGTGGAAGAGGTCTCGGCCGACTACATCACCGTGATGGCTGACGACGGCACCCGGCACAGCTACCGGATGCGCAAGTTCAACCGCTCCAACCACGGCACCTGTGCGAACCAACGCCCGATCGTCGACGCAGGCGTGCGCGTCGAGGCCGGGCAGGTGATCGCCGACGGGCCGTGCACCGACGACGGCGAGATGGCGCTGGGTCGCAACCTCCTGGTCGCCATCATGCCGTGGGAGGGACACAACTACGAGGACGCGATCATCGTCTCCAGCCGGCTCGTCGAGGAAGACGTGCTCACCTCCATTCACATCGAGGAGCACGAGATCGACGCCCGCGACACGAAGCTCGGTGCGGAGGAGATCACCCGCGATATCCCCAACGTCTCCGACGAGGTGCTGGCCGATCTCGATGAGCGCGGCATCGTGCGCATCGGCGCCGAGGTTCGTGACGGCGACATCCTGGTCGGAAAGGTCACTCCCAAGGGCGAGACCGAACTGACGCCAGAGGAGCGGCTGCTGCGTGCCATCTTCGGTGAGAAGGCCCGCGAGGTCCGCGACACGTCGCTGAAGGTCCCGCACGGTGAGTCCGGCAAGGTCATCGGCATCCGGGTGTTCTCCCGCGAGGACGACGACGAACTGTCCGCCGGCGTCAACGAACTGGTGCGGGTCTATGTCGCCCAGAAGCGCAAGATCTCCGACGGCGACAAGCTGGCCGGCCGGCACGGCAACAAGGGCGTCATCGGCAAGATCCTGGCGCAAGAGGACATGCCGTTCCTGCCCGACGGCACGCCCGTGGACGTCATCCTCAACACCCACGGGGTGCCGCGACGGATGAACATCGGCCAGATTCTCGAGACACACCTCGGCTGGGTGGCCAAGACCGGCTGGAAGGTCGACCACAACGGGTCGGGCAAGCCGGACTGGGCGCAGAACCTGCCCGATGACGTGCTGGCGGCCGAGCCGAACACCATCGTCTCCACCCCGGTGTTCGACGGTGCACGCGAAGAGGAACTTCAGGGCCTGCTGGCCTCGACGCTGCCCAACCGCGACGGCAACGTCATGGTCAACTCCGACGGCAAGGCTTCGCTGTACGACGGGCGCAGTGGCGAACCGTTCCCCTACCCGGTGACCGTCGGCTACATGTACATCCTCAAGCTGCATCACCTGGTGGACGACAAGATCCACGCCCGCTCGACCGGGCCGTACTCGATGATCACCCAGCAGCCGCTGGGCGGCAAGGCACAGTTCGGCGGTCAGCGCTTCGGTGAGATGGAGTGCTGGGCCATGCAGGCCTACGGCGCCGCCTACACCCTGCAGGAGCTGTTGACCATCAAGTCCGACGACACGGTCGGCCGGGTCAAGGTGTACGAGGCGATCGTCAAGGGCGAGAACATCCCCGAGCCCGGCATTCCGGAGTCCTTCAAGGTGCTGCTCAAGGAATTGCAGTCGCTGTGCCTCAACGTCGAGGTGCTTTCCAGTGATGGTGCCGCGATCGAGATGCGCGACACCGACGATGACGACCTCGAACGCGCCGCGGCCAACCTCGGGATCAACCTGTCCCGAAACGAGTCCGCGTCCGTCGAGGACTTCGCCTGAGTGTTCCGCCCGGTTTCTAGTCCCGCAAGGGGAAAGGGAGTTACGTGTTAGACGTCAACTTCTTCGACGAGCTCCGCATCGGCCTGGCCACCGCCGAGGACATCCGGCAGTGGTCCTACGGCGAGGTCAAGAAGCCGGAGACGATCAACTACCGCACCCTCAAGCCGGAGAAGGACGGCCTGTTCTGCGAGAAGATCTTCGGGCCCACCCGCGACTGGGAATGCTACTGCGGCAAGTACAAGCGGGTGCGCTTCAAGGGCATCATCTGCGAGCGCTGCGGAGTCGAGGTGACGCGTGCCAAGGTGCGCCGCGAGCGGATGGGTCACATCGAGCTCGCCGCCCCGGTCACCCACATCTGGTACTTCAAGGGCGTGCCGTCCCGGTTGGGATACCTGCTGGACCTCGCGCCCAAGGACCTCGAGAAGATCATCTACTTCGCGGCCTACGTCATCACCGCCGTCGACGACGAGATGCGTCACAACGAGCTCTCCACCCTCGAATCGGAGATGGTGGTGGAGAAGAAGGGCGTCGAGGATCAGCGCGACGCCGACCTGGAGGCCCGCGCCCAGAAGCTGGAGGCCGATCTGGCCGAGCTGGAGGCGGAGGGCGCCAAGTCCGACGCCAAGCGCAAGGTCAAGGACGCCGGTGAGCGCGAGATGCGCCAGATCCGCGACCGCGCCCGCCGCGAGCTGGAGCGACTCGACGAGATCTGGAGCACCTTCACCAAGCTGGCGCCCAAGCAGCTGATCGTCGACGAGAACCTCTACCGCGAGCTCGTGGACCGCTACGGGGAGTACTTCCAGGGCTCGATGGGCGCGGAGGCGATCCAGAAGCTGATCGAGAACTTCGACATCGATGCCGAGGCAGACTCGCTGCGTGAGGTGATCCGCAGCGGCAAGGGTCAGCGCAAGCTGCGCGCGCTCAAGCGGCTCAAGGTCGTGGCGGCCTTCCAGCAGTCGGGTAACTCGCCCATGGGCATGGTCCTCGACGCGGTTCCGGTGATTCCGCCGGAGCTGCGCCCGATGGTGCAGCTCGACGGCGGCCGGTTCGCCACCAGCGACCTCAACGACCTCTACCGCCGCGTGATCAACCGCAACAACCGGCTCAAGCGGCTCATCGACCTCGGCGCACCCGAGATCATCGTCAACAACGAGAAGCGCATGCTGCAGGAGTCGGTGGACGCGCTGTTCGACAACGGCCGCCGTGGCCGGCCGGTCACCGGCCCGGGCAACCGTCCGCTGAAGTCGCTGTCCGATCTGCTCAAGGGCAAGCAGGGCCGTTTCCGGCAGAACCTGCTCGGCAAGCGTGTGGACTACTCCGGACGTTCGGTCATCGTGGTCGGCCCGCAGCTCAAGCTGCACCAGTGCGGTCTGCCCAAGCTGATGGCTCTGGAGCTGTTCAAGCCCTTCGTCATGAAGCGGCTCGTCGACCTCAGCCACGCCCAGAACATCAAGAGCGCCAAGCGCATGGTGGAGCGGCAGCGTCCGCAGGTGTGGGATGTGCTCGAAGAGGTCATCTCCGAGCATCCGGTGCTGCTCAACCGTGCGCCGACGCTGCACCGGTTGGGTATCCAGGCGTTCGAGCCGATGCTCGTGGAGGGCAAGGCGATTCAGCTACACCCGCTGGTCTGCGAGGCGTTCAACGCCGACTTCGACGGTGACCAGATGGCCGTGCACCTGCCGCTTTCCGCGGAGGCCCAGGCCGAGGCGCGTGTCCTGATGCTGTCGAGCAACAACATCCTCTCCCCGGCGTCGGGCAAGCCGCTCGCCATGCCTCGGTTGGACATGGTCACCGGGCTGTACTACCTGACCACCCACATCCCCGGCGACAAGGGCGAGTACACCCCGCCCGCCAAGGATGTCCCGGAGACGGGCGTGTACAGCTCGCCGGCGGAGGCCATCATGGCCATGGACCGCGGGTCGCTGAGTGTCCGGGCGAAGATCAAGGTGCGGTTGACCCAGTTGCGTCCCCCGCATGATGTCGAGGCCGAAATGTTCGGGGAGAATGGCTGGCGTCCGGGTAATGCCTGGACCTGTGAGACCACGCTGGGCCGGGTGCTGTTCAACGAACTGCTGCCGCAGGGCTACGCCTTCGTCAACGAGCAGATGCACAAGAAGGTCCAGGCCCGCATCATCAATGACCTCGCCGAGCGCTACCCGATGATCGTGGTCGCGCAGACCGTCGACAAGCTGAAAGACACCGGGTTCTACTGGGCCACCCGAAGCGGGGTGACGGTCTCGATGGCCGACGTGCTGGTGCTGCCCGACAAGCAGGAGATCCTGGCCCGCTACGAGCAGGAAGCCGACGGCATCGAGAAGAAGTACCAGCGCGGCGCGCTGAACCATCAGGAGCGCAACGACGCGCTGGTGGAGTTGTGGAAGAAAGCCACCGAGGAGGTGGGCGAAGCGCTGCGGGAGCACTATCCCGATGACAACCCGATCAAGACGATCGTGGAGTCCGGCGCGACCGGCAACTTCACCCAGACCCGCACGCTGGCCGGCATGAAGGGCCTGGTGACCAACCCGAAGGGCGAGTTCATCCCGCGTCCGATCAAGTCCTCGTTCCGTGAGGGCCTGACGGTGCTGGAGTACTTCATCAACACCCACGGCGCCCGCAAGGGTCTGGCGGACACCGCGTTGCGCACCGCCGACTCGGGCTATCTCACCCGCCGCCTGGTGGACGTGTCCCAGGACGTGATCGTGCGCGAGCACGACTGCGGCACCGAGCGGGGCATCATCGTCGACATCGCTGAGCGTGCGGCCGACGGCTCCTTGATCCGGGATCCGTTCGTCGAGACCTCGGCGTACGCCCGGACTCTGGCCGCGGACGCGGTGGACGAGAAGGGCAACGTTGTCGTCGAGCGCGGGCATGACCTGGGTGACCCGGCTATCGACGCGGTGCTGCAGGCGGGCATCAGCTCGGTCAAGGTGCGCTCGGTGCTCACCTGCGCCAGCGCCGCCGGCGTCTGCGCGATGTGCTACGGCCGGTCGATGGCCACCGGCAAGCTGGTCGACATCGGCGAGGCCGTCGGCATCGTGGCCGCGCAGTCCATCGGCGAGCCCGGCACCCAGCTGACCATGCGTACCTTCCACCAGGGCGGTGTGGCCGGTGAGGACATCGTCGGTGGTCTGCCCCGCGTGCAGGAGCTGTTCGAGGCCCGCGTTCCGCGCAACCGTGCCCCGATCGCCGACGTCTCCGGCCGGATCCGCCTGGAGGAGACCGAGAAGTTCTACAAGATCACCATCGTTCCCGACGACGGGAGCGAAGAGGTCGTCTACGACAAGCTGTCCAAGACCAAGCGGTTGCGGGTGTTCAAGCACGACGACGGCACCGAGCGTCTGCTCGCCGACGGCGACCACGTCGAGGTCGGCCAGCAGCTGACCGAGGGTTCCGCCGACCCGCACGAGGTGCTGCGGGTCGAGGGGCCGCGCCGGGTGCAGATCCACCTGGTGCGTGAGGTTCAGCAGGTCTACCGCGCCCAGGGCGTGTCGATCCACGACAAGCACATCGAGGTCATCGTTCGCCAGATGCTGCGTCGCGTGACGATCATCGACTCGGGCTCGACGGAGTTCCTGCCCGGCTCGCTGACCGAACGTGCGGAGTTCGAGGCGGAGAACCGCCGGGTGGTCGCCGAGGGCGGCGAGCCCGCGGCCGGCCGGCCGGTGCTGATGGGCATCACCAAGGCCAGCCTGGCCACCGACTCGTGGTTGAGCGCGGCGTCGTTCCAGGAGACCACCCGGGTGCTGACGGATGCGGCGATCAACTGCCGCAGCGACAAGCTCAACGGGCTCAAGGAGAACGTCATCATCGGCAAGCTCATCCCGGCCGGCACCGGTATCAACCGGTACCGCAACATCCAGGTCGAGCCCACCGAGGCGGCCCGTGCGGCGGCCTACACGATTCCGAGCTACGAGGATCACTACTACAGCCCGGACTTCGGCCAGCCCACCGGTGCCGCGGTGCCGCTCGACGATTACGGCTACAGCGACTACCGCTGACCCCGCGAGCAGACGTAAACGACCCCGACACGCCGAGCGTGCGGGGTCGTTTACGTCTGGTGGGCGGAACCCGCCGGTCGGTGGATCCGAGGCCGGCCAGATACGCTCAGCCTCTGCGGAACCGGTGACCGACGTCTCCACGTCGTGAACCCGGACCTGAAGGCCTTGGCTCTACAACGGCAGAAGGATCACTATGGCGATTGCCGATAATCTGCGTGCCCGCTATCGGACGGCCGAGCAGATTCGAGCAGAAGGGGCGGTCGGTAATCTGTTCGATGGACCAACCATTACCGCCCACGGCCTAGAAACCAGGCTTCTGGCATGGCCCGGGACCGGGTTCCAAACGCAGTCCGTGCATGTCACAGATGTTCAACCGGGCCAACAGAGCGATCACTACACCTATGATCTGGCGGAAGAGGCCATCCTCTGCCGGCATGGGGTTGTCGAGGTGTGGCTCAGAGACCAGTGGGTGACGTTGCAGCCCGGCGATATAGCCTACTTTCCGGCTGGCGTCGCACATCGGATCCGAAATAGCACCAGCGCTCCCGATGCCGCAGTTCTGGTGAACCAGATCTGCCCCCCTCAGTTCGACCTGTATGCGGACAAAGGCTTTTACAACAGTCAACTGGGCGTAATGAATTTCGATTCCATCGCAAAAGCCACCACCAATGCCATACCCGTGACTCCTCCGAAGCTTCGCGAGATGACCTTCAATGAGGATCAACCAGCGGTACGGGCAAAGAACCTCTCTCCCGATGATGTGAGGTCCAAGGGGGCCCTATTCAACGTCCTTGACGGCATTCCGTTTACCGGCCTCGGTATTCCCATGAGGTTGGTCCTGTGGCCGGGAGCCGGAACGAGGCTGACCGGCTTCAATTACGCCTACACCGGGCTGGGGGTATCGGACTTGATCCACAAACACCCTGTTTCAGATGAGTTCCTGGTGATGTGGAGCGGTTCGGGCCAACTGTACGGTGGCGGATTCGGTTGGGTAGATGCCGAGGAGAACGACGTCATGATGGCACCGTGCGGCGTCGCACACGGCCATCGCAGTGTCGCGGGACGCGGCCCATCCATGATGGGAGGATTTGCTTCGCCGCCCCAATTGGATCTCGTGATCCCGAGCCCCTTCTACGAGAACGGGATATTCAAGCATCCCGCCTACTCGGAACTCAGCCATGACGAGATGAGAAGAGCGGACTTGATTTAGAACGTTTCCGCGCGAGCAGACGTAAACGACCCCGACACGCCGAGCGTGCGGGGTCGTTTACGTCTGGTGGGCGGGTGGTCCCCAGGGCTGAATTGGCACCGGCGGCCGTTGCGTCCAGCATCGCATGGTGCGACTGGACGAATTGTTCGCGGCCAACGGGGGACTGGTGACGACCGGTCAACTCCTGGCAGTGATCACGCGAAAGGCGCTCGCATCACACCTTGAGGCCGGTGCCATCGTCCGCGTCTGGCACGGCATCTACGCCCTGGAGCCGCCGGATACGGCCGGTCGGCTGGCCGCGCTTGAGATGGCGACCGGCCGACCCATCGTCGCCTGCATGGGCACGGCGGCGCAGTTCCACGGGTTCGATATCGAGCGGGACAGCCGGCTGCACGTCCTGGACCCCGGCGTCCGGATCCGGCCGAACCGGAACCTGGTGGTCCACCAGCGCCTCGGAGCTCCTTTGCGCCGAGTACAGGGTCGGCTGATGACCGCACCGGGATGGACGGCCGTGGAGGTTGCGCGCACCGTGAACCGCCGCCGTGTCCTGGCGACTCTGGATGCGGCATTGCGCTCCGGCGCGTGTTCGACGACGGAGTTGAGGTCGGCCATTACCGAGCAGAGAGGCCGCCGGGGCATCGTGGCGGTTCGCAACCTGCTGCAGCTCACCGACCCGCGGGCCGAGTCCCCGATGGAGAGCGAGGCGCGGTTGGTGTTCCACGACGGCGGATTGCCGCCACCTGAGTTGCAGTACGAGATCGTCGACCACTGCGGCCAGCTGTGGCGGGTCGACTTCGCCTGGCCGAAGTCCAGGGTGGCCGCCGAGTACGACAGCATGGAATGGCATGCAAGTCCCCAGCAGTGGAAACGCGATAGGATCAGGGCTGCCCGTCTGGCAGACTGCGGGTGGACGGTGGTGACCTTTGTCGTCGACGACGTCCGCCGCCATCCCGTCGGCCTCGTGAGCCGGCTCCGGGCCCACCTCCTCGAGGCCGAGCAGACATAAACGTCCCCGAATCCTCGGAGTGTCGGGGACGTTTACGTCTGCTCGCGGTAGAAAGGTGAGGTGCTGATCGGGTCGCATGTTCGCTCGGACAATCCGCTGGAGGGGGCGCTGCACGACGAGGCGGACCTTGTGCAGTTCTTCCTCGGCGACCCGCAGAGTTGGCGCAAACCCGCGCCGCGACCCGATGCCGACCTGCTGCGCCGCTCCCCGATACCGCTGTACGTGCACGCGCCGTATCTGATCAACCTCGCCTCGGCCAACAACAAGATCCGGATCCCGAGCCGCAAGATCCTGCAGGACACCTGCGACGCTGCGGCGGAGATCAACGCCACGGCGGTGATCGTGCACGGTGGTCACGCCGATGACCGTGACGTGGACGCCGGTATCGAACGCTGGGTGAAGGCCCTGGCTCAGCTGCAGACCGATGTGCCGGTGTACCTGGAGAACACCGCCGGCGGCAACCACGCGATGGCGCGGCACTTCGACACCATCGCCCGGCTGTGGGACCGCATCGGGGACACCGGCATCGGGTTCTGCCTGGACACCTGCCACGCCTGGGCGGCAGGTGAGGCGCTGATCGATGCCGTGGAGCGCATTCGGACCATCACCGGGCGTATCGATCTCGTGCACTGCAACGACTCCCGGGATGCGGCCGGATCCGGCGCGGACCGCCACGCCAACCTCGGCGCCGGCACCATCGATCCCGGGTTACTGGTTGCCGTCGTGCAGGCCGCTAACGCGCCGGTGGTCTGCGAGACCGCGGATGAGGGCCGTCGCGACGACATCGCGTTCCTACGCGAGCACCTCAGCGCCTGATTCCCTCACTGCCCGAGGACGCAGAGCACCTCGTCGAGGGATGCACTGCGCAGGCCCGCGGCTGCCGCCCGGGTGGTGAGATCGGCCACCACGTCGGGTACATCCGGGTCGATGCCGCCGATGCGCGCCAGCCGTTCGGTGTCGAACATCGCAGGACCCTTGGGCACAGAGTCAGTCAGGACGTAGCGGCCAGTTCCGATGCCGCGCCGGACGATCTTCTCCTCGGCGTTGCGGCCGGTGAGTGCGGTGGCATCCTCGAAGTTGACCGCGACCGTCAGAACCTTTGGCTCGGCGTCCAGCACCGCCGCCAAACGGCTGAGCAGGCGCTCGGGGGCGAAGAACCGCCAGTCGCCGCCGACGTGCAGCCAGAAGCGGGTCTTGACCCGCTCGGCGAGGCGCCCCAGCCTGGCCGAGGCGGGCTCGGAGAACGGAGCATCCAGCCACTGCGCCGAGGGGTAGCGCTGGCAGAGTCCGGCCCGTTCGGCCTCCGACAATTCCGCCTCGTCCACCAGCAGCAAGGCGATGCGGCTGCGGTCGGCGAAGGTGTTCAGGATTGAGTTCAGCGTCGCTTCGGCACCGGGCAGATGCGGCCCGCACGTCACGGTGATGGTGACGTCCGCGTCGGGACGGGGAGTGATCGCATGCACTCTCGCGGCGGGGTAGGCGGTGGCGATTTCCAGCTTGGCCGGCACTGAAAAGTCGCGATTGACCGCGATCCTTGTCCTGTCATCTACTGAGATCCACTGGCCAGCGAGCATCTGCCGACACAGCGCAAAGGCCTCCGAGTGATGCCCGAGATTCGATGCGCACACCGCGAGTTCATCGCGCGCCGACCATGTACTGACCGCGCTGTAAACGAAGAGGATATCCGCGTCCGGTACCGGAATGGCCGCTGCGCGCTGGGCGAAGAGGTGACCCAGTTGGTAACGGCCCTCCTTGCGGTAATGGCAGGCGATCGCGTGCAGGGCCTCAGCCCGGGTCGGCCGGAATTCCCAGGCACGCAAATAGGCGTCCTGGATCTCCGGCCAGGGTTCGCCGAGTTGCACCATGGACTCGCCCACCCGGTAGAGCGAGTAGTAGACCTCCTCCTCCCAATCGCCCATCTCGGCGCGGCGCGCGTACCACAGGCGTGCATTGGCGAAGTCGCCCAGGTCGAAGTAACTCTGGGCCAGGTAGAACGCTGAGCGCGAGTCGTTCGGGTCGCGCTCCATTTCCGCCAGCAGCAGATCACGGTCGCGGGCGTACTTCTGCGGATCCAGATTGCGGCCGCCAAGACGGCGCGACTCGATGTAGTAATCGCCCTGGAGTCGCTGGTTCTCGTAGGGCTCGTCGCAGGCGACGAACTCATGCACGACCCCGACGTATCGCCACGGCAGGCCGCTGCGGAAGATCTGCTGGCGCCAGTAGGTGAAGCCCTCCGGGTGTCCGTACCGCACGGTGTAGGAGTCGGCGGAAAGCTGGCTGAAGTCCGGCTTTCCCACGACCAGGTCGTCGGCGTCGATCACCCAGATGTAGTCCGCGTGGCCGGCGGCCAGATCCAGTGCCTCGGAGCGGTTGTGACCGAAGTTCTTCCACGGCCGCTCGTGAAGCTCACCGGGGATCCCGAGCTTGGCCATGTGCTCCCGGATGATGTCCTGGGTGCCGTCCTCCGACCCGGTGTCGACGATGACCCAAGAGGAGATGTAGGGCGCGACGCAATCCAGCACCTCGTGCACGACGTGCGCCTCGTTGCGCACGATCATGTTGAGACAGATCGTCGGCTGGCTCACCCCAACCCTCCCCGCAGTCCGGACACGAATGGAGAATGTACCCCGACCTGGATGTTACAGATCTTGTGCGTCCGTGGAAAAAATGTAACAGTGACGGGTATGCCGGACACCCACGCCGTCACCAACCAGGTCCCGCCGCTGCGCGACCACAACCCCGCCACCTCGCCGGTGCTCATCGAGGCGCTGATCCGCGAGGGTGGCGAATGGGGCCTCGACGAGGTCACCGAGCTGGGCGCGATCGCCGGCGGCGACACCGCCCGGCGCTGGGGCGACCTCGCGGAGCGCAACCGCCCGGTGCTGCACACCCACGACCGCTACGGCCATCGGATCGATGAGATCGAGTACGACCCCGCTTACCACGAGCTGATGCGCACCGCCGTCTCCCACGGACTGCATGCCGCCCCGTGGGCCGACGACCGGCCCGGCGCGCACGTCGTACGGGCGGCCAAGATGGGTGTCTGGACGCCTGAGCCCGGTCACGTCTGCCCGATCTCGATGACCTACGCCGTGGTGCCGGCCTTGCGGCACAACCCCGAACTGGCTGCGATCTACGAGCCGCTGCTGGCCAGCCGGGAGTACGACCCCGAGTTGACGGTTCCGGCCACCAAGGCGGGCATCACCGCGGGCATGTCGATGACCGAGAAGCAGGGCGGCTCCGACGTTCGCGCGAACACCACCGAGGCGGTCCCCGAGGCCGACGGGACCTACCGTCTCACCGGCCACAAGTGGTTCACCTCGGCGGCGATGAGCGACGTGTTCCTGGTTCTGGCCCAGGCACCGGGTGGCCTGAGTTGCTTCTTCCTGCCGCGGGTGCTGCCCGACGGCAGCCGCAACCGGATGCTCTTGCAGCGGTTGAAGAACAAGCTCGGCAACCATGCCAACGCCTCCAGCGAGGTCGAGTACGACGGTGCCGTCGCCTGGCTGGTCGGGGAGGAGGGCCGCGGCGTTGCCACGATCATCGAGATGGTCAACCTCACGCGCCTGGACTGCACGCTGGGCAGCGCGACCAGCATGCGTCAGGGCCTGACCCACGCCATCCATCACGTGCAGCATCGCAAGGCCTTCGGTGACTACCTGCTCGACGCTCCGCTGATGCGCAACGTGCTGGCCGATCTTGCCGTCGAGGCCGAGGCCGCCACGATCGTCGCCATGCGGATGGCCGGGGCCACCGATGCCGCCGTGCGGGGTGACGAGCGGGAGGCACTGCTACGGCGTATCGGACTGGCTGCGGCCAAGTACTGGGTGTGCAAGCGGGCCACCCCGCACGCCGCCGAGGCGATGGAATGCCTGGGCGGCAACGGGTACGCCGAGGACTCCGGCATGCCACGCCTCTACCGGGAGGCTCCGCTGATGGGGATCTGGGAGGGCTCCGGCAACGTCAGCGCCCTGGACGCGTTGCGCGCCATGGCAACCCGGCCGGAGTGCGTCGAGGTGCTCTTCGACGAACTCGGCGCGACGGCACAAAGCGACGCCCGACTGGACCGCCACGTCGAGAGCTTGCGATCCAGCCTGAAAGATGCCGCCACGCTCGAGTACCGCGCCCGCTCGGTCGCCGAGGATCTCTGCCTGGCGCTGCAAGGCTCACTGCTGGTGCGCCACGGACACCCCGCCGTCACCGAGGCCTTCCTGGCGACCCGGATGACCGGCGGGGACTGGGGTGGTGCGTTCGGCACCCTGCCCGCCGGGTTGGATCTGGCGCCCATCCTCGAACGCGCAGTGGTCAAGGGATGACCGCCCGCTCGGTGGTGTTGTCGGTGCTGCTCGGCGCCCACCCCGCGCGGGCGACCGCCGCCGAACTGCTGCGCCTCACCGACGGTTTCGGCATTCGGGAGACCACCCTGCGTGTCGCGCTGACCCGGATGGTCGCCGCGGGCGACCTGGTCCGCTCGGCAGACGGCTACCGGCTCTCCGATCGGCTGCTGGCCCGCCAACGCCGGCAGGACGAGGCCCTCGATCCGCGCACCCGCCCCTGGGACGGGACGTGGATCACCCTGGTGGTCACCGCGGTCGGGCTCGCCGCACCGGCGCGGGCCGCGTTCCGCAAGGAGCTTCAGGATCTTCGCTTCGCCGAACTGCGCGAGGGCGTGTGGCTGCGGCCCGACAATCTCTGCCTTGAATTGCCCGGTCCGATGCGCGATCGGGTTCGGGTGCTGCGTTCCCACGACGACAACCCGTCGGAGTTGGCCGGCCGATTGTGGGATGTGAGCGCGTGGTCGCGAACGGGACACCGTCTGCTGCGGGAGATGGCGGATGCCGAGGATGTGCCCGCCCGTTTCGGCGTCGCCGCCGCCATGGTGCGCCATCTGCTCACCGACCCGGTGCTGCCGGCCGAACTGCTCGGTGCGGACTGGCCGGGTATGCGGATCCGTGCGGCATATGCAGACTTTGTCGCCGAGATGTCGGCCCGGCGCGACGCCGCGCTACTCACCGCGATAGCGGGAGGGCTGCGATGAGTGTTCGCATCGACAGGCGCGGTCCGGTGACGACGGTCATTCTCGATCGTCCGCACGCGCGCAACGCCGTCGACGGACCCACCGCGCTGGCCCTGTTCGACGCATTCGAGACGTTTGAGCGCGACGACACCGCATCGGTGGCGGTGCTCTGGGGCGCCGGCGGAACCTTCTGCGCCGGTGCCGATCTGAAGGCGATCGGCACCCCGGACACCAACCCGACCCACAGCAGCGGACCGGGCCCGATGGGGCCCACCCGGATGGTGCTGTCCAAGCCGGTGATCGCCGCCGTCAGCGGGTATGCCGTCGCCGGCGGGCTCGAACTCGCGCTCTGGTGCGACATCCGGGTGGCGGAGGAGGACGCGGTGTTCGGGGTGTTCTGCCGGCGCTGGGGGGTGCCGCTGATCGACGGCGGCACGGTGCGGTTGCCCAGGCTGATCGGGCACAGCCGGGCGATGGACATGATCCTGACCGGGCGTGCGGTGGGCGCCGCCGAGGCGCTGTCCTTCGGTCTGGCCAACCGGGTGGTGCCGCAGGGTCAGGCCCGGGCAGCCGCCGAGGACCTCGCCGCCGACCTGGCCGCGCTGCCGCAGCAGTGTCTGCGGTCTGACCGGCTTTCGGCGATCGGGCAGTGGGGACTCTCCGAGCAGGACGCCATGGCCGCGGAGTTCACCAGTCTGGCCCGGGTTTCGGCGGAGGCGGTGAGCGGGGCCCGGCGTTTCGCCGACGGAGCCGGGCGTCACGGCGCCCCGGCCTGACGCCTCAGCCCCTGCTGATGCGATTACCCGGACCGGTGTCGCTGATCGCCGGATCGCCGCCGCGGTAGACGATGGTGTTGTTGAGTCCGGCCACAGCCAGTGCGCCATCGATGCGTTCGATGGTGATCCGGTTGTCGGCGCCGCCGACGCTCACCGACCCGCAGCGCCCGGAGACCGTCAGGGAGTTGTTGGAGCCGGTGACGTTCAGCGACCTGCCGTCGGCGCAATCGACCTCAGCCGTCGTCCCGAACGATCCGTAGTCGATGCCGCCGACCGCGTTCTGCAGCGCGGCGGGCCCGTCGTCCGAGCCGCACCCGCCCAGCAGGACGATGGCCAGGGCGGCGGTGATCGCGGTCAGGCGTCGCATCGCCGCTGAGCCTACTTCTGACCGGGTGTGTTCGCCCGCGCGCCGGCACTAGAGTTGCGTGCTGTGACGTCCCGGGCCAAGTCGCCCAAACTCAGCCGCGAGGCGGTCGTCAACGCGGCGCTGGCCTTCCTCGACCGCGAGGGCTGGGACGCGCTGACGATCAACGCGCTGGCCGCCCAGTTGGGCACCAAGGGGCCCTCGCTCTACAACCACCTCGAGAGCCTCGACGATCTGCGCCGGGCGGTGCGGATGAGAGTCGTTGAGGACATCCTGACCATGCTCAGCACCGTCGGCTCGGGCCGTACCGGCGACGATGCGGTGATGGCCATGGCGAGCGCCTACCGCAGCTACGCCCACCACCACCCGGGCCGGTACTCGGCCTTCACCCGGATGCCGCTGGGCGGCGACGACCCCGAGTTCACCGAGGCCTCCCACGCCGCCGCCGCGCCCGTGATCGCCGTGCTGGCCTCCTACGGCCTCGACGGCCCGGACGCGTTCAACGCCGCGCTCGAGTTCTGGGCGGCGCTGCACGGGTTCGTGCTGCTGGAGATGACCGGCGTGATGCACGCCAGCGGCGGCCCGGGCGGCAGCGGCGGCGTGGACACCGACGCGGTCTTCTCCGCCATGGTCGCCCGGCTGGCCACCGGCATGGCCCACCGCAACGACCGCACGGGCGCCAGCTGACCTGCGATAAGAGCGCCGGCGCCCGGTTTGGAGGCCGTTAGCCAGCCTGGTATCGTTAGGCATCGGCCAACAGGTGCGTACGCGTCGCAAGCCGCGATAAACGCGCACGTCGGGCCAATTCGCATGTCTGTGAGCAGCGTGGAAACGGTGCGGATCCACAGTGCGCACTGCATGCGACACACCCGATTGCGGGGTACGCAGCCGGGCGAAAACCGCAGGACACCACCACCGACGACACCACCACCGACACCACCACCGACACCACCACGGAGACGAGAGAGAAAGCCGGTAGATGCCAACCATCCAGCAGCTGGTCCGCAAGGGTCGCCACGACAAGACCGCCAAGGTGAAGACGGCGGCGCTCAAGGGCAGCCCGCAGCGCCGCGGCGTGTGCACGCGCGTCTACACCACGACCCCGAAGAAGCCGAACTCGGCGCTTCGCAAGGTCGCGCGCGTCAAGCTGACCAGCCAGGTTGAGGTCACCGCCTACATCCCCGGGGAGGGCCACAACCTCCAGGAGCACTCCATGGTGCTGGTGCGCGGCGGCCGGGTGAAGGACCTCCCGGGCGTGCGCTACAAGATCATCCGCGGCTCGCTGGACACCCAGGGCGTCAAGAACCGCAAGCAGGCCCGCAGCCGCTACGGCGCCAAGAAGGAGAAGAGCTGATGCCGCGCAAGGGACCCGCGCCCAAGCGCCCGCTGGTCAATGACCCGGTCTACGGGTCTCAGCTGGTCACCCAGCTGGTCAACAAGGTTCTGCTCAAGGGCAAGAAATCGGTGGCCGAGCGCATCGTGTACGGCGCGCTGGAGCAGGCACGCGACAAGGCCGGCACCGACCCGGTCGTCACCCTCAAGCGCGCTCTGGACAACGTCAAGCCGACCCTGGAGGTGCGCAGCCGCCGCGTCGGTGGCGCCACCTACCAGGTGCCCGTCGAGGTGCGCCCGGACCGCTCCACCACCCTCGCGCTGCGCTGGCTGGTCAGCTACTCGCGGCAGCGCCGGGAGAAGACGATGGTCGAGCGACTGGCCAACGAGATCCTCGACGCCAGCAACGGCCTGGGCGCCTCGGTGAAGCGCCGCGAGGACACCCACAAGATGGCCGAGGCGAACCGGGCCTTCGCGCACTACCGCTGGTGACACCCCGGGCGAGCGAGCCCGACAGACAACCGTAACCGACCAAAAACGACAGACTGGGAAGACTGCTGTGGCACAGGACGTGCTGACCGACCTCAACAAGGTCCGCAACATCGGCATCATGGCGCACATCGATGCCGGTAAGACCACGACCACCGAGCGCATCCTCTACTACACCGGCATCAGCTACAAGATCGGCGAGGTGCACGACGGCGCGGCCACCATGGACTGGATGGAGCAGGAGCAGGAGCGCGGGATCACCATCACCTCCGCGGCCACGACGTGCTTCTGGAACGACAACCAGATCAACATCATCGACACCCCAGGCCACGTCGACTTCACCGTCGAGGTCGAGCGCTCGCTGCGGGTGCTCGACGGCGCGGTCGCGGTGTTCGACGGCAAAGAGGGTGTGGAGCCGCAGTCCGAACAGGTCTGGCGGCAGGCCGACAAGTACGACGTCCCGCGGATCTGCTTCGTGAACAAGATGGACAAGGTCGGCGCGGACTTCTACTTCTCGGTCAAGACGATGGAAGACCGGCTGGGCGCCAACGCGATCCCGATCCAGCTGCCGATCGGCTCCGAAGGGGACTTCGAGGGCGTGGTCGACCTGGTCGAGATGAAGGCGAAGGTCTGGCGGGGTGAGACCAAGCTCGGCGAGAAGTACGAGGTCATCGATATTCCCGAAGACCTCCGGGAGAAGGCCGCCGAGTACCGCACCAAGCTGCTCGAGGCCGTCGCCGAGACTGATGAGGCGCTGCTGGAGAAGTACTTCGGCGGCGAGGAGCTCACCGTCGAGGAGATCAAAGGCGCACTGCGCAAGCTGACCATCACCTCGCAGGCCTACCCGGTGCTGTGCGGCAGCGCCTTCAAGAACAAGGGCGTGCAGCCCATGCTCGACGCCGTGATCGACTACCTGCCCTCACCGCTGGATGTGCCGGCCGCCATCGGCCACCGGCCCGGCCGCGAGGACGAGGAGGTCATCCGCAAGCCCTCGGTCGACGAGCCGTTCTCGGCGCTGGCGTTCAAGGTGGCCACTCACCCGTTCTTCGGCAAGCTGACCTACGTGCGGGTGTACTCGGGCAAGGTCGACTCCGGCACCCAGGTGATCAATGCCACCAAGGGCAAGAAGGAGCGGCTGGGCAAGCTCTTCCAGATGCACTCCAACAAGGAGAACCCGGTCGAGAAGGCCAGTGCCGGCCACATCTACGCCGTCATCGGCCTGAAGGACACCACCACCGGCGACACCCTGTGTGACCCCAACGACCAGGTCGTGCTGGAGTCGATGACCTTCCCCGACCCGGTCATCGAGGTCGCCATCGAGCCCAAGACCAAGAGCGACCAGGAGAAGCTGAGCCTGTCGATCCAGAAGCTCGCCGAAGAGGACCCGACCTTCAAGGTGCACCAGGACGCCGAGACCGGCCAGACGGTGATCGGCGGCATGGGCGAGTTGCACCTGGACATCCTGGTGGACCGGATGCGCCGCGAGTTCAAGGTCGAGGCCAACGTCGGCAAGCCGCAGGTGGCCTACAAGGAGACCATCCGCAAGATGGTCGACAAGGTCGAGTTCACCCACAAGAAGCAGACCGGCGGCTCGGGGCAGTTCGCGAAGGTGCTGATCAGCATCGAGCCCTTCACCGGCGAGGACGGCGCGACCTACGAGTTCGTCAACAAGGTCACCGGCGGCCGCATCCCCAAGGAGTACATCCCCTCGGTCGATGCCGGCGCCCAGGACGCCATGCAGTACGGCGTGCTGGCCGGCTACCCGCTGGTGAACCTCAGGGTCACTCTGCTCGACGGCGCCTTCCACGAGGTCGACTCCTCGGAGATGGCGTTCAAGATCGCAGGTTCCCAGGTGCTCAAGAAGGCCGCGAGCGCTGCCCAGCCGGTCATCCTGGAGCCCATTATGGCTGTCGAGGTCACCACGCCCGAGGACTACATGGGCGACGTGATCGGCGACCTGAACTCCCGCCGTGGTCAGATCCAGGCCATGGAGGAGCGGGGCGGTTCCCGCGTCGTCAAGGCGCTGGTTCCGCTCTCGGAGATGTTCGGCTATGTCGGCGACCTCCGGTCGAAGACCCAGGGCCGGGCCAACTACTCCATGGTGTTCGACTCCTACGCCGAAGTTCCGGCGAACGTGTCGAAGGAGATCATCGCGAAGGCGACGGGTCAGTGAGCGAAGCTCTTCTGACCCGGAGTCGAGCAATCGGCAGCGCGAAGACGATCGGGCAGTAAGCCCGGAAGCCGTCGCACGGCAACACAACTGAATAACAACAACCTGCTTTAGGAAAAGCACCAACAAGTCCAGGAGGACACAGAAGTGGCGAAGGCGAAGTTCGAGCGGACGAAGCCGCACGTCAACATCGGGACCATCGGTCACGTTGACCACGGCAAGACCACGCTGACCGCGGCGATCACCAAGGTTCTGCACGACAAGTTCCCGAATTTGAACGAGTCGCGTGCATTCGACCAGATCGACAATGCGCCCGAGGAGCGTCAGCGCGGCATCACCATCAACATCTCCCACGTGGAGTACCAGACTGAGAAGCGGCACTACGCCCACGTCGACGCACCGGGCCACGCCGACTACATCAAGAACATGATCACCGGCGCAGCTCAGATGGACGGTGCGATCCTGGTGGTCGCCGCCACCGACGGCCCGATGCCGCAGACCCGCGAGCACGTGCTGCTGGCCCGCCAGGTCGGCGTGCCCTACATCCTGGTGGCGCTGAACAAGGCGGACATGGTCGACGACGAGGAGCTGCTTGAGCTCGTCGAGATGGAGGTCCGCGAGTTGCTGGCGGCGCAGGAGTTCGATGAGGAGGCCCCGGTGATCCGGGTCTCGGCGCTGAAGGCCCTCGAGGGTGACGAGAAGTGGGTCAAGAGCGTCGAGGACCTCATGGACGCGGTCGACGAGTCGATTCCGGATCCCGTCCGCGACACCGAGAAGCCGTTCCTGATGCCCGTCGAGGACGTCTTCACCATCACCGGCCGCGGCACCGTGGTGACCGGCCGGGTGGAGCGTGGCGTGGTCAACGTCAACGAGGAGGTCGAGATCGTCGGCATCCGCCCGGAGACCACGAAGACCACCGTCACCGGTGTCGAGATGTTCCGCAAGCTGCTCGATCAGGGCCAGGCCGGTGACAACGTCGGTCTGCTGCTGCGCGGGGTGAAGCGCGAGGACGTCGAGCGCGGTCAGGTGATCGTCAAGCCCGGCACCACTACCCCGCACACCGAGTTCGAGGGCCAGGTCTACATCCTGTCCAAGGACGAGGGCGGTCGGCACACGCCGTTCTTCAACAACTACCGTCCGCAGTTCTACTTCCGCACCACCGACGTGACCGGCGTGGTCACGCTCCCGGAGGGTACGGAGATGGTCATGCCGGGTGACAACACCGACATCTCGGTGAAGCTCATCCAGCCCGTCGCCATGGACGAGGGTCTGCGTTTCGCGATCCGCGAGGGCGGTCGTACCGTCGGCGCGGGCCGCGTCACCAAGATCGTCAAGTAGACGATCCGGACAAGTCCGCGAAGCGGCGCCCGTGAAAACGGGCGCCGCTTTCGTCTGTCCCGTTAGGCTCAGGGTAGGGTCGGAAGCATCGGGCCGCTGGAAGGGGCACACGGACCGCATGGAATCTCTGGGCATATCGGCAGTCAAAGCCGTCGCCCTGGCCGCCGCCGTCATCAGCCCGGCAGTGGTCGGAGCGCTGGTGGTGGCCGGAGGTGGTGAGGCCCCCGAGCGCACGGTGGCCCTCGTCCCCCGAATCCAGGCGCCACAGCTGCCCGAGCGCTGGTCTCTGCCGCCGGCTTTCCCCATCGCCGACAGCTCTGCCCTGGCGAGCGATCTCACCGGCCTCACCGCGGCATTCGCGGCGGCGGCGGCGCTGTCGGTGCCCCAGGCGTTACCGGGCCGGCTGACGCTGGGCGCACCGGCGCGTCGGCCGGCGCCCGCGCCGTCGGCTGTTCCGGCACCGCCGGCCGGGCTGGCCACGATGTCCGCGCCGCCGCCCGTCTTCGGAGTGAACTGGGCCGGCCTGATCGGGCGTTGGTTCTAACACCTGGACGGGTGGATACCTTCACGCGTTATCTCAAGGCCCAGGGGATGGTCCTGCTCTTCGGTGGCCTGGTCGGCCCGATCTTCCTGGCGGTGTTCTTCGCAACCGGCAGCGACCCGGTGCTGAAATGGATGTTCTACGCCGGGCTCGTGACGACCGCCGCCGGCGTGCTGGCCGCCCTGGCTCTGACCAACCACGCCGAGAAGTCTGCGGCCCGGGATCGCTATCTCCAGCAGCACGGCGTGCTCGGGCTGGCGCGGGTCACCTCGCTCACCGAGACCGGCGTGCGGATCAATGACCAGCCGCTGGTCAAGGTGGGACTTCAGGTGACCGGCCCCGGCCTGACCCCCTTCGATGTCGAGGAGCGGATCACCGCATCGGTCACCCGCCTGCCGATCATCACCGCCGGGCACCTGGTCGTGCTGGTCGATCCCGCGACCCGCCAGTATCAGATCGACTGGCAGCGAAGCGGTGTCGTGTCTGGCACGCTGCCCGCCCAGTTCACGATCACCGAGGACAACGCGACCTACGATCTCAGCGGCCAGCCCGAACCCTTGATGGAGATCATGCAGATTCTTCGGCAGCACGGCATTCCGCTCGGCGCCGAGATCGACGTCCGCGCCAACCCCGCCGTGCGTGAGCAGGTTACCGACATCGTTCGCCGAGTGGCTCGTGGGCGACCGGACGGCCGTTGCTAGCCTGACGGGGGCTTCGCGAAAGGATCGCTGATGGCGCAGGGCGCCTTGGATGGACGAGTTGCGTTTGTGACGGGCGCCGCGCGCGGTCAGGGCCGTGCCTACGCGGTGCGGCTGGCTCGTGAGGGCGCAGACGTCATCATCTGCGACGTCTGCGCGCCGGTCTCTGAGACCATCCCGTACAGGGGTGCGACTCCGGAGGATCTTGCCGAGACCGTGCAGTTGGTGGAAGCCGAGGGTCGCAAAGTGCTGGCTCGCCGGGTCGACATCCGCGACGATGCGGCCGTTCGGGAACTGGTCGCCGACGGTGTTGAACAGTTCGGCCGGCTCGACGTCGTCGTCGCCAACGCCGGGGTGCTCAGTTGGGGCCGGGTATGGGAGCTTTCCGACGAGCAGTGGAACACGGTGATCGACGTGAACCTGACGGGCACCTGGCGCACGCTGCGTGCGGCCATCCCCCCGATGATCGCGGCCGGCAACGGCGGGTCGATCATCGTGGTCAGTTCGGCCGCCGGGGTGAAGGCCACACCGGGTAATGGGCACTACGCCGCCGCCAAACATGGTCTGACCGCACTGACCAACACCCTCGCGCTGGAATTGGGCGAGTACGGCATCCGGGTCAATTCGATTCACCCGTACTCCATCGCGACGCCCATGATCCAGAACGACGCGATGTTGTCGATCCTCAAGCAGCATCCGAGCTTCCTGCACAGCTACGCGCCGATGCCGTATCAGCCGCCGGCCAAGGAGTCCGGTGCCAAGCCCGGTGCCAAGCCCGGTGCCAAACGAAGTGACTTCATGTCCCCGGAGGAGGCCGCCGAGGTTGTCGTGTGGCTCGCGGGCGATGGATCCGGGGTGTTGTCGGGCTCGCAGATCCTCGTCGATCGCGGCGTGCTCAAGTACTAGCCGGGCAGGACCAGTACCGGAACCGGGCTGTGGCGCAGGATCTTGGCGCCGTGCGACCCGAGGAACACCCGTGCGACATCGCCGCGCGCCGAGCTACCCAGTGCCAGGATTTCACCGTCTTGCCACTCGGCGTCATCAAGGGCTTCGTCCCAGCCGTTCCCACTGACCACCGCGAGGTCGACATCCTCGCCCACCACGCCGTCGGTACGAAGTCCCTCGAGCGTCACACGGGCCTGTTCCATCCAGGCCGCCAGGATCGAGTCTTCGGCGTGCAGCCCGACCTCCGGGGGATACATCGTGCGTCCCCGCACCGCGAAGGTGATGACGCGCATCGGTACCCCGAACCTCTTCGCCAGGTCGGCCACCTTCCGCACCGTGTCCACCGCCTCCGGCGTCCCGGGGAAGCCGCAGGTGAGCCTGCTGACCACGGCGGTCCGGCTGCTGCGGTAGCCGCGCGGGGCGATGGCCAACGGCACCGGAGAGGAGTGCAGCAGACGATCGGCGGTGGACCCGAGGACCACCTGCCCGAGTTGACCGTCGGCCGAGGATCCCAGCACCAGTATCTCGGCCTCAAGTTCCTCGACGGCCGCCGTGAGCCCGCCGGAGACAGACCGGTGGGCCTGACTGTGATAGCGGACCTCGAGGGGATCCGGCAGGGCGCTGAGATAGCGCTGAGCCTCCGTCGTCGAGTCGGCGGCAAGGCGATCGGCCCATGACGCGTACTCGGCGTCCACCCGGGCGGGGGCGGGCGAGATCCACGGCTTGGGCACGACCGTTGCGACGGTCAGCGACGTGTGCAGGGAGCGGGCAATGCTCACCGCCAGGTGCAGGGGAGCATTGCCGCTCTTGCCGGCGAGGTATCCCACCACCACGGTCATGTCGGTTCCTCGATTCGGTTGAGCGCACTGTGGTGTCGGGCCCAGACGAAGTAGTAGACCAGCACCACCGACACCCAGCAGGCGAAGGCGACCCAGGTGTACCAGCGCAGGCTGGCCAGGATGTAGACGCAGGCAACGATCGCCAGGACCGGAGTCACCGGATAGCCCGGCACCCGGAACCCGCGCGGCAGGTCGGGTTCCCGGATCCGCAGCAGGATCACCCCCACCGACACCACGACGAATGCGGTGAGCGTGCCGATCGACACCAGATCGGCCAGGTAGTCCAGGGGTACGAAGCCGGCGAGCAGGGCGACCACCACCGCCACGATCACGGTGTTGTTGACCGGGGTCATACTGCGCGGGTTGACCTTCGCGAACAGAGACGGAAGCAGTCCGTCGCGGCCCATGGAGAACAGGATCCGGGTCTGTCCGTACATCGTGACCAGGGTCACCGAGAAGATCGAGATCACGGCGCCGGCTGCCAGCACCGTTCCCCAGTAGCGGGCTCCGGTGACCCGGTCGAGGATCGCCGCCAGCCCGGCCTCCTGGTCCTCGAACTCCGGCCAGGCCTGGGCGCCGAGTGCGGCGATGCACACCACGACATAGAACGCCGTCACGACGAGCAGTGCGGCGATCAGTGCCCGTGGCATGGTGCGCTGCGGATTCTTGACCTCGTCGCCTGCCGTCGAGACCGCGTCGAGTCCGATGTAGGAGAAGAAGATCGTCCCGGCGGCAGCCCCGATACCGGCGATCCCGTAGGGGGCGAACTCGGCGAAGCGGTCGGCGTTGAACGCGGTGAACGCGATCACCGAGAACATCGCCAGCACGCTGAGCTTGATCACCACCATGATCGTGTTGACCGTCGCCGATTCACTGGCACCCCGGATCAGCAGCAGTGCACACAACATCACCAGGATGACGGCCGGCAGGTTGACCCACCCTGGGTTGGAATCCCATGGTGCGGCTGAGAGCGCCTGCGGCAGGCGATGCCCGGTGAAGTTCTCCAGCAGCTTGTTCACGTATTGGCTCCAGCCGACCGCCGGTGCGGCGGTGGCAACCCCGTACTCCAGCAGCAGGCAGGCCGCCACCCCCATGGCGACGACCTCGCCGAGGGTGGCGTACGCGTAGGAGTACGTCGAGCCGGACACCGGGACCGCCGAGGCCAGTTCGGCGTAGCAGATCACCGCCAGACCGGCCGCCAGGCCGGCGACGAGGAAGGACACCACGACGCTGGGGCCGGCTTTGGGCACGGCCTGAGACAGCACGAAGAAGATGCCGGTTCCCACGGTCGCCCCGACACCGAACATGGTCAGCTGGAACGCACCGATGGTGCGGCTGAGGTGGTCGTTGGCCCCCTTGGCGACCGGCGCGCCGACGATCGGCCGCCGGCGCAGCATCTGCTCGGTCAGGGACAACGTCGTCGTCCCTGCGGGGCGCTCATAATGGGGCGATTATGCCTGCCCCGGCCGCACACCGCAGCGGACTGATCGGGTAAGAACACAACGTGAGTACGCCAAGCGAGGGAATCCTCATCGTCGGCGGCGGTCTGGCCGCAGTCCGTACCGCCGAGCAGCTGCGCTCGTCGGGCTGCCACGGGACGATCAGCATCGTCAGCGCCGAGACGCATCCGCCCTACGACCGGCCACCGCTGTCCAAAGAGATCCTGCAGGACCCCGCCCGCGGGCCGGCGGACGTCGAGCTCAAGCCGGCCGAGTTCTATCGCGACAACGACATCGTGCTGCGCCTGGGCAGCGCCGCGGAGGAGCTGGACACCGGTGCCGCAACGGTGCGGCTGGCCAACGGCTCGGTGCTGGGTTACGGCGAACTGGTCATCGCCACCGGGCTGGTGCCCCGGCGTATCCCGTCCTTCCCCGACCTCGCCGGGATTCACGTGCTGCGCACGATCGACGAGTCCCTCGCCCTACGTGCGGAGGCGACCGGCGCCGGGCGTGCGGTCATCGTGGGCGCCGGCTTCATCGGGTGCGAGGTTGCGGCGAGCCTGCGCCGCCTCGGCGTGCAGGTCGTGCTGGTCGAGCCACAGCCCACGCCGCTGGCGGCGGTTCTCGGCCAGAGCGTCGGTGAACTGGTGGCCCGACTGCATCGCGACGAGGGTGTGGACGTGCGCACCGGGGTCGGTGTCGCGGAGGTCAGTGGTCGCGACGGACACGTCACCGGTGTGACGCTCACCGACGGCACCGCACTCGATGCCGACCTTGTCGTGGTCGGTATCGGGTCGCGTCCGGCCACCGGGTGGCTCAGCGGTAGCGGGGTGGAGCTTGAGCCGGACGGCGGAGTGCGCTGTGACAGCACGGGGCGGACCAGTGCACCCCATGTCTGGGCGCTCGGTGATGTGGCCGCCTGGTGCGACGACGCCGGCCACTGTGCCCGTGTCGAGCACTGGAGCAATGTCGCCGATCAGGCTCGGGTCATGGTCGCCGCCATTCTCGGCCAGCAGCCGCCGGAACTCGTTGTCGTGCCGTACTTCTGGAGTGATCAATACGATGTGAAGATCCAGAGTCTCGGTGAGCCACGGGCCAGTGACACCGCGCACATCGTCTCCGATGACGGCCGCAAGTTTCTGGCCTACTACGAGCGTGAAGGCCGGCTTGTCGGTGTGGTCGGCGGCGGAATGCCCGGCAAGGTGATGAAGGCGCGCTCGAAGATCGCTTCCAGGGTGCCGATCGGCGAGGTGCTGGACTAGGGCAGTCCACCGGCCACGGCATCGAACGCGTCGCCCAGGGCCTGACGCAGCGTCAGATCTTGTCGTGCCAGCCAGTGCTCGTAGGCCGACAACGCCACCCCCAGCATGAGCCAGGCGACCGTCTGGGGCAGCAGGTCGTGTGGCTGCGTTGCGGTGCGTCGCGCGACGAATTCGGCCACCACCGTGCGCCATCCGGCGTACATCGTCATCGAGTGGGCCTGAAGCTCCTCGGTCTGCAGGATGACCCGCATCCGTAACCGGTGGCGGGGGGTCTCGGATGGATCGAAGGTGTTGAAATCGAGCAGCGCCGAGCGCAGCGCTGTGGCGATCGGGGCACCCGGGTCGGTTCTCTCGAGCAGCGCGGCGAAACGGTGGAGGTGCGCATCGAAGTCGCCCCATGGAATCGCATTCTTGGAGGGGTAGTACCGGAACAGCGTGCGCCGGGCTATTCCGGCGGCGGCGGCAACGTCGTCGACGCTGACCTGCCCGAAACCGTAAGCCGAGAACAGGTCCAGGGCGACGTTGGTGATGTGGTCTCCGGTGGTTGACCGGCGCCGGCCCACCTGGGCCGGACCGCGGGGACTGTCCACGTCGATACCCTTCCGTTTCGGCACTCGATGCCATATTCTGACGGCTTCGGGGCGCCTTGTCTCGAGAAAAAGCACAGGGAGGTTGCAGCGCAGTGGATACCGAGAGCACAGAAACCGAGCCCCAGGCCGACGGCGGGCAAGCCGAGCTGGTGAGCGAGACCCTGGTCGAAGAGGTGTCCATCGACGGGATGTGCGGGGTCTACTGAATGCCCGAGCCCGCGTTCGACCCCGCGCTCGACTGGCGGCTGCACCCGCAGGTCGCAGTCCGCCCGGAGCGGTTCGGCGCCCTGCTCTACCACTACGGCACCCGCAAGCTGTCCTTTCTGAAGGATGCGACCCTGGCCCAAGTCGTCGCGGCCCTCGGGGAGCATTCCGATGCGAGCGCGGCGTTGGACGCCGCCGGCGTCGGGGGTGACCCGCGGTACGTGCACGCCCTCGGCCAACTGGCCGCCTCGAACATGGTTATCCGCCGCGATTCGGGGGAGCAGTGAGCACGCTCGTCGAGCAGTTCGAGCTCGGCTTGGACGCGCCGATCTGCCTGACCTGGGAGCTCACCTACGCATGCAATCTGGCCTGCATTCATTGCCTGTCGTCCTCAGGACGCCGTGATCCCCGCGAACTGTCCACCGCACAGTGCCGGGACATCATCGACGAGCTGCAGCGCATGGGCGTGTTCTATGTCAACATCGGCGGCGGTGAGCCGACGGTTCGGCCGGACTTCTTCGAGCTCATCGACTACGCCACTGATCACCATGTCGGAGTGAAGTTCTCCACCAACGGAGTCCGTATCACGCCTCCCACGGCCCGAAAGTTGGCGAACAGCGACTACGTCGATGTACAGGTCTCACTTGACGGGGCGACCGCCGAGGTCAATGACGCGGTGCGGGGGCGTGGTTCGTTCGCGATGGCTATCGCAGCGCTGCGCAACCTCGCCGACGCGGGCTTCGCCGACGCCAAGATCTCGGTCGTCATGACCCGCCACAACATCGGCCAACTCGACGACTTCCACCGACTCGCAGAGGATCTCGGCGCCACCCTGCGGCTGACCCGGCTGCGTCCATCCGGGCGGGGCGTCGATGTCTGGGACGACCTGCATCCCACGGCCGATCAGCAGCGAGTGCTGTACGACTGGCTGGTTGATCACGGCGAGCGTGTACTCACCGGCGACTCGTTCTTCCACCTCTCGGGTCTCGGAGCACCCGGCGCACTGGCCGGCCTGAACATGTGCGGGGCCGGACGTGTGGTGTGCCTCATCGACCCGATCGGTGATGTCTACGCCTGTCCGTTCGCCATTCACGACCGCTTCCTGGCCGGAAACGTGGTGGAAGGCGGCTTCGGGGAGGTATGGCGTAACGCGCCGTTGTTCACCGAACTGCGCCGGCCGCAGTCGGCGGGCGCCTGCGGTGGCTGCTCGCACTACGACGGCTGCCGCGGCGGTTGCATGGCGGCCAAATTCTTCACCGGACTGCCACTCGAGGGCCCGGACCCCGAATGTGTCGCCGGCCGTGCTCCTGCCCCGGCAGCGCGCGGCGACAAACCCCGCAACCGGACCGATCACTCCCGGCCGGTCGCTCTCACGCTGGCCCGGCCGAGGCTGAAAATCTGCGACGAAAGCCCGGTGTAGCCATGGCTGACCAGTGGTTCGAGACCGTGGCGATCGCACAGCAGCGCGCCCGCAAACGCCTCCCGAAAGCGGTGTACTCCGCGCTGCTGGCTGGCAGCGAAAAGGGCCTGACCTACTCCGACAACGTCGAGGCGTTCTCCGAACTGGGCTTCGCACCGCATGTCATCGGTGCCACCGAGAAACGTGACCTGTCGACCACTGTCATGGGACAGCAGGTCTCGCTGCCGGTGCTGATCTCGCCGACCGGTGTGCAGGCCGTCCACCCCGACGGCGAAGTCGCTGTCGCCCGCGCGGCGGCCGCGCGGGACACCGCGATGGGCCTGTCGTCGTTCGCCAGCAAGCCCATCGAGGAGGTCATCGCAGCCAATCCCAAGACCATGTTCCAGGTCTACTGGCTCGGCGGGCGCGACGAGATCGCCGACCGTGTCGAGCGGGCTCGCGCCGCGGGCGCGGTCGGTCTGATCGTGACGACCGACTGGAGTTTCTCGCACGGCCGCGACTGGGGGAGCCCGAAGATCCCCGAGCAGATGAACCTGCGCACCGCGATCAGGATGTCGCCGCAGGGTTTGGTGCGCCCGGGGTGGTTTTTGCGGTATGCGAAGACGCTGCGGCCCCCGGCACTGACGCTGCCCAACCAGGCCCGCCGCGGCGAACCCGAGCCGGCGTTCTTCGGTGCCTACGGCGAATGGATGGGAACGCCGCCTCCGACATGGGATGACATCGCGTGGTTGCGGGAGCAGTGGAGCGGTCCGCTCATGCTCAAGGGCGTGATGCGCGTCGATGACGCCAAACGCGCTGTGGATACCGGTGTTTCGGCAATCTCAGTGTCCAATCACGGCGGAAACAACCTTGATGGAACCCCGGCGACGATTCGCGCTCTACCGGCGATCGCCGCAGCTGTCGGTGATCAGGTCGAGGTTCTGCTTGACGGGGGTGTTCGTCGCGGCAGCGATGTGGTGAAAGCGCTGGCGCTGGGTGCCAGGGCTGTGATGATCGGCCGGGCGTACCTGTGGGGTTTGGCCGCGGCGGGCCAGGCCGGTGTGGAAAACGTGCTCGACATCCTCTCCAGCGGGATCGACTCCGCGTTGCGTGCGCTCGGGAAGTCTTCGATCCACGACCTGACGGCAGAGGACGTGCTCGTCCCCGACGGGTTCGTTCGTCGGCTCGGAGTCTCGGACTGACCGTAACGCGGGCGTCACCGGGGCGCTCCTACTACGATCGCAGCGTGGAATTCGCGGGGGACCTGGGCAGGCGAACCTCCGCTCAACTCCCCGGCCGGTCGCCGAACCTGATGGTTCCGGTCGGTTCGATCGAGCAGCACGGACCGCATCTCCCACTGGACACCGATACCCGTATCGCGTCGGCGGTGGCGGCCGCTGCGGCACGCGAACTCGATCTGCCGGTGGCGCCGGCGATCGCCTACGGAGCATCCGGCGAGCACCAGAGCTTCCCCGGAACCATCTCGATAGGTACCCCAGCCCTGCACGCGCTGCTGGTCGAGTACGGGCGCTCGGCGTCCGATTGGGCGCAGCGCATGGTCTTCGTCAACGGCCACGGCGGAAACGTCGAGGCCTTGCACGCCGCGGTGACCCAGCTGCGGGGCGAGGGTCGCGACGTCGCGTGGTGCACACCTGCGGTGTGGCGTGTCCACCGTCCAGATGCCCATGCCGGACACACGGAAACCTCTGTCCTGCTGCACCTCGCCCCGAATCTGGTTCGAGCCGGGGAACTCCGACCCGGGAACCTCGAACCCTTGGCTGACCTGATGCCCCGCATTCGGGCCGGCGGCGTCCGCGCGGTCAGCCAGTCCGGGGTGCTGGGTGACCCCAGTACCGCGACCGCGGCGGATGGGGCACGCCTGTTCGCCGAGATGGTCGATGATTGCGTGGCCCGGGTGCGACGATGGCGGCCCCAGGGTGAGGGGATGCTGGTGTGAGCGCGCCTCGGCTGCCGGACGGGTTCGCCGTGCAGATCGACCGGCGGGTCAAGACCCTCGGTGGAGCGGCGCTGCTGGGCGGCTCGCCCACCCGGCTGCTGCGGCTCTCGCCCGCCGCACGCGACCTGATCGACGGCGCCAGCCCGGAGGGTCGGGTCGAGGTTCGTGACACGACGAGTGCGCAACTGGCGCGAGCCCTGCTCGACGCGACGGTGGCCCATCCGCGGCCGGCGACCGGGCCGTCCCACCGGGACGTCACGGTCGTGATTCCGGTTCGGGACAACGAGGCCGGACTGCGGCGGCTGGTGACGTCGCTGCGCGGAACGCGCGTCGTGATCGTTGACGACGGGTCGGCGACACCCGTGCGCCGGGAGCGATTCGACGACGCGCACTGTGAGATCGAGATCGTGCGGCACGAGCGCAGCCTGGGTCCGGCAGCAGCCCGCAATTCCGGACTTGAGCGGTGCGGCACCGACTTGGTGGCGTTCCTGGACTCCGATGTCCTGCCCTGCCGCGGATGGCTGGAGGCACTGCTCGGGCACTTCTGTGATCCGGCCGTCGCCCTTGCGGCACCGCGGATCATTGCCCTGGGCGCAGGGGTCGGTTTGATCGCCCGCTACGAGGCGATGCACTCGGCGCTGGATCTCGGGGACCGCGAAGCCCCGGTGGTGCCCTACAGCTCGGTGTCCTATGTTCCCAGCGCGGCGATCGTGTGTCGCCGTGCCGCCTTGCAGCAGATCTGCGGCTTCGACGAATCCTTGCCGTCGGGTGAAGATGTCGATGTGTGCTGGCGGCTGGTCGAGGCCGGCTTCCGGATCCGTTACGAGCCTGTCGCCCTGGTCTCCCACGAGCATCGGACCCGGCTTCGCGGCTGGATTTCGCGCAAAGCGTTCTACGGCAGTTCGGCGGCACCCCTGGCGATCCGCCACCCGCAGAACACCGCTCCGCTGGTGATCCCGCGCTGGAGTCTGCTGGCGTGGATCCTGCTGTCGGCGGGTTCGGTCCGCGCGGGACTGCTTGCTCTGCTGTGCGGTGGGATGGCAGCGGCGAGAACGACGCGCGCGCTGCGCGGCACCGACGCCGACGCTGGCGACTTCGCCCAACTGGCCCTGCGCGGGCTGGGATCCGGGGCGTCGCAGCTGTCGGCGGCGATCTGTCGGCACTACTGGCCGCTCGCCCTCGTCAGCGCAGTGGTCTCCTCACGCTGCCGGCGCGCCGTGCTGGCCGCGGCCCTTATCGACGGAGTAGGGGACTGGATCCGACGCCGACCCTACGGTGACGGCAAGCCCATCGGGCCGTTCGGCTATCTGATGATCAAGCGTCTCGATGACGGCGCCTACGGCGCGGGTCTGTGGGCGGGTGTGGTTCGCGAGCGCACTTTGCGTCCGTTGCGGCCAGAGATCGTGTGACCGGCGACCCGTGGATAGCGCTTCCCACAGCGACGTCGTGATCGTCGGCGCCGGCAGCGCGGGATCGGTTCTTGCCGAGCGGTTGTCGGCGGATCCGAGTCGCCGGGTCTGCGTGGTGGAGTCGGGGCCGGGATTGAGCGACCCGGTGGTGCGGGCCCTGACCGAGGATGCGACGGCGCTGCCGATCGACGAGGGCAGCCCGGTCGCCCGGCACCTTCGGACCCGGCTCACCGACACGCCACCGCGCCCGGGTGACATCGTCCGTGGAGACTGTGTCGGCGGATCCGGCGCAGTCAACGGCGGCTACTTCTGCCGGGCGCTTCCGGAGGATCTCGATTGGGCTCCGGGCTGGTCCTGGGCTGAGGTCCAGATGCATTACCGCGCGGTCGAGGACCGATTGGGGATCGGCAAGGTCTCACTGATGCTCGGACCGACTGCCGCGTTCGTCGCTGCGGCCCGGGCGGGCGGCTATCGCTGGCTAGACGATCTCAACGCGGCCGGTTCGGGTGTGGGGGCAGTGCCGCTGAACATCATCGATGACATCCGCAGGGGCCCCGGTGCGGTGTTCCTGGCGCCCGCCCTGGCCCGGCCGAACCTCAGCGTTGTGACCCGAACCCGGGCGGTCGGCGTGCGTCTGAGCGCCGGGCGGGTGACCGGGGTCGACGCGGTCGGCCCGCAGGGCCCGGTTCATCTGCGGTCGGACCGGGTCGTGCTCTGCGCCGGGGCCATCGGGTCGGCCCAGTTGCTGATGCTCTCCGGAATCGGGCCGGTGCGCGCACTGCGCGAGGCCGGTATCGATCCGGTGGCGGACCTGCCGGTGGGACGCGGATTCGCCGATCACCCGGAGTGGGTGCTGGAGGCCCAGTGGGACGGACTTGCCGGCCATCCCGTTCTGGAGGCGGTGTTGCTCGACGACGACCTCGAGATCCGGCCCTACACAAGGGGCTTCGGTGGCGGGCGCCCCTCGATCGGGGTCGCGCTGATGCGCCCGCGCTCCCGTGGCCGATTGTCGCTGGTTTCCGCCGACCCGACGGTGCCGCCGTGCATCGAGCACCGCTACGACAGCGATCCAGCGGACCTCAGCGCGCTGGAGCGAGGCTGTGCGTTGCTCACCGATATGCTCGCGGGCGTGACCGAACTCGGCGAGCCCGCCTGGTCGACGTCGCAGCATCTGTGCGGCACCGCACCGATGGGTTCGGCGGACGATGACGATGCTGTCGTCGATGAGCTCTGCCGAGTGCGCGGTGTCTCCGGACTGTCGGTCATCGATGGTTCGGTGCTGCCAAGGATTCCCGGCCGAGGCCCGCACGCGACGATCGCCATGCTGGGCCACCGCGCGGCCGAGTTCGTCTGATTCGGCCGCGACTGGTTCACCTCAGCGTGTAGCGGATCGGAAGGTGCTTGAGACCACCGACGAAAGTGGTTGCCACGTAGTCGGGCTCCCCAGCCAGCTCGATCGAGGAGATTCGGGGAACGAGTTCGGTGAAGAAGCTGTTCATCTCCATCCGCGCCAGCGCAGCACCGAGGCAGAAGTGCACGCCGTAGCCGAATGACAGGTGCTTGTTGGGGTCGCGACCGACATCGAAGCGGAAGGAATCGGCGAAGACATCCTCATCGCGATTAGCCGACACATAGGAAAGCAGTACCGATTCGCCTTTGGCGATCGGAACCCCGCGAACCTCGGTGTCCGCCTGGGCGGTGCGCATGAACTCCTTGACCGGCACCACCCAGCGGATCATCTCCTCGACGGCGGTGCCCATCAGCCCCGGGTCCTTCTGCAGCCGGGCCAACTCGCCGGGGTTTTCCAGCAGCGCCAGCAGGCCGCCGGCGATACCCGCACTGGTGGTGTCGTGGCCGGCACTGGCCACGATCACGTAGTAGGACGTGGTGTCCATATCGGACAGCGGCTGGCCGTCGATCTTCGCGTTGGCGATCGCCGAGGCGAGGTCTTCGGTGGGATGCTCGCGGCGGGAGGCGGTCAGCGCGGCGAAGTAGTTGAAAAAGTCCACCAGCACCGCCAGGATGTCGTCCAGCGAATTGCCGCGCTGAAGCTCGGCGTCGTCACCTCCGAACATCTCCTGGGTGAGCTTGAGCATGCGGGGAAAGTCCGACTCCGGCAGACCCAGCAGCGAGAGGATCACATACAGCGGGTAGTTGACCGCGACCTCTTGGACGAAGTCGCACTCCGGGCCCTTCTCGACCATCTTGTCGACGTAGATTTTGGCCAGTTCGTCGACACGAACCTTCAGATCCCGCATCGCCTTCGGGCGAAACCAGTCCGCCCCGATCTTGCGGATGTCGCGGTGCAGCGGATCATCCATGTGGATCAGGGTGCGCAACCCGATCCCGGCTTTCATCTGCTCCAGCAGCACGTCCTCGGCTTCGGCGATCTGTAGCAGCGGCCTGGGGTAATTGGTGAACAGATCGTTCTGTCGCTCGATGTCCATCACGTCGGCGTGCTTGGTGATCGCCCAGAACGGCCGGTAGCCGGTGGTCTCCACCCAGGACACCGGGGCGTTGGCCCGCAGATGCGTCAACGCCTCGTGCAATCCCCTTTCGTCCGTGTAGGCCTGCGGGTTGGCGAGCACCCTGCCGGCGGGGTCGGAGATCCGGTGATCGGTCGTTGGGCTCAAAGTCGTCTCTCCTGAACTTGACGGGTGTCAGATTCCCAGTATGGCCTGTGATCAGCGCTTGCCAGAAGGGTATCCAGAAGCCAGTTGCGTCACGCGACGTAGGCTCGCATCCCATGCCACGGTTGCGGGCCGCGATGGCGCTGTCGGTGGCCGGCGCCGTGACGGCGGCCATGGTCGCGGCGTGCGGTAGTGACGACCGGGTCGGTGACGGCCGCTCCGAACTGGTCCTTACCGCCGACGGGCCGGTCCGCGGCAGCGCCGAACCGGGGTTCCGGGTGTTCCGCGCCATCCCCTACGCCGCGGGCCCCGTCGGATCGCTGCGATGGCAGCCGCCGGTGGCGCCTGAGCCGTGGACGGCGGTCCGCGACGCCACCCGGCCCGGCCCGCGGTGCATTCAGGACACCCGCCTCGACCCCGACTATGGTTTGGCGACCAGCGAGGACTGTCTGAGCCTGACGGTGTGGACTCCCGACGGAGCCGCGCCCCGCGCACCGCGGCCGGTCATGGTGTGGATCCACGGCGGCGGTTTTCTCAACGGGAGCTCCGATCTCTACGACGCCCGCCGGCTGACCAACCGCGGCGACATCGTGGTCGTCACCGTCAACTACCGGCTCGGGGCGCTGGGGTTCCTCGCGCACCCGGCGCTGGCGGTGCGGGGGTCCGGGGATGCTGTGGGCAACTACGGTCTGGCCGACCAGCAGGCGGCGCTGCGCTGGGTGCGCGACAACATCGCGCAGTTCGGCGGCGACCCCGGGCGGGTCACGATCGCCGGTGAGTCAGCGGGCGCGATCTCGGTGTGCGACCACCTCGTGGCCCCGGAATCCAGGGGACTCTTCCGCGCCGCGATCATGCAGAGCGGGCCGTGTCACGCGCAGGCCGACCTGACCACCGCGGAGCGGGTGAGCATGGCGTACGCCGCCGGGCTCGGGTGTCCCGACGCGGCCACCGCCGGATCGTGCCTGGCCGCGCTACCGGCCGAGAGTTTGCAGGGCGGACCGGCTTACGTCCGGTTCGGCGGCAACCTGCTCAGCGGCCCGGTGACGGGCACCGCGCGCCTACCGTTCTCGCCGGCCGCCGCCGCCGCACGCGGCGAGACCGCCCCGGTGCCCGTGCTGGTCGGCACCACCGCTGACGAGTTCACCCTCTTCGTGGCGCTGTCCTATCTGCGCGACCGCGGGCTCGATCCATACCCTCAGCTGCTGGCCGACACGTTCGGCTCGGACGCCGCCGCGGTGGCCGTGCAGTATCCGCCGGACCGTTTCGGCGGCAACGCTGCTCTCGCCTACGCCACGGCGGTCACCGACGGGATCTTCGCCTGCCCCGTCGACGCCGTCGCTCACGCACTCGCCCGCCGGGCACCGGTGTACGCCTATGAGTTCAACGACCGTTTCGCACCCGCGCCCGACCCGGTGCGTGCCGCTCCGCTGCCGATCGGTGCGGCTCACGGTCTGGAACTTCGCTACCTGTTCGACATGGGGGGCACTCCGCCTCTGGATCGCGCCCAGCAGCAGCTGTCCGACGAGATGATCGACTACTGGGCCCGATTCGTCACCACCGGCAGCCCCGATGTGCCCGGCGCCCCGGAATGGCCACCGCTGCGGGCCGGTGAATCCGAACGGATGTCGCTGCAAACCGGGCGACCCGAACTCGCGTCCGACTTCACCGCGCGGCACCGCTGCGACTTCTGGGGATCCCGCAGCTAGCTCAAGCGAGATTCGGTGCCGCCCTGCCGGAGACCAGCGGCAGATCCAGATACGTCTTGATTCCCGGAGTGGCCTCACAGACGAAAGGTATGGAGCTGACGCAGTGGTTGGCGGTGGCCACCACGCCGGGATTGCGGAGCAACCCCTCGGCGACCGACTCCGGTTGCAGCCCTTTGAAAGTCAGCAGTACGGGCGGGTCGCCGGTGATCTCCACCTCGAAGCGCTCGCCCTGCTCGCCGAGCGTCCACGGCGGGTCGAGGTCGACCTCGCACATCAGCCAGTTGACAGCCGCGGTCACTACCGGCCGGTCATCGACGATGGCCTCCCAGCGGAAGCGGCGTGCGGCAACGGTGCCGGGTGCCATCGGCACGATCAGGTCGTCGCTACCGGAGACGGCGAGCGCGATGTCCTGGGTTGAGCGGATGCGCGGCTCTGCGTCGAACCCCAGCCGGTCGGCAACCATGCGTACGGAGGCTTTGAACCCGGCTTCCAGCAGGGCGGCGATGGGCCCGTTCATGGCTTGCTCGCGAGTCAGTCCGAACCCCATCACCTCGCGCACGACCAGCGGTGAGTTGTAGGTGCGCAGGTCGGAAAACTCTTCGGCGCGCACGTGGGTGATCGCCGAGGACAGTGCGGAGACCATCAGCGGGAAGCGCTCGGTAATGCCGCCGGGGTGGATCCCGGTTCCGTGCAGGGTCACCCCGCCGTCCAGACAGGCCTGCTCGACGGCCTGTACGGCGGGGTTGTTCCGATCCGGATAAACCCATCCGACGGGCGTGACGATGTTCTTGCCCGATCGCAGAATGCGCGTGACCACCTCGTCGTCGGGTAGCAGCGGCGAGTACATGACGCAGTCGGCGTCGGTGTCCAGAAGTGCGTCGATGTCAGTGGTGGCCGCCACGCCGCACGGTGCTTCGCCTGCCAGCTCGCCGGCGTCACGGCCGGCTTTGTCCGCGCTGTGCACCCAGCATCCGACGAGTTCGAGCTGGGGATGGCGCAGCACGCCCTGGATGGCGGCCCTGCCCACACCACCGGTGGCCCACTGAATGACTGAGTACATCGCGTCAGGCTATCGGCATGAGGAGGCCCCCGGCATGCTGCCGGGGGCCTCGCTCGCCGCGTTGATTGTGCGGCTTAGTGGCTATGGCCGTCGTGCTTGGCTGAGCCGCCGCCCTGCGAGCGGTTCTCGTGGTGAGCCGGAGCAGCCTTGGCGGGGGCGGCCGGAGCAGCCTTGGCGGGGGCGGCCGGAGCAGCCTTGGCGGGGGCGGCCGGAGCAGCCTTGGCGGGGGCGGCCGGAGCAGCCTTGGCGGGGGCGGCCGGAGCAGCCTTGGCGGGGGCGGCCGGAG
>VEQY01000025.1 GCA_018882965.1 Mycobacterium sp. | reverse complement strand
ATCTGAGGATGCCGCTCAAGGCCCTCAACGCCAGCCTGTAGGACATGACGGATCAGCTGCCGGCCGTGGTCGGTGCCGGCATGTTCAACGTCTACACCGGTGAGCCGGCCGGCGGGGACACCCCCGCGGCGGCCCGGCTGGGTCTGGAGCCGCCCCGGTTCTGTGCCGGGTGCGGACGGCGGATGGTGGTGCAGGTGCGACCCGACGGGTGGTGGGCGGCGTGCTCGCGGCACGGCCGGATCGACTCCGCCGAGGTGGAGGAACACCGGTGACCGCTGCGCCGGTGCGACGCCCGTACCGCTCGGCGCGGGCCGGCGCGGTCATCGTCGCGGGCCTGACCGCGTGCGGGGCCGCACTGGGAGCGGTCTGGGCGCAGATCGCCCCGCCCATCCACACCCTGGTCGCGCTGCGGCGCGACGGCGAGCGGGTGGACGGCTTCCTCGGTCGCGAGGCCGACAACCTGTTCGTCGCCGCGTCGATGCTGCTCGGCCTGCTCACCCTGCTGGCGGTGGTCTCGGCGGTGGCGGTGTGGCAGTGGCGCACGCACCGCGGCCCACTGCAGGCCACCGCGCTGTGGATCGGTCAGATCGCCGCGGGAGCGACGGCGGCCGGGATCGGAGCGGCGCTGGCGCACCGGCGCTACGGAACCCCGGACCGCGCGGTGCCGCTGAGCCCGGAGAACCGGGTGCACTACTTCACCGAGGCGCCGCCGGTGTTCTTCGGGCACAGCCCGCTGCAGGTCTGCGTCACGCTGCTGCTGCCGGCCGCGGTGGCGGCGCTGGTCTATGCGCTGCTGACGGTGGCCACCCCGCGGGACGACTTGGGCTGACCCACCGGTACCTCCGCCGCTGCTAGCGGGGCGGCGCGGTCGGTGTCTGGCGCAGCAGGTCCTCCAGCACGCCGATGTTGGTCGCGACGTCCGCGTCGTCGGGCAGATAACGCGCGGCCTGCTGGTTGTGGTGCAGCGAGCGCTGGTAGTCGCCGAGTTGGTAGTAGCACAGGCCCAGCTGCTTGTGTGGCAGCCACGTCCGGACCGGATGGCTGTCGATCGACCAGGCACCGATGGTGTGCTCCTCGCGCAGCGCCATTTCGTACCAGAAGGCCGCCTGGCGGAACTGGTTGCGGGCCAGGAATCGTTCGCCGATGCGGCAGCTGAACTCGGGCCGCGGAACGTCGAGTTCGAGCGACCGCAGGGTGCACTGCCATTCGCCGTCCAGGTTGCCGGTCATGTAGTAGCAGGTGGCCAACTTGTGCAGCGCGAACACCCGGACGTCGACGGTGCCCTCCGCGCTGGCGAGGAACTGCTCGTAGAACGGGATCGCGCGGTCGAACTCCTTGTGCATCTCCAGTTCTCGGGCGTAGTTGAGGATGTCGATCGGTCGCACCGCGCGGCCCTCGGTGATCAGTTTTTCCAGAATCAGCAGATTGCGCCGGGACCGGCCGGACTCCTCGGCAGGCTTGCGGTGCGTCACCACGATGTCGGAGTCGTGGTAGGTGAAGTTCTCGTTCGTCACGAGATCCTCGTGGACCACACCGACCCAGGTGAAGCCCTTCGATCTGCGCACGATGCGAAACCGCCGGTTGCTGGCGGTGACGTTGCCCGCGGCGTCGAACTCGGTGTGATAGAGCATCGACACCGCATCGATCCCGGCGTCGAGACTGCCTTTGAGTGCGAGCAGCTTCTCCCGGTCCTGCGCCGCGAGCACGTCGTCGGCATCCAGCCACATGACATGGTCATGGGCGGCGTGCCGGAAGCAGAAGTTGCGCGCCGCAGCGAAGTCGTCAATCCATCCGAAGTCGATCACCCGCGCCCCGAATTGGCGTGCGACCGAGATGGTGTCGTCGGTGGAGCCGGTGTCGGCGACCACGATGTCGTCGAAGACCCCGGCCACCGATTCCAGGCAACGCCCCAGGGTGTCCTGCTCGTTCTTGACGATCATGCACAGGCTCAGAGCGATCACGCCGCTGCCTCCTGAGGCGCGTCGGGCACACGGATACCGGGACTGTACAACGGATTCGACGGCACCCGGCAGTCTCGTGCCCGAGGCGGACCCGAACGCGGGTTCAGTCGTCCCAGTTCGGGTCGGTGTGCAACTCGACGTTGATCCACAGCATCCGGCCCGGTTCGGAGAGCTTTGTTTGCAGCTGTCGGTGTACCTGGTCGGCATGGTCAACCGTCCAGCCCTCGTCCTCGCCGACCAGGAAGTCGAGATCGAGATAGATCTTGCGGCCGAGCTTGCCCATCCGCACCGTGGGTTCCGGCAGACCGAAGTCGGCGCGGACCGCAGCGATCGCGGCGTTGATCGGATCGGCGACCTCAGCATCGGGAACGCCCTCGAGAAGCTCGCGGAACGACTGGCGCAGCATGCGCACCGGCGCGGGCAGGATCAGCGCGGCCGCGACGAGCACGAGCAGGGGGTCCACGTAGGAGGCCGCTCCCGCCCACCTGGTCCTGGTCAGCGCGACCGCGGCGCCGAACCCGATTGTCATCGCCGCGCCGAGGACCACCGCAGCCCGCCACTGGATCGCCTCGGCGGCCACCAGCTCTGAGTCGTGCTGCGCGCGCGCCAGCACGACGTAGGCGATGGTGCAGGCGACCAGGGACAGGATCCCGTAGGCCAGGGCGGGGCCCAACTCCGTCTGCGACCCGCCGCGCAGCAGCACGCCGACCGCGTCGACGGCGGCGTAGCCGAAGGTGCCGAGCAGCACCAGCGCCTGGATCGCGACGACCAGCGGTGCCAGGGCCTCGAGGCCGAACGGGTAGGTGGGTGTGGGACCCCGCTCGACGAGGTCGGCGGCTCGCAGGCTGAACCATGCCAGCACGAAGCCGATCACCGAGTACAGGCCGTCGAAGAGGATGACCTGGGAGGACACCGCCAGTCCCCACACGATTCCGACGACGGCCAGGACGAGCGCCCCGATCACAGAGAATCTCAGCGCCGCCGCTTCCCGGCGTGCCGGATCGGTGCGGGCTCGCCGGGACTCATCGTCGGGGGTCATGCCGGCAGTCATGCGCCGATCCAACCACCCGAGTTCAGAGCGGACGGAACGGAACCCGGGCGCCCCGGACCACTCGCGCCACGATGCGGCCGAGACGCAGCATGCCCAGGTAGGTGATCGGGTTCAGCAGGGTGGGCCATGTGGTGCGCACGGAGTGAGCCTCCAGCGGCCTGCCGGCGAACCTGTCGGTGAGCCAGCGCAGGGTCATCGGCGCCGACATCGGGTGCAGCAGGGTGTGTTCGCTGAAGGCGTCGCGGTGGTAGGTCACCCGGGCGCCGCGCGAGGTGTAGCGGTGCGCGAGGTCGTCGATATCCTCGACCGCGATCACCGAATCGTGCACGGCCTGCACGATCAGCACCGGCAGCGCAGGCGCGCTGCCGCCCAGCCGGATGGCGTCGAACATCTCCTGAATCTCGGTCATCGCCAGCACGTCTTCGAGCGGGGGATGCACCAGCCGGTCCATATCGGTCCTGCGCAGCCGCAGAATGGCTTCCCCGGTGGTCATCCGCTGCAGCCGCCGCAGCAGGGCCCGTCCTTCATCGGTGGCGTGCTCGTCGATCACCCGGCGCAAACCCGGGAAGGCGTCCGTCAGGGAGGCAACCACCAGCGCGGGCAGCGCAGACATAGGGGTGCCGTTGAGCCGCCGGAAGGTGTTGCCCAGGTCGCCGACGGGCGAGCCCAGCACGGCGCCGACCAGCTGAAGCTCCGGGGCATATTCGGTGTGCACCTCGGCCGCCCACGCGCTGGCCAGACCGCCGCCGGAGTAGCCCCACAACCCGACGCGGCTGTCTGCGGCCAGGCCGAGTGGCGCGAAACCGAGGGTGGCGCGCACTCCGTCGAGGATGCGGTAGCCCGGTTCGAGCGGGGTGCCCCACAACCCGTCGGGCCCCTCGTGGTCGGGCACGGTGACCACCCAGCCCTCAGCCAGCGCAGCCGCGATCAGCAGGTACTCGAGCTGGGCCAGCGACCCCAGTGCCCGGGCGCGGCGGCGCAGCGCGTAGGAGGGGAAGCAGCGCGAGGACACCGCGTCGATCGCGCACTGATAGGACACCACGTGGCGGGCCTGATCGGGCGCGTGCCCGGCCGGCACCAGCACCGTCGTGACCGTGGCGTGAGCCCGGCCGTGCCGGTCGGTGGTGCGGTAGAGCAACTGCACGGCCCTGACCCGCTGCGGGATCACCCCGAGAAAGCCCAGTTGGACGTCGCGCGACCGCAGCACGGTGCCGGGAGCGGCATGGTGAAACCCCGCCGGGGGCAGGTAGAAGGGGTCGCGGGCGGGAATCTCGGGGCGGCCGCGCCGCAGTTCCTCGTGCGGGGGCCGGCCGATCCACTCTGGGCGAGCCGCCCACTCTGCACTTGTCATGGTCCCGGCATTGTGCCTTAAGAAAGCTCTAAGAATCCACTCGCATCAGCCGGGCGGGCGCAGCGCGGCGAACTCGTCGGTGACCCGCAGCTGCGTCTCGGTGAACCGGTACAGCGCCGCCGGGCGGCCCCCGCTGCGCCCCGGGTTGGCGGTCGTCCCGGTGGGGGTGATCACGCCGCGCCGGCCGAGCACACGCTGCAGATTGGTGGCGTCGACCTGATAGCCCAGCGCGGCACCATAGATGTCCCGCAGGGTCGACAACGCGAATTCCTTTGGCGCCAGCGCGAACCCGATGTTGGTGTAGGAGAGCTTCGCGGCGAGCCGGGAGCGCGCGTAGTCGACCATCGGCGCGTGGTCGAAGGCCATCGGGGGTAATTGCCCGACCGGGTGCCACCGGGTGTCCGGTGGCAGCGCGGGCGTCGCGGGGGAGGGCACCAGCCCCAGGAACGTCGAGGCGATCACCCGTTGGCCGGGCACCCGGGCCGGATCGGAGAACACCGCCAGTTGCTCGAGGTGGGCGATCTCACGCAGGTCCACCTTTTCGGCGAGCTGTCGGCGCACCGAGGTGGTGAGGTCCTCGCCGTCGCGCAGCCGCCCGCCGGGCAGCGACCATTTGCCCCGCTCGGGATCCAGGGCGCGCTGCCACAACAGGACATTGAGACTGGGTTTGCCGGCTGCCAGGTCGCGGACTTGGAATACCACCGCCAGCACCTCGTGTTGAGTGCTAGTATGGGTCATGTTTTCGATTATAAGTCGAAAACCTCTCCGGGACGGGAGGCGGCGATGAACGTCGTAGCGAGTGACGCCGTGGCGACCGCGCTGGCGGCCCGCATCACCGACGGCCCCGCAGGGTTCGCCGGAGTGGCCGCCGACGCCGAGTGGGCCGCCGAGGTGCGACGGCTGGCCCGGCTGCGCAACGCCACCATCCTGGCGCACAACTATCAGCTTCCAGCCATTCAGGACGTCGCCGATCACGTCGGCGACTCGCTGGCACTGTCCCGCATCGCCGCTGAGGCGCCCGAGGACACGATCGTGTTCTGCGGCGTGCACTTCATGGCCGAGACCGCCAAGATCCTCTCACCCGACAAGACGGTGCTCATCCCCGACCAGCGGGCGGGTTGCTCGCTGGCCGACTCGATCACCGCCGAGGACCTGGCGGCCTGGCGCGATGACCATCCCGACGCAGTGGTGGTGTCCTACGTCAACACGACCGCCGCGGTGAAGGCGCTGACCGACATCTGCTGTACATCCTCGAACGCTGTCGAGGTGGTGGAGTCCATCGCGGCCGACCGCGACGTGCTGTTCTGCCCGGACCAGTTCCTCGGCGCTCACGTGCGGCGAATGACCGGGCGAAAGAATCTGCACATCTGGGCCGGCGAGTGCCATGTACACGCCGGCATCAACGGCGACGAGTTGACCGCCCAGGCGCGCAGCCATCCCGATGCCGAACTCTACGTCCATCCCGAGTGCGGTTGCGCCACCTCGGCGCTTTACCTGGCCGGTGAAGGCGCCTTCCCCGCCGAACGGGTCAAGATCCTGTCCACCGGCGGCATGCTCGAGGCGGCCAAGGCGTCCCACGCCAAACAGGTGCTGGTGGCTACCGAGGTGGGCATGCTCTATCAATTACGCAAGGCAGCGCCCGGCACTGACTTCCAGGCGGTCAACGACCGCGCGTCCTGCCGGTACATGAAGATGATCACCCCGGCGGCGCTGCTGCGCTGCCTCATCGAGGGAGCCGACGAGGTCGACGTCGACCCCGCCACCGCCCGGGCGGCCCGCGCCAGCGTGCAGCGGATGATCGAGATCGGCCAGCCTGGCGGTGGGGAATGAACTGGCAGCAACGCGCCGACGTCGTGGTGGTCGGCACCGGCGTGGCCGGACTGGCCGCGGGCCTTGTGGCGCACCGAAACGGCTCTCGCACCATCGTTCTCAGCAAGGCTCCGGATACCGCCACGTTCTACGCCCAGGGCGGGATCGCGGTGGTGCTGCCGTTCACCGAGGACACGGTGGAGTCTCACGTCGCCGACACCCTGGCCGCCGGCGCCGGGCTGTGTGATCCCGAGGCGGTCCGGTCGATCGTCGCCGACGGTTACCAGGCGGTGTCCGACCTGATCGCACGTGGCGCCCGGTTCGACGAGAGCGCCCCGGGCCGATGGGCGCTGACCCGCGAGGGCGGGCATTCCCGGCGCCGGATCATGCACGCCGGCGGCGACGCCACCGGCGCGGAGGTGCAGCGCGCCCTCGACCATGCCGCGTCCATCCTGGACATCCGCCGCGACCACGTCGCGCTGGAGGTTCTGCACGACGGCACTGCCGTCACCGGGGTGCTGGTTCGCAACGCCGACGGCGTCGGGGTGATCCACGCGCCGTCGGTGATCGTGGCCACCGGCGGGCTGGGTCATCTCTACAGTGCGACCACCAACCCCGAGGGCTCCACCGGCGACGGCATCGCCCTGGCGTTGTGGGCCGGCGTCGGGGTGACCGACATCGAGTTCATCCAGTTCCATCCGACGATGCTGTTCGACCCGCTGGGCAGCGGCCGTCGTCCACTGATCACCGAGGCGCTGCGCGGCGAGGGTGCGGTGCTGCGCGATGCCCGCGGCGATTCCGTCACCGCCGGGGTGCATCCGCTGGGCGATCTGGCGCCGCGCGACGTGGTGGCCGCGGCGATCGACGCCCGGCTGAGGGAGACCGGAGATGCCTGCGTCTACCTCGACGCCCGGTCAGTCGACCGGATCGAGCGGCGTTTCCCCACCGTGACGGCCGCCTGCCGGGCCGCCGGCATCGACCCCGCCCGACAGCCCATCCCGGTGGTCCCCGGCGCGCACTACAGCTGTGGCGGGGTGAGCACCGACGTACACGGGCGTACCGAGCTGCCGGGCCTGTTCGCTGCCGGCGAGGTGGCCCGCACCGGCATGCACGGCGCCAACCGGCTGGCCTCCAACAGCCTGCTGGAGGGCTTGGTCGTGGGCGGGCGGGCCGGCAGTGCCGCTGCCGCGCACGCTCACGCGGCCGGCCCCCCGGTCGCGAAAGCCCATGCGGCCCAGCATGACTGGTTGCCGCGCACAGCACTGCAGCACGCGATGACCGGCTGGGCCTCGGTGGTCCGAGACGGTCGCGGTCTGCGTGACCTCGCGGATGTGCTCGGCGGGGCCGCGCCCCGACGGGTGTTGAACCGAGCTGATTTCGAGGATGTCGCGCTCATCGCGGCGGCGCGCGCGGTGGCCACCGCCGCGCTGGCCCGCGCCGAGACCCGCGGCTGCCATCACCGCAGCGACTATCCCGACACCGACCCCGCCCAGGCCGTCAGTCGCACCGTTCACGAGCAGCCGGTCGCGACCGCGCCGCTGTCGTGACGCTGACCGCTGACGAGCGGGCCGAGGCGCTGGCCTCGATCCGCCGGGGTCTGCAGGAAGACCTGCGCTACGGGCCCGACGTGACCACCATGGCCACCGTGCCGGACGACGCCCGCACCCAGGCGGCCCTGGTGGCCCGGGAGGCCGGTGTCGCCGCCGGGGTGGACGTGGCGCTGATGGTCCTCGACGAAGTTCTCGGCCCGGACGGCTACCGGGTCCTGGACCGGGTCGAGGACGGTACCCGGCTGCAGCCCGGCCAGCCGCTGCTGCGGGTGGAGGCCGGCACCCGGGGGCTGCTCACCGCCGAGCGCACGGTGCTCAACCTGGTCTGTCACCTCTCGGGTATCGCGACGGCGACAGCGGCCTGGGTCGATGCGGTCGAGGGCACTGCGGCCAAGATCCGCGACACCCGCAAGACCCTGCCTGGGCTGCGGGCGATGCAGAAGTACGCGGTGCGGGTCGGCGGCGGAGTGAACCACCGGATGGGGCTGGGGGACGCCGCCCTGATCAAGGACAACCACGTCGCCGCCGCCGGGTCGGTGGTGGCCGCCCTGCGCGCGGTGCGTGCGGCTGCCCCGGACCTGCCGTGCGAGGTCGAGGTGGACACTCTCGAGCAGCTTGACGAGGTGCTCGGTGAGGACGTGCAACTGATCCTGCTGGACAATTTCCCGGTCTGGCAGACCCAGATCGCCGTGCAGCGCCGCGACGCGCGCGCGCCGTCGGTCAAGCTGGAATCCTCCGGCGGACTGAGCCTGGACACCGCCGCCCAGTACGCCGGAACCGGCGTGGACTATCTGGCGGTCGGGGCGCTGACCCACTCGGTGCGGGTACTCGACGTCGGGCTGGACATCTAGCCGAGCGCGTCGCTCAGGCGGCGACGTCGGCCACGAACACCCCGATGCCCCGCCGGGCCGCCATGCGCGCCATCCACGGCAGCGAAGGGTCCTCGGTGCCCGCCGGCACGATCCTGGGATTGACCAGATGCACGAAGCGACCGCGCATCAGCACGTCCCCCTCGCCGGCGGCTAACACGTTCTTGACCCAGTTGGTTTTGCCATGAGCCAGCATGATCGCCACGGTGCTGCCCTTGCGGTAGGCCGACACCGCCGTCTGGTAGTCGCGGCCCGACGTGCGGCCGCGATGGCGGATGACGGTGATGCCGGGCACGAAGCGGGCGATCGGCACGGCCACCGGGTTGATGTACTTGAGCTGGAAGTTCTCCAGCCAGACCGGGAAACGCATTGGGACGCCCGGGGCGTTGTTGGGGTGATCCTGGGAGCGCACGGACCCAATCTTGCCCTGGCCTGGCCAGCTCCCGCGCTGGGCGGAATCCAGTTGATGCGTAAACGATTTTCCTTCGGATATGCCGATCAGCGACAATTGAGCCGATGAACCGCTTCGGCATGACCCGGATCGACCTGCGCGGCCAGGCTCTTTCCGCCGCTCAGCTGCGCTGCGCACTGCCGCGCGGCGGGGTGGACGTCGACGCCGTGATCCCGGTGGTGCGCCCGATCGTCGAGGATGTGGCCGAGCGGGGCGCGGTGGCTGCGCTGGAGTATGGCGCGCGGTTCGACGGCGTGCGCCCAGAGGCCGTGCGGGTCCCGGTGGCCGAACTCGCGGCCGCGTTGACCCAGCTGGACCCCGACGTGCGCGCAGCCCTCGAGGTCGCCATCGACCGCACCCGTGCCGTGCACGCCGACCAGCGCCGCGCCGACACCACCACCCTGTTCGGGTCGGGAGCCTCGGTCACCGAGCGCTGGGTGCCGGTGGAGCGGGTCGGCCTGTACGTCCCTGGCGGTACCGCGGTCTACCCGTCCAGTGTCGTGATGAACGTCGTGCCTGCCCAGACCGCCGGGGTGGAGTCCCTGGCGGTGGCCAGCCCCCCGCAGAAATCCTTCGGCGGATGGCCGCACCCGACGATTCTGGCCGCGGCCCGCATGCTCGGCGTCGACGAGGTGTGGGCGGTCGGCGGCGCGCAGGCGGTTGCGCTGCTGGCCCACGGCGGCACCGACACCGACGGCGGCGAACTGAGACCCGTCGACATGATCACCGGCCCGGGCAACATCTATGTGACCGCGGCCAAGCGGATCTGCCGTTCGCTGGTGGGCATCGACTCCGAGGCCGGGCCCACCGAGATCGCGATCCTGGCCGACCACACCGCCGACCCGGTGCATGTGGCCGCCGACCTGATCAGCCAGGCCGAGCACGACGTGATGGCCGCCAGCGTGCTGGTCACCGACAGCGTCGCACTCGCTGAGGCCACCGAGATCGAACTAGCCGACCAACTGCAGACCACCGTGCACCGCGAGCGGGTCACCGCGGCGCTGAGCGGACCGCAGTCCGGCATCGTGCTCGTCGACGACCTCGACGCCGGTATTCGGGTCATCAACGCCTACGCGGCCGAGCACCTGGAGATCCAGACCGTCGATGCGGCTGCGGTGGCCTCCCGAATCCGCGCCGCGGGCGCCATCTTCGTCGGCCCATGGTCCCCGGTCAGCCTGGGTGACTACTGTGCCGGCTCAAACCATGTACTGCCCACCGCCGGTTGTGCGCGGCATTCCAGCGGGCTGTCCGTGCAGACCTTCCTGCGGGGCATCCACATCGTCGACTACACCGAAGCGGCGCTCAAAGACGTGTCCGGCCATGTCATCACGCTGGCCAACGCCGAGGACCTGCCGGCTCACGGCGAAGCGGTGCGGCGGAGGTTCGAGCGGTGAGCGTCGGTGACGGAGCGCGCCTCGACGATCTGCCGTTGCGTGACGACCTGCGCGGCAGATCCGCCTACGGCGCGCCCCAGATCGACGTGCCGGTGCGGCTGAACACCAATGAGAACCCGCATCCGCCCAGCCGCGCTCTGGTCGAGGACGTGACCGAGTCGGTCCGGGCGGCGGCGGCACAGCTGCATCGGTACCCGGACCGCGACGCCGTGGCCCTGCGCCGGGATCTGGCCGCCTACCTGGCTGCACAGACCGGTGTCGCGCTGGGTCCCGACAACGTTTGGGCGGCCAACGGGTCCAACGAGATTCTGCAGCAGTTGCTGCAGGCTTTCGGCGGGCCCGGCCGCCGCGCGCTGGGCTTCGCGCCGTCGTACTCGATGCATCCGATCATTGCGGCGAGCACCCAGACCGGGTGGATCGAGGTTGCCCGCGGAACCGACTTCGGCCTGGACGTGGATTCCGCGATCGCCGCCATCCGTGCGGAGGCACCCGACCTGGTGTTCGTCACCAGCCCCAACAATCCCACCGGACAGAGTGTCGAGCCCGTGGATCTGCGTCGGCTGCTCGATGCGATGAGCGCCGGCATGCTGATCGTCGACGAGGCTTATGCGGAGTTCTCCAACCGGCCCAGTGCCGTCACCCTCCTGGAGGACTATCCGTCTCGGCTGATCGTCACCCGCACGATGAGCAAGGCCTTCGCCTTCGCCGGGGGACGGCTGGGTTACCTGGTCGCAGCGCCCGCCGTCATCGAGGCCGTGCTGCTGGTGCGGCTGCCCTACCACCTGTCCGCCCTCACTCAGGCCGCCGCCCGCGCGGCCCTGCGGCACTCCGCCGAGACGTTGGGTTCCGTCGCGGCACTGGTCGCCGAACGCGAGCGCGTCAGTACGGCCCTGCGGTCTCTGGGGTTCCGGGTGATCCCCAGCGACGCGAACTTCGTGTTGTTCAGCAGTCCGGCGTGGGGAGCCGCCGACGCCCCCGTCGCCTGGCAGCGTTACCTCGACGAGGGCGTACTGATTCGCGATGTCGGCATCCCGGGCCACCTGCGTGCCACCATCGGACTGCCGCACGAGAACGACGCCTTTCTGGCCGCCAGCCGACGTGTGGCGGCGACCGTTCTGACTGAGCCGTTAGGAGCACCATGAGCCCCGCCACGACCAGTAACCCGGCGTCGGCGACGTCGTCTCGCCGCGCGCGGATCGAACGCAAGACCAAGGAGTCCGACATCGTCGTCGAACTCGACCTGGACGGCACCGGGAAGGTCGACGTCGACACCGGTGTGCCGTTCTTCGACCACATGCTCACCGCGCTGGGCAGCCACGCCGGTTTCGACCTCGCGGTGACCGCGCGGGGAGACCTGGAGATCGAGGCACACCACACCGTCGAGGACACCGCGATCGTGCTCGGGACGGCATTGGCGGAGGCACTGGGGGACAAGAAGGGCATCCGCCGCTTCGGCGATGCCTACATCCCGATGGATGAGACCCTGGCGCACGCGGCGGTCGACGTGTCCGGGCGGCCGTATTTCGTGCACACGGGCGAGCCCGCCTATCTAGAGGAGTTCACCATCGGAGGCACGGGTGCGCCCTATCACACCGTGATCAACCGGCACGTGTTTGAGTCTCTGGCCGCGAATGCGCGCATCGCGCTGCATGTGCGCGTCATCTACGGTCGTGACCCCCACCACATCACCGAGGCGCAATACAAGGCGGTTGCCCGGGCTCTGCGGCAGGCGGTCGAGCCGGACCCGCGCGTGCTGGGGGTCCCGTCCACCAAAGGTGTTTTGTGACAGGTACTTCCAGGCGCAAGTCGGTCGTGATCCTGGACTACGGGTCGGGCAATCTGCGATCAGCCCAACGTGCGATCGAACGCGTCGGCGCCCAGGTCGAGGTCACCGCGGATCGCTCGGCCGCGCTGCGGGCCGAGGGTCTCGTGGTGCCGGGTGTCGGTGCGTTCGCGGCATGTATGGCAGGGTTGCGCGGCGTCGGGGGAGAGCAGCTGATCGCCGAACGGCTCACCGCCGGCGCCCCTGTGCTCGGGGTGTGCGTGGGGATGCAGATCCTCTTCGCCCAGGGAGTCGAGTTCGGGGTGTCGACACAGGGCTGTGGGCGCTGGCCCGGCGCTGTCACCCGGCTCGACGCTCCAGTGGTACCGCACATGGGCTGGAACGTCGTCGAGGCCGCTCCCGGCAGCCGGCTGTTCAAGGGGATCGATCCCGGTGCGCGGTTCTACTTCGTGCACTCCTACGCAGCGCAGCACTGGCAGGGTGACCCCGGCGCACTCCTGTCGTGGGCCGCACACCACGTCCGATTCCTCGCGGCGGTCGAAGACGGTGCCCTGTCGGCGACCCAGTTTCATCCGGAGAAGAGCGGGGATGCCGGTGCCGAGCTGCTCGCGAACTGGGTCGAGGGCCTGTGAGCGCCGAATCGCCGACGCCGTCGTTGATTCTGCTGCCCGCGGTGGACGTCGTCGATGGCCGGGCCGTTCGGCTGGTCCAGGGCAGGGCCGGCAGTGAGACCGGTTATGGCCCGGCCCTGGAGGCTGCCCTCGCCTGGCAGCACGACGGCGCGGAGTGGATTCACCTCGTGGACTTGGACGCGGCCTTCGGGAGGGGCAGCAATCACGAGCTGCTGGCCACGATCGTCGACGCCGTCGCGGTGAAGGTCGAACTCTCCGGCGGTATCCGTGACGATGACTCGTTGAAGGCCGCGCTGGCCACCGGCTGCGCCAGGGTCAACATCGGCACGGCCGCACTGGAGAACCCGCAGTGGTGTGCCCGTGCGATCGCCGAGCATGGCGAGCGGGTGGCGGTCGGACTCGACGTCCAGATCGTCGACGGGGAACACCGGCTTCGAGGGCGCGGCTGGGAGACCGATGGCGGCGATCTCTGGCAGGTCCTCGAGCGGCTCGACAGTGAGGGCTGCTCGCGTTTCGTCGTCACTGATGTGACCAAGGACGGCACCCTCACCGGGCCCAATCTCGACCTGCTCGAGGGCGTCGCGGAATGCACCGACGCGCCGGTGATCGCCTCGGGTGGCGTCTCCAGCCTGGACGACCTGCGGGCCATTGCGACGCTCATCGGCAGCGGGGTGGAGGGGGCGATCGTCGGCAAGGCCCTGTATGCGGGGCGCTTCACGCTGCCCGATGCGCTGGCGGCGGTGAGCCGATAACGTGCGCGATCTCCACGAACTGGTCGCCGCGGCCACGATCGTCCTCGACCGGGCGTCGGAGACCTTCGTCGCCGGCCATCGCGCCGACTCGGCGGTGGCCAAGCGGGGCAACGACTTCGCCACCGAGATCGATCTGGCGCTGGAGAAGCAGATCGCGCGCGACTTGGAATCCGTCACCGGCATCGGGGTTCACGGCGAGGAATTCGGCGGTGCCGACCTCAGCGCGCCGCTGGTGTGGGTCCTCGACCCCATCGACGGCACCTTCAACTACGCGGCTGGATCGCCGATGGCCGCGATCCTGCTGGGCCTACTGCGCGACGGCGAACCGGTTGCGGGGTTGACCTGGCTGCCTTTCGTCGGTCAGCGCTTCACCGCAGTCGTCGGTGGTGCGCTCTTCTGCAACGGCATCGCCCAACCGGCGCTGCAGTGCGCCGAGTTGGCCCAATCAGTCATCGGGATCGGCACGTTCAATGCGGGCTGGGGCGGCCGGTATCCGGGCCGCTATCGCCTCGCGGTATTCGAGGCACTCAGTCGGGTGTGTTCCAAGATGCGCATGCATGGCGCGACCGGGATCGACCTCGCCTACGTGGCGTCCGGAATACTCGGCGCGGCAATCAGTTTCGGCCACCATGTCTGGGATCACGCGGCCGGGGCTGCCCTTATCAGAACGGCGGGGGGAATCGTCACCGACCTCGCCGGCGATCCCTGGACGGCATCCTCGGGATCAGCGCTCGCAGCCGCGCCGGGCGTGCACTCGCAGGTGCTCGACGTTCTGGCCGGGCTGGGCAGCCCGGAGGACTTCCGGTGACCGGCGCGGAAACCGCACTCGCCGTGCGGGTTATCCCGTGCCTGGACGTCGATGCGGGGCGGGTGGTCAAGGGCGTCAACTTCACCAATCTGCGCGACGCGGGCGACCCGGTCGAACTGGCCGCCGCCTATGACGCCGCCGGCGCCGACGAGTTGTGCTTCCTCGATGTCACCGCGTCGTCCTCCGGCCGTGCCACCATGCTCGACGTCGTGCGTCGAACCGCCGATCAGGTGTTCATCCCGCTGACCGTGGGCGGCGGTGTGCGCTCGGTGGCCGACGTCGATGCCCTGCTGCGGGCCGGGGCGGACAAGGTGTCGGTCAACACCGCGGCCATCGCCCGCCCCGGGCTCCTCGCCGACTTGGCCCGTCAGTTCGGCTCCCAGTGCATCGTGCTCTCCGTCGACGCCCGCGCGGTGCCCGAAGGCGGGACGCCGACCGAGTCGGGCTGGGAGGTCACCACGCACGGCGGACGCCGCAGTGCAGGGATCGATGCGATCATCTGGGCCGAGCGCGGTGCCGACCTGGGGGTGGGGGAGATCCTGCTGAACTCGATGGACGCTGACGGCACCAAAGCTGGATTCGACCTACCGATGCTCCGGGCGGTGCGGGCGGCGGTCAGTGTGCCGGTGATCGCCAGCGGTGGCGCCGGTGCGCTGGAGCACTTCGCCCCGGCCGTGCACGCCGGCGCTGATGCGGTGCTGGCGGCCAGTGTGTTCCACTTCGGCGAACTGAGCATCGGCGCGGTGAAGGCCGCGCTGGCGGCAGAGGGGATCGCGGTGCGATGACCGAACTCGACCCCGACATCGCCCGGCGCCTCAAGCGCGACGCCAACGGGCTGTTCGTGGCCGTCGCGCAGGATCACCGCACCGGGCAGGTGCTGATGGTGGCATGGATGGATGACGAGGCTCTGGCCCGCACCGTGGCCACCCGCCGTGCCACCTACTTCTCGCGCTCCCGCGCCCAATACTGGGTGAAGGGCGAGACCTCGGGGAACACCCAGTGGGTCCGGTCGATCAGGTTGGACTGCGACGGCGACTCCGTGCTGCTCGAGGTCGACCAGACCGGACCGGCCTGCCACACCGGGACCGCCACGTGTTTCGACGGCGATCCGCTGCTGGGGCCGGAAGACGGGCGTTAGCGCGCCCGCAGCACCTCCAGCGCCCGATCGGCGTGGGTGTCCATGTTGATCTCGCTGGCGATCACGTCGAGCACGGTCCGGTCGGTGTCGATGACGAAGGTGGTGCGTTTGACCGGGAGGAACTTGCCCAGCAGCCCGCGTTTGACGCCGAACGTTTCGGCGACCGAGCCGGACGAGTCGGAGAGCAGCGGATAGCCGAATCGCTGGCTGTCGGAAAACCGCGCCTGCTTGTCCACCCCGTCGCAGCTGATCCCGACCGGCGTAGCGCCCACGGCGGCGAAGTCCGTAGCAAGATCTCGGAAGTGGCAGGCCTCCTTCGTGCAGCCCGGGGTCATCGCCGCAGGGTAGAAGAAGAGCACCACCGGACCGTCGGCGAGCAGGCCGGTCAGGGAGCGTGCCTTCCCGGTCTGGTCGGGCAACTCGAAGTCGGGCACGCGATCACCACGTTTCATGTCTCCAACGCTAGCGCAAGAGTCGCCGGTGAGTCTGGGAGGATGATGACCGTGCCGTCGTTCAATCTCGCCGCGATCACCACCACAACGCGCGATGAGTTTCGCGCGCTGGCGTGCGAGCACCGCGTGGTCCCGGTGACACGCAAGGTCCTCGCCGACAGCGAGACCCCATTGTCGGCCTACCGCAAGCTCGCCGCCAACCGTCCGGGCACCTTTCTGCTCGAGTCGGCGGAGAACGGCAGATCCTGGTCGCGCTGGTCGTTCATCGGAGCGGGCGCGCCGACGGCACTGACCGTGCGCGACGGGCGTGCGGCCTGGCTGGGGCCGGTCCCCAGTGGCGCTCCTACCGAGGGTGACCCGCTCGAGGTTCTGCGCACGACCCTGCAGTTACTCTCGGCCGGTCCCCTCCCGGGAGAAATGCCGCCCCTTGCGGGCGGAATGGTCGGCTTCTTCTCCTACGACTTCGTGCGCCGGCTCGAGCGGCTTCCCGAACTGGCTGAGGACGATCTGGGCCTGCCCGACCTTCTGCTGCTGCTGGCGACCGACCTTGCGGCGGTCGACCATCACGAGGGCACCATCACCTTGATCGCCAATGCCGTGCACTGGTCAGGGTCTGATGAACATGTCGACAAGGCCTACGACGACGCGGTGGGACGGCTCGATGTGATGACCACGGCGCTCGCCCAACCCCTGGGCTCAACTGTCGCGACGTTCGAGAGGCCTGAACCGCGCTATCGCTCGCAGCGGACACTCGAAGAGTACAGCGCCGTGGTCGAGCGTCTGGTCAAGGAGATCGAAGCCGGTGAGGCTTTTCAGGTCGTGCCGTCCCAGCGATTCGAAATGACGACCGACGCCGACCCGATCGACGTCTACCGCATGCTGCGGGTATCCAATCCCAGCCCGTACATGTACCTACTGCAGATTCCGAATGAAGCTGGGGCGACGGCGTTTTCGATCGTCGGTTCCAGCCCCGAGGCATTGGTGACCGTTCACGACGGCTGGGCGACCACCCATCCCATCGCCGGTACCCGGTGGCGCGGCCACACCGAAGAGGAGGATCAGCTTCTGGCCAAAGAGCTCTTGAGTGACGAGAAGGAGCGATCCGAACACCTCATGCTGGTCGATTTGGGACGCAACGACCTCGGCCGGGTGTGCGCGCCCGGGACGGTGCGGGTCGAGGACTACAGCCACATCGAGCGCTACAGCCATGTCATGCACCTGGTGTCCACGGTGACCGGCCACCTGGCAGAGGGGCGCAGCGCCCTCGACGCGGTCACGGCGTGCTTCCCGGCCGGCACTCTGTCCGGTGCGCCCAAGGTCAGGGCCATGGAACTCATCGAGGAAGTGGAGAAAACCCGCCGCGGTCTCTACGGCGGCGTGGTGGGCTATCTGGATTTCGCCGGCAACGCCGACTTCGCGATTGCCATTCGCACCGCGCTGATGCGCGCAGGGACCGCCTACGTCCAAGCCGGCGGCGGGGTGGTCGCCGACTCCAACGGGCCTTACGAGTACGCCGAGGCGCTCAACAAGGCCAAGGCGGTACTCAACGCCATCGCGGCGGCCGAAACACTGGACGCGCCGTGATCCGGCTTGCCCAGCTGTTCTTGGTGCTGGCCGCAGGCGGCCTGTGGGTGGCCTCGCGGCTGGCGTGGGTGTCGGTGCGCTCCTCCGACGGATTGGGCCAGCCGCGAACCTCGACGCTCAGCGGGGCGGAGTGGTCCAACGCCCTTCTCCCGCTGGCCGTTCTACTGCTGGCGACTGCGGTCGCCGCCCTGGCGGTGCGCGGGTGGCCGCTGCGGGTGGTGGCGGTGCTGACGGCACTGGCCTGCCTGGTGATGGGCTATCTCGGAGTCAGCCTGATCGTCATGCCCGATGTCGGACCGCGCGGTGCTGAGCTGGCCGGGGTGCCGGTGGCCACGCTGGTTGGGGCCGATCGCCAGATCGGCGGCTCGGTGGTCACCCTGCTCTCGGCGGTCTGCGTGCTGGCGGCGGCGGTGCTGCTGATGCGGGCGGCACGGTCCGGCGCCGCTGTTCCGGCCCGCTACGCCGTTCCTGGCGCCCGTCCGGATGACGAGGTCGAGGCAGTGTCCGAGCGCGGTCTGTGGGACGCACTCGACGAGGGCCGTGACCCGACCGCCTAGGCAGGGTCGGTGACGGGCTCCACCCGCAGGGCGGTTACCCTTTCACCCACATCAGCGATATCAGACACCGCAGAGGGGATCCGGCTGTCATGAGTTCGGCTACCGTGCTCGACTCCATTCTCGAAGGAGTTCGCGCCGACGTCGCCGCTCGCGAAGCCAGGGTGAGCATGGCCGAGGTCAAGGCCGCCGCGGAGGCGGCCGCTCCGGCGCGCGACGTGATGGCTGTATTGCGGGCTCCCGGGATCGGGGTGATCGCCGAAGTCAAGCGCGCCAGTCCCTCGCGGGGACAACTCTCCCCGATCTCCGATCCCGCGACCCTTGCCAAGGCCTACCAGGATGGTGGCGCCCGCGTGATCAGTGTGCTCACCGAGGAGCGGCGGTTCCAGGGGTCTCTGGATGATCTCGACGCGGTGCGCGGCGCCGTCGCCGTCCCGATACTGCGCAAGGACTTCATCGTCCGGCCCTACCAGATCCACGAGGCCCGCGCGCACGGAGCGGACATGCTGCTGCTGATCGTCGCCGCGCTCGATCAGCCCGCACTGGTGTCGATGCTCGAACGCACCGAGTCGCTGGGCATGACCGCTCTGGTCGAGGTGCACACCGAGGAAGAGGCCGACCGCGCGCTGCAGGCCGGGGCGAAGGTGATCGGTGTGAATGCGCGCGACCTCAAGACCCTGGCCATCGACCGGGACTGCTTCGGACGCATCGCGCCGGGTCTGCCCTCCGACGTCATCCGGGTCGCCGAGTCGGGGGTGCGCGGCCCCGCCGACCTGCTCGCCTACGCCGGCGCCGGAGCCGATGCCGTACTGGTCGGCGAGGGTCTGGTCACCAGCGATGACCCACGAGGCGCAGTGGCCGACCTGGTCACCGCGGGCGCGCATCCGTCGTGTCCGAAGCCGGCCCGCTGAGCTTTCCGGGCCAAGACATGTCCGACATCCGTCCTGCCAGTGTCCCGAGCCTGCCTCGGGCGAGTGCGGCACTGGCCGACCCCACCAGTCACGACCCCGACATCCGCGGCCATTTCGGCGTCTTCGGCGGCCGCTACGTGCCCGAGGCGTTGATGGCGGTCATCGAGGAGGTCACCGCCGCTTACGAGAAGGCCCGTACCGACCAGAGTTTCCTCGACGAGCTCGATCGCCTGCAGACGCACTACGCCGGCCGCCCGTCGCCCATGTATGAGGCCGCCAGACTCAGTCACCACGTCGGTGGCGCCCGGATCTACCTCAAACGCGAAGACCTCAACCACACCGGGTCGCACAAGATCAACAACGTCCTCGGTCAGGCGCTGCTGGCCCGCCAGATGGGCAAGACCAGGGTCATCGCCGAGACCGGCGCCGGCCAGCACGGAGTCGCCACCGCGACCGCGTGCGCCCTGCTCGGCTTGGAGTGCGTGATCTACATGGGTGAGGTCGACACCGCGCGGCAAGCCCTCAACGTGGCCAGGATGCGCCTACTGGGCGCCCGGGTGGTGGCGGTGCAGTCGGGCTCCAGGACGCTCAAGGATGCCATCAACGAAGCCTTCCGTGACTGGGTTACCAACGCCGAGCGCACCTATTACTGCTTCGGGACGGCTGCCGGGCCGCACCCGTTCCCGATGATGGTGCGTGATTTCCAGAGGATCATCGGCCTGGAGGCTCGCGCCCAGATCCTCGAGCAGGCCGGCCGACTGCCCGATGCCGTCACCGCCTGTGTGGGCGGAGGTTCTAATGCGATCGGGATTTTCCATGCCTTCATCGACGATCCCGGGGTTCGGCTGATCGGATTCGAGGCGGCCGGGGAGGGTGTGGAGACCGGTCGGCACGCGGCGACCTTCTCCGGAGGCTCCCCGGGTGCTTTTCAGGGCTCGTACTCCTATCTGCTGCAGAACGAGGACGGCCAGACCATCGAATCCCATTCGATCTCAGCGGGATTGGACTACCCCGGCGTGGGTCCCGAACACGCCTTCCTCAAGGAGCTGGGCCGTACCGAGTACCGGCCGATCACCGATGCCGAGGCGATGGATGCCTTCCGGCTGCTCTGCCAGCTCGAGGGGATCATCCCGGCGATCGAGACCGCCCACGCAGTGGCGGGCACCGTGGATCTGGCCGCCGAGCTCGGCCCGGACTCCGTGCTGCTGATCAATCTGTCCGGACGTGGAGACAAAGACGTGGAGACGGCTGCGCGGTGGTTCGGGCTCTTCAACGGTTCGGGGCCGGACGCCTCATGACCGTCGCCCACAGCCCGCCAGGCCGGCTGGGTCCGCTCTTCGAAACATGCCGCGCAGAAGGCAGGGCGGCCCTGATCGGTTACCTGCCCACCGGCTATCCCGACGTCGCCACCTCGATAGCGGCGATGGTCGCGATGAGTGCCGACTGCGACATCATCGAGGTGGGCGTGCCGTATTCCGATCCGGGCATGGACGGCCCGGTGATCGCCAGCGCGACCGAGGCCGCGTTGCAGGCCGGCGTCCGGGTTCGCGACACGTTGAACGCCGTCGAGAAGATCAGCGCCGCCGGTGGCAGTGCCGTCGTGATGACCTACTGGAACCCGGTTCTGCATTACGGCGTTGACGCCTTCGCGAGGGATCTCGCGGCGGCCGGTGGGCTCGGCATGATCACCCCCGACTTGATTCCCGACGAGGCGTCCGCATGGCTGGCAGCTGCCGAGCAGCATGACCTGGATCGGATCTTTCTGGTCGCCCCTTCCTCAACCCCGGAGCGACTGGCCCGCACGGTGGCCGCCTCGCGGGGGTTCGTCTACGCGGCCTCCACCATGGGCGTGACGGGCCAGCGTGACGAAGTCTCACAAGCTGCGCCGGATCTCGTGCGTCGGGTCAGGGAACTCTCCGACATACCGATCGGGGTGGGCTTGGGTGTGCGGTCGCGTGAGCAGGCGGCAGAGATCGCGCACTACGCCGATGGCGTGATCGTCGGCTCCGCGCTGGTCTCGGCGCTGGAGACCGGACTGGGTGCGGTTCGGGATCTGACCGAGGCCTTGGCGGTGGGTGTCCGGGAGAAGGCCGGTTCGGCGTGATCACGACGCTGCTCGCCGCTTTCCCGAGTCCGCCGCAGGGCGTGTGGTACCTGGGTCCCGTCCCGATCAGGGCCTACGCGCTGTGCATCATCGTCGGCATCGTGGTGGCGCTGGTGATCGGCGACCGTCGCTGGGAGGCCCGCGGCGGGGAACGCGGAGTGATCTACGACATCGCGCTGTGGGCGGTGCCCTTCGGGCTGATCGGCGGTCGGATCTATCACCTCATGACCGACTGGCGGACCTACTTCGGCGAGGGGGGTGCCGGCCTGGGTGCGGCGCTGCGCATCTGGGAGGGCGGTCTCGGCATCTGGGGGGCGGTCGCCTTCGGCGGTGTCGGCGCGTGGATCGCGTGTCGCCGCAGGGGGATTCCACTGCCGGCATTCGGTGACGCGATCGCGCCGGGAATCGTGCTCGCGCAGGCGATAGGGCGGCTGGGCAACTATTTCAACCAGGAGCTCTACGGTCGCGAGACCACCCTGCCGTGGGGTATGGAGGTGTTCTACCGCCGTGACGCCTCCGGCATGGTGGACGTCCACTCACTGGACGGTGTGTCGACGGGTCAGGTCGCCGCAGTCGTGCACCCGACCTTTCTCTACGAGATGCTGTGGAACGTCCTGGTGTTCGTGCTCCTGCTCTACGCCGACCGCAAGTATCGGCTGGGGCACGGTCGGCTGTTCGCCCTGTATGTGGCGTCCTACTGTGTCGGCAGATTCTGCGTTGAACTGCTCCGTGACGACACCGCGACCCAGATCGCCGGCATACGCATCAACGTGTTCACCGCGACGTTCGTCTTTGTCGGGGCCGTGGTCTACATGGTGCTCGCCCCCAAGGGCCGGGAGGATCCGGCGACCCTGCGGGGCAGGCATGCGCCTGCCGAGGAGGAGAGCCCGGTCGAGGAGCTCGCAGAGGAACTCGTCGGCGCGGCGAAGGGCAGCGGCATTCTCGCCGCGGTCATGGTGGCGGGAGCTCATGAGGCGGAGGACGCGGCCGCTGTCGGGGACACGGACTCCGTCGAACTCGATGACGCCGATGCCGCGAACCTCGCTGAGGCTGCTGAAGTGCAGGCCGACGATACGCAGGTGATCGAGCAGGTGGTTGCCGAGCTTGAGCCGGAGCCCGAGCCCGAGGGGGAGCCTGAGGGTGTGCCCGAGGCGGTGGCTCTGGTGGAGGTGGTCGCTGAGCCGGAGCTTGAGGCGGGGGGCGAGGCTGAGCTGGTCGCTGAGCCGGAGCCGGAGCCCGAGCCCGAGGGGGAGCCTGAGGGTGTGCCCGAGGCGGTGGCTGTGGTGGAGGTGGTCGCCGAGCGGGAGGGCGAGGCCGAGTCCGAGGCTGAGCCCGAGCCCGAGGCTGAGCTGGTCGCCGAGCCGGAGCCCGAGCCCGAGCCCGAGCCCGAGCCCGAGCCTGAGGGTGTGCCCGAGGCGGTGGCTGTGGTGGAGGTGGTCGCCGAGCCGGAGCCGGAGCATGAGCCCGAGGAAGCGGCCACAGCCGAGCCTGAAACTGAGCCGGCGGCTCGAACTCCGAAACTGAGCTCGACCATCAGGCGGCTGCTGTGGGGCGTCAACGCCCGCAGCGGTGACTGAGCAGCACCCCTGCTTCTGGCATGCTGAAGCCATGACGGAACCGCCGTACCGGGGAACCGAGGGCAGCCCTCCTCCGTACGGGCAGTTCCCGCCTCCGGTGTCCTACCCCCCGGGCCCCCCGGGTTCTTACCCGCCGGGTTCTTACCCCCCGTACCCCCCGCCCTGGGAGACCCAGGGCTACCAGCCGCCGGCCTACTACGCCGACCCGTCAGCGCCCTACGGCCGCCACCCCCTGACCGGCGAAGCGCTGTCGGATAAGTCCAAGATCGCCGCCGGGCTGCTGCAGCTGATCGGATTGGTGGGAATCCTCGGCATCGGCCGCATCTATCTCGGCAACACCCGGCTGGGAGTCACCCAACTGCTCGTCGGGTTGCTGGTCAGCTTCGTGACATGTGGGTTCGGCATCGTCGTACCCGCGATCTGGGGGATCATCGACGCGGTGCTCATCTTCACCGGAAGCGTCCGAGATTCCCAGGGCCGCCCGCTGCGCGATGGTTGACCGGCTTGACCGTGCCCGGGTTCGCCTCTACGGCGGCCTCGGGGTCGGCGCATTGGGAGCCGGCGCGCTGGCCTACGTCGGACTGGTCGACCCGCACCGGCCCGACTCCCTCTATCCGCCCTGTCCCTTTCGCATGCTCACCGGTTGGTACTGCCCGGCCTGCGGCGGTCTGAGGATGACCCACGACCTCCTGCACGGCCATGTCGCCGCAGCCGCGACCGACAACATCGTCGCGCTGATCGGGCTGCCACTGCTGCTGATCTGGGCACTGTCGCGGATCGGCAGCGGGCGCAAGGTGATCACGCCGGCCCTCCTGATCGTCATCACGGTCATCGCGGTCGCCTGGACGGTCCTGCGCAACCTGCCCGGTTTCCCGCTCGTTCCAACGGTGTTCGGCTGATGGACGGATTCGACTCGTAGACAGGCCGCCACGAGCGACGTGCCGCACGCGACGGACTATGCTCGGGTGCCGTGACCAGGCGAGGCAAAATCGTATGCACCCTAGGGCCCGCCTCCAGTAGCGAGAGCATGGTCACCGGGTTGGTTGACGCCGGAATGGATGTTGCCCGGCTCAACTTCAGCCATGGCGACTATGCCGACCACGAGACCTCCTATCAGCGCGTCCGGCATGCCGCGGCGACCACGGGAAGGGCGGTCGGAGTTCTCGCCGACCTGCAGGGGCCGAAGATCAGGCTCGGCCGCTTCGCCGACGGTCAGGCGACCTGGGCCAACGGAGAGACGGTCCGCATCACCGTCGAAGACTGCATCGGCACCCATGACCGCGTCTCCACCACCTACAAGCAGTTGACCCACGATGCCCGGCCGGGTGATCGGCTGCTGGTCGACGACGGCAAGGTCGGACTCGTCGTCGAGCATATCGACGGGACCGACGTGGTGTGTTCGGTGACCGAGGGGGGGCCGGTCAGCAACAACAAGGGCCTGTCCATGCCCGGTATGGCATTCTCGGTTCCGGCCATGTCCGACAAGGACATTGACGATTTGCGATTCGCGCTGAAGCTCGGGGTCGATTTGATCGCCCTATCCTTCGTCCGATCGCCGACCGATATCGAACTCGTGCATCAGGTCATGGACGATGTCGGCCGGCGTGTCCCGGTGATCGCCAAACTCGAGAAGCCGGAGGCCATCGACAATCTCGAGGCGATCGTGCAGGCCTTTGACGCGGTCATGGTCGCGCGGGGTGATCTCGGTGTGGAACTGCCCCTCGAGGAGGTCCCGCTCGTGCAGAAGCGGGCGATTCAAGTCGCCCGCGAGCATGCCAAGCCGGTCATCGTCGCAACCCAGATGCTCGAATCGATGATCGAGAACTCTCGCCCGACCCGAGCGGAGGCCTCCGACGTCGCCAACGCCGTTCTCGACGGAGCGGACGCGGTCATGCTGTCCGGGGAGACTTCGGTCGGGAAGTACCCGCTGGAGGCCGTCCGGACGATGGCGCGGATCACCGCACGGGTCGAGCAGGACTCGATGGCGGCGCCACCGCTGTCCCACGTTCCGCGGTCCAAGGCCGGCGTCATCTCCTACGCCGCGCGGGACATCGGCGAGCGACTGGAGGCCCGGGCGCTGGTCGCGTTCACCTCGTCGGGTGACACCGTGCGCCGTCTCGCCCGATTGCATCCGCCCCTACCGCTGCTGGCGTTCGTGACCGAGCCGGAGTTACGCAGTCAGCTCGCGCTGACCTGGGGCACCGAGACGTTCATCGTTCCGCACATGGACAGCACCGACAACATGATTCGGCAGGTCGATCACGCACTGCTGGAGTTGGGCCGCTACCGGCGAGGAGATCTGGTCGTCATTGTCGCGGGTGCCCCACCGGGCACAGTAGGCTCGACGAACTTGATTCATGTCCACCGGATCGGGGAGGACGACCACTAGTCGTCACGGATCACGAAGAGGCTGCCGAGTGCCGAAGTCCGACCTGAACGAACTGCTGGGCATCCTCGATCTTTCTGAGGTGGGTGACGACCTGTTCACGGGCCGTCACCCCCGCAAGAATCCGATCCGCACTTTTGGGGGCCAGCTGATGGCGCAGGCCTTTGTCGCGGCATCGCGAACCGTGGCCGACGAGCTTCCCCCCAGCGCGCTGGCTGTGCACTTCATCGCGGGCGGGGATCCGGCCACCGACATCGAATTCCACGTTCACAGGCTGCGCGACGAGCGTCGCTTCGCCAATAGGCGGGTTGATGTGATGCAGCATGGGACGCTTCTGGCCACCGCGCTGATCTCGTATCTGGCCGGAGGGCGGGGTCTGGAGCACGGCTTCACAGCGCCTGTCGTTCCCGACCCGCTTGATCTGCCGACGATCGACGAACTTCTCGTCGGCTACGAGAACGTCGTCCCTGCCTTCGTCGACGCACTACGGCCGATCGAGTGGCGCTATACCAACGATCCGGCATGGGTGATGCGACACAAGGGGGACCGGCTCGACATCAACCGGGTCTGGATGACCGCGGCGGGCGCAATGCCGGAGGATCCGGTGCTGCACACCGCGGCCATGATCTACTCCTCGGACACCACGGTGTTGGATTCGATCATCACCACCCACGGCCTGTCCTGGGGGTGGGACCGAATTTTCGCGGTCACGATCAATCACTCGGTGTGGTTCCACCGTCAGGTCGACTTCTCCGAGTGGGTGCTCTACTCGACCGCCTCGCCCGCGGCCGCTGACTCGCGCGGTTTGGGGATGGGCCATTTCTTCAACCGGGCCGGTGAAGTCGTGGCCACCGTCGCCCAGGAAGGGATCGTCAAGCACTTCGGCAAGTCCGGCAGGGACTAGCTAGCCGGTGGGCTTCTCGGTCACCGAGAATCTGTCCTCGACCGACTGGCGGAACTTGTCCGCGCACTCCTGAACCTTCGCGCGGTCCTGCCCGGCCTGCTGGAGGCAGTCGAAGTAATTCTGTGCGCCGACCTCCCGCAGCAGGCTGATCCACACCGCGATGAAGACCAGGCCTACCACGACGGCGAAGACCCCGAGGATGACACCGGCCAGAGCCACGCCGCCGTTGGTGGCCTCGCCCCGTTTGACCCGGCCGCGGGCAATCAGGCCCAGCACGACGGCGACGATGCCCCCGACGATCCCGCCGACAACCGAGAACGATCCGATGAGCGCGATGATTGCGATCACCAGTGCGGCCGCCCCCAGGCCGTTGCGCGGGACCGATGGCGGTAGGTAGCCGCCGGGGGGCGGATACGGCGCGTACGGCGGATAGGCCGGCGCACCGGGATACGCGCCGGGTGGGTAGGGGTAGGGCGGTGGCGCTGGCGGCAGCCCACCGCTCTGCGGTGGGAACTCGGGGCTGCCGGGCGGGTTCTCAGTCATGGTCGTGTTTCACGTCGCGGGACATGGTTCGCCGCAAGGGTACCCGTCGGGCGGACCGACGGGTCGCGAGGAGGTCAGGGTCGGCCGAGCGCCTCGTTGACCGTGTCCCGGACCTCGTTGCCCGTCTTGCGCATGCTCAGGGCAGCGATCACCTCGAACACCCCGATCACGATCAGCCAGACACCCACCACGATGGTCAGCGTGACCAGTGAGGACAGCGGGTAGGCCAGCACGATGACGCCGGCGATCACGGAGACGATGCCGAAGAAGATGTTCCAGCCCCGCCCCGGCACGCCGGGCTCGCCGATGGCCGCCGCGGTGGTGGCCACACCGCGGAAGATGAAGCCCACCGCGATCCAGATCGACAGCAGCAGGAACGCCTCGCCGCGCCCGAAGTGGCGGAACGCCAGCACGCCCAGGATCAACGCGGCCGCACCGCTGATGACCAGCAGCACCCGGCCGCCGGTCGACACCGGCAAGCTGAAGGCGAAGACCATCTGAGCGATACCGGACACCAGCAGGTAGGCCCCGAACAGGATCGCGGCGACGACCAGGGTCGGTCCAGGCCAGCCGAGCACGAGTCCGCCCAGGATCACTGACAGGACGCCGGAGAGCAGGGTCGCTTTCCAAAGGTGCTGGAAGAGGGCGGGTCGATGCGCGGTATCGGTCATGTCGGCAGTGTCGCACAGCCGTTCCGCTCCGCCAGTCAACACGCCGCATGTGGACTAACGTCCTCCTCACAGGAGCTCTCGCCGGAGGCGGAGTAGTGGGAGAGGGGTTGTGATGGCAGGACAACAGATGCGACGTGGAGTCCGTTGGTGCGCGGCGGCGTTGATCGGGACCGTTGGCGTGATGTGGTTACCGGGCTGCGCCCGGAACACCGAGACCGGACCGGGAGTCGACGCCGGCCCGGCCACCACGTCGGTGGCGGTCAATCCCCAGAAGGTCGCGGAGATCGCCGCGACCCTCCCGGAGAACATCTCCACCGACGGCGTCCTGGTCGTCGGAGTGAACCTGCCCTACCCGCCGAACGAGTTCAAGGATGCCGACGGCCGGATCGTCGGTTTCGACGTCGATTTGATGAACGCGGTCGCGGCCACCCTCGGCGTGAAGGCCGAGTACCGCGAGGCGGACTTCGCCAAGATCATCCCCGCCATCGTGGGCGGCACCTACGACGTCGGTATGTCGTCTTTCACCGACACCAAGGAACGGGAGCAGCAGGTCGACTTCGTCACCTACTTCTCGGCGGGCACACTGTGGGCCCAGCGTGCGGGCGAGTCGATCGATCCCGCCAACGCCTGCGGCCGAAAGGTCGCTGTGCAGACCGCCACCATCCAGGAAACCGATGAGCTTCCGGCGAAGAGCAAAGCCTGCGTGGACGCCGGCAAGCCGGAGATCGACATCGTGAAGTTCGATGGACAGGACGCGGTAACCAACGCCGTCGTACTCGGTCAGGCCGATGCTATGTCCGCTGACTCCCCGGTCACCGCCTACGCGATCAAGCAGAGCGGCGGAAAGCTTGAGGGCGCGGGCGAGGTCTTCGACTCCGCCCCGTACGGTTGGCCCGTCGCCAAAGGCTCGCCGCTGGCCCAGTCGCTGCTGAAGGCCCTTGAGCACCTGATGACAACGGGGGACTACAAGACGATCGCCGCGAACTGGGGCTTGGAGGCCGGCCTGATCGACAAGCCGGTCATCAACGGCGCTATCAGCTGAATGACCGCGCAGGCACCCGTTCCGCCGCCGATCGACGCCGTCCCGCTGCGACACCCCGGCAGGTGGTTGGGGGCGGGGGCGATCCTCATCCTGGTCGGGCTCTTCCTCTACGGCGCGGCCACCAACCCCGCCTACGGCTGGGTGACCTACCGCCGGTATCTCTTCGACCAGCGGGTTTCGGAGGCGGCCTGGAACACCCTGCAGCTGACCTTCTGGTCGATGCTGCTCGGGGTCGCGCTCGGAGTGGTCCTGGCGGTCATGCGGCTGTCGCCCAACCCGATCCTGCGGTCGGTGTCGTGGGCGTACCTGTGGATCTTCCGCGGTACCCCGGTGTACGTGCAGCTGGTCTTCTGGGGGTTGTTCCCGACCCTGTACCGCAACATCACGGTCGGAGTCCCGTTCGGTCCCTCGTTGTTCAACTTCAGCCTGCAAGACCTGTCGATCGGATTCATCCTCGCGATCATCGGCCTGGGGCTCAACGAGTCGGCCTACATGGCGGAGATCATCCGGGCGGGGATCAGTTCGGTGCCCGAGGGCCAGACCGAGGCGTCCACCGCGCTGGGCATGTCCTGGTGGCTGACCATGCGGCGGATCGTTCTTCCCCAGGCGACGCGGGTGATCATCCCGCCGACCGGCAACGAGCTGATCAGCATGCTCAAGACCACTTCACTGGTGACTGCGGTGCCCTACACCCTCGAGCTCTACACCCGCACCAGCGACATCTCAGCCGTCAACTTCCAGCCGATCCCTCTGCTGCTGGTCGCCGCGACCTGGTATCTAGCCATCACCAGTGTCCTCATGGTGGGCCAGTACTACCTGGAGAGGCACTTCTCGCGCGGAATCTCGCGCACGCTCACCGCCAAGCAACTGGAAGTCCTCGCCGTCGCCCAGAGCGCGGCGAGGGAGGGGCGCGGGTGACCGGGCAGCCGGCCGAGCGCCCGATGGTCGAGGCGCAGCAGGTGTGCAAGAGCTTCGGGGCGCTGGCGGTGCTCAACGGCGTCAGCCTCTCAGTCGCCCGCGGTGAGGTACTGGTGGTGGTCGGCCCCTCGGGTTCGGGTAAGTCGACCTTCCTGCGCTGCATCAACAATCTGGAGAGGATTTCCGCAGGCCGCCTCTATGTCGACGGCAGGCTGGTCGGGTATCGGGAAAGCAACGGCAAACTCTACGAGCTGCCGGCCCCGGCGGCCGCCGCCCAGCGCCGTGAGATCGGGATGGTCTTCCAGCAGTTCAACCTCTTCCCGCACCGCACCGCCCTGGAGAACATCACCGAGGCGCCGGTCTACGTCCGCCGCACCAGTAAAGCCGTCGCGGTCGAACGCGCCCGCGACCTGCTCCGCCAGGTCGGGCTGTCCGACAAGGACGGCGCCTATCCGGCCCAGCTCTCCGGCGGCCAGCAGCAACGCGTCGCCATCGCCCGCGCTCTGGCGATGGACCCGAAACTCATGCTCTTCGATGAGCCCACCTCGGCCCTGGATCCCGAACTGGTCGGTGAGGTGCTGGCCGTCATGAAGAAACTCGCCACCGCGGGCATGACGATGATCGTGGTGACTCACGAGATGGGGTTCGCCCGCGAGGTGGCCGATCAGCTGGTCTTCATGGACGGCGGCGTCGTGGTCGAAAGCGGGCCTCCGCGCGACGTGCTGAGCCATCCTCGCCAGGAGCGTACGAAGGCTTTTCTGTCGAAGGTGATGTAGCAGCAGTGTTGCGCCTGCATGGGCGGCCGTACACTGGCATTATCGGTGGCCGGACGGAAGGACGCACATGGCGGTCAAGGGTCAGAATCGGCGAAACGCTCATGACGTCGAGGGGTTTCGGGCGTCACCGCGGCTGAGCGGCAACCTTCAACGGGTGTTGGTGGACCTCATCGAATTGCAGCTGCAAGGCAAGCAGGCGCATTGGAACGTGGTCGGCTCGAATTTCCGCGATCTGCACCTGCAGCTCGACGAGCTGGTGGATTTCGCCAGGGTTTCCAGCGACACGGTCGCCGAGCGGATGCGCGCCCTCGATGCGGTGCCCGACGGACGCTCTGAGGTCGTGGCCGCGACGACGACCATTCCGGAGATCCCCGCCGACGAGATCAACAGCGATGACGCGGTCGAGAAGATCACCGCGGCGATCTACGCCGCTGTCAGCACGCTGCGCGAGGTCCGCGAGGACGTCGATGAGGAGGACCCGAACTCGACCGGGATCCTCGACGAGGTGACCGAGGGCCTGGAGAAGCTGGCCTGGCTGATCAAGTCCGAGAACCGGAAGGCCTGACACCGAACCGGAAGCTAGCCCGCTGAGCTTTCCACCCGGCCGGCCTCGTCGACGGCGTTCGGTGTCGCATGGAGCGGCTTCCGGCCGATCAGGTACCAGGTTCGCATGGTGCCCTTGCCCTTGATTTCGATCTCGCCCCGCTCCTGGAGGACGAAGGAGTCACGCAGCAGTTCGTAGACGTCGTTGGGCACCTGGATCCGGCCCTCGACATCCGTGGACTCCATCCGGGAGGCGACGTTCACCGCGTCGCCCCAGACGTCGTAGAAAAAGCGGCGCGCACCGACGACGCCCGCGACGACCGGCCCTGTGGCGATACCGATCCGCAGCGGTACCGGCTGCCCGCGAGGGTCACGCAGGTTCGCCACCGCGCGCGACAAGTCCAGGGCGAGGTCGGCGATCGCCTCTGCGTGATCGGGCCGCGGTGTGGGCACTCCGCTGACGACCATGTAGGAGTCGCCGGTCGTCTTGATCTTCTCCAGGCCGTGCCTGTCGACCAGACGGTCGAAGGTCGTGTACAGCCGGTCCAGGAAGCGGACCAGTTCGGTCGGCGCTATCTCGCTGGCCCGTTCGGTGAATCCCGCGATATCCGCGAAGAGGATCGAGGCGGTGTCGTAGCGATGGGCGATCACGCCGTGGGACGGATCCTTGAGTTGCTCGGCGACGCTGGCGGGCAGGATGTTCGCCAGCAGCGCCTCGGAGCGGTTGTACTCGATGTCCATCGCCGCCTCGGCGCGGTCGACCTCGCGCATCGCGTACCAGACGGTGGCGAAGATCAGCACGCTCGCCCCGATGGTGGCGAACACGAAGGCGGCGTCCATCGCCCAGCGCGGCTGGATACCGGTGTCGGCGGGCGCCAGGAGTTCCAGACCGATGCACAGCGCGGCCCCGATCGCCGTCATCGTCGCCGCGAGCGCAAGATGCCGAAGGCCGACGGCCAGCACGGCTAACGATGCCGAAACGAGGTAGTAGAACTGCACCCCGGAATCGGTGCCGATCTGCCAGCCCACGAAGGTCAGCGACGAGTAGGAGATCACCATGAAGGCCAGTGCGGCGGGGAGGTTCCCAAACCGGTTGAGCAGGGGGACGAGCATCAGCACCCCGGCAGTGGCCAGATTGACAAGACCGATGTAGACGACGCCGGAACCGGTGAAGGTCTGCACGATCCCCAGCAGCGCGGTAATCGCGGCGGCGATCCAGGCGGCGACGGAGAGCACCCGCTGAGGGCGGCTGGCGGCCTGGGCCCAGTGCCTGTTGCGGGCCGGAGGCCGGCGCTGCAGCCGCTCGCAGTCAGCCCATCGGAAAGGGCTTTCCGAGAGGATCCGGGGGGTGCGTCTGTGTTCAGACCGCATCCCCACAGCCTAGTTGGCGACGGCTACTTGGGCCCGCCGCCGCCACCCCCGCCGCCGCCACCGCCGTTGCCGCCCCCGCCGCCGGGGCCGCCACCGCCGCCGGGGCCGCCCCCGTCACCGGGATCGCCGTCACCCGGGGGTGGCGGCGGCGGCCAGTTGGGGGAGCCGCCGCCGGAGCCGTTGGCGTCCTGATCGCAGGTGACTCCGTTGAGCAGGTCGCCCGGGTCGTCGCCGGCGCAGTACGCCGGTGTGGGTTCCGTGGTCGCAAGGGCGGGGGGCCCAGAAAGAACAAATGCGCCGCTCAGCAGGACGCTCGCCAGTGCGGTTGCGCTGAGGAGTACGCCGGCCGTCTTTCGTCTCATGTTCACGATACCGACGGTATCATAGACTCAGGAAAAGTTCAGCTTTCTATGGTGGGAATAATCCGGGTCAGTCGCTCGGCCAGCTCGTGGGCGGAGTCGCGGTCGCCGGCGTCGGCGCGGAGCGCGGAGTAATCAGGGGCTCGCTCACCTCGACGGGAGTGGGTGACTGACGAGTGCCCTCGGTGAGACTCGAACTCACACTGCACGGGTTTTGAATCCGTTTCCTCTGCCAATTGGGATACGAGGGCGGCCGGCATCCGCAGCGCTGCCCAACGATAGAGGATGCCGCCGCTGCCGACACGGCACGGGTCAATTGAGCCAGAATGGGCCTGTGACCGAACCGACCGACGCCAGCGCGGCGCCCGGGCGGCGCGTCCTGATCGCCGAAGACGAGGCGCTGATCAGGCTGGACCTCGCCGAGATGCTGCGCGACGAAGGCTATGAGGTGGTTGGTGAGGCAGGTGACGGTCAGGAGGCCGTCGACCTTGCCGAGAGCCTGCGACCGGACCTGGTCATCATGGATGTCAAGATGCCTCGCCGCGACGGTATCGACGCCGCGGCTGAGATCGCCACCAAGCGCATCGCGCCGATCGTCGTGCTGACCGCGTTCAGTCAGCGGGACCTCGTGGAGAGGGCGCGCGACGCAGGCGCGATGGCGTATCTGGTCAAGCCATTCTCGATTTCCGACCTCGTTCCCGCCATCGAGTTGGCCGTCAGCCGCTTCGGCGAAATCGCCGAGCTCGAGCGGGAGGTCGCCGACCTCACCGACCGGTTGGAGACCCGCAAACTCGTCGAACGGGCGAAGGGTTTGCTGCAAGTCAGGCACGCGATGACCGAGCCGGAGGCCTTCAGCTGGATTCGCAGGGCGGCCATGGACCGCCGCACCAGCATGAAACGGGTTGCCCAGGTCGTGCTGGATTCGATGGAAACCCCCGACGACGCGCCCTGACCCGCCGCGTGTGGCATCCTGTGACACCAGCAACATCGAGTGACCCCGGAGGTTGAGCGTGCACGGTTCGGCTACCCGCAACACAATCGCGATGATCTCGGCGCTGGCACTGCTGGGCGTCGCAGGCTGCAGTCAGCCCAAACCCACCGGCGACTCCGCGGCGGGCACGACCGCCGCCCAGGGCGAAGCCGCGACCGACCTCGCGATCGTCGAGCAGGTCCAGATCGACGGCAACGGCGCTGCGATCCCCGCCCAGGCCGGAGCCGCACCGGTCGACCCGGCCGGCGACGGCACCGCCACCTGTGAGCCGGTGGCGATCGCGATGGCCGGCGCTCTCAACGGCCCCGATGCCGCGCTGGGCATCAACATCAAAAACGGCGTCCAGCTGGCGATCGACAAGCACAACGCCGCCAACCCGGGCTGTCAGATCGAGCTGAAGCCCTTCGACACCGAGGGCGATCCGCAGAAGGCGACCGCGATCGCCCCGCAGATCGTGGATGACGCATCCATCGTCGGACTGGTCGGGCCGGCATTCTCCGGAGAGACCAAAGCCACCGGAGGCGTTTTCGATCAGGCGGGCTTGGTCTCCGTCACGGCCTCGGCCACCAACGTCACGCTGTCCGAGCAAGGCTGGAAGACCTTCTTCCGGGGTCTGGCCAACGACGGCGTCCAGGGTCCGTCGGTCGCCAACTACATGAAGAACACCATCGGCGACAAGAAGGTCTGCGTCGTCGACGACAGCACCGACTACGGCAGCGGCCTGGCCAAGGCCGTCCGGGACACCCTGGGATCGCTGGCCGATCAGGCCTGCAACATCTCGGTGAAGAAAGGTGACAAGGACTTCTCCGCGGCGGTGACCCAGATCAAGGAGCAGTCGCCGGACTCGGTGTTCTTCAGCGGGTACTACGCCGAAGCCGCGCCCTTCGTCCAGCAGCTGCGTGACGGCGGCTTCACCGGCAAATTCGTCAGCGCCGACGGCACCAAGGACCCGGAATTCGTCAAGCAGGCCGGCAATGCATCCAAGGATGCCGTGTTGTCCTGCCCATGTGGTCCTGCATCAGCCGCCTTCGCAGATGAGTACACCAAGAAGTTCAACCAGGCTCCGGGCACCTACAGCACGGAGGGCTATGACCTCGGCACCATCCTGGCCAAGGGCATCAGCTCCGGTGCCACCACTCGGGACGCTCTGCTGGAATTCGTTCGCTCATACGACGGGCAAGGAGTCGCCCGCAAGTATCAGTGGAACGACACAGGTGAGCTCACCACGACCCTGATCTGGATCTACAAGGTTCAATAGGTCGTTCCACGGGGCGCTACCGGGACCCGGCGGCGGTTCGGCTGCAGTCCCAGGAGCGACGCGAGGAGTCGGATGATCGGCCAGGGTCTCTTCCAGCACAGCTGGCTGGCCGGTGACATCGGTTTCAATGTCGAGAATCTGCGGGAAGGTTTCTGGCAGTTCACCATTGACGGGCTGGCCTGGGGCGCCATCTACGCGCTGGTCGCGGTGGGCTACACGCTGGTGTTCGGGGTACTGCGCCTGATCAACTTCGCGCATTCCGAGATCTTCATGCTGGGCATGTTCGGCGCCTACCTGTGCCTGGACATGATCCTGGGCTTCGCGCCGAGCGGCAATGCCTACAGCCTGGGCGTGACGATGACCGTCGTGTACCTCGGGGCTGCGATGCTTTTCGCGATGGTGGTGTCGGGGGCGTCAGCGGTCGGGTTGGAGGCTGTGGCATACCGCCCGCTACGCCGGCGCAACGCGCGCCCTCTGACCTTCCTCATCACCGCCATCGGAATGTCCTTCGTGCTGCAGGAATTCGTCCACTTCATCCTGCCCAAGATCCTCCCGGGCTACGGAGGAAGCAACGCACAGCAGCCGATCATCCTGGTACAGCCGCGGACCCAGTTCGAGATCTTCGGGGCCACCGTCACCAACGTGACACTGGTCATCGTCGCCTCCGCGCTGGTGCTCGCGCTGCTGACCGACCTGGTGATCAACCGCACCCGATTCGGCCGCGGCATCCGTGCGGTGGCGCAGGATCCGGACACCGCCACCCTGATGGGTGTTTCCCGGGAGCGGATAATCGCCCGCACCTTCCTCATCGGGGGCATCCTCGCCGGTGCGGCAGCGCTGCTCTACACCCTGCGGGTGCCTCAGGGCATCATCTACTCCGGCGGCTTCCTGTTGGGCATCAAGGCCTTCTCCGCCGCGGTCCTGGGCGGGATCGGGAATCTACGCGGTGCGCTTCTCGGCGGCCTCCTGCTGGGCATCATGGAGAACTATGGCCAGGCGCTGTTCGGCACCCAGTGGCGTGACGTGGTCGCCTTCGTCCTGCTGGTCCTGGTGCTGCTGATCAGGCCCACCGGAATCCTCGGTGAGAGCCTCGGGCGGGCCCGCGCATGAACACCCTGCTCGCACCGGGGGACGGGTTGCGCCGGTGGTGGTCTGAGCGCAGCCGGGGTCAGAAGTGGATCTTCGGTGTGCTCGGCTTCGGGGCTCTGGCGTTGCTGCCGCTGTACACCCCGCCGTTCCTGGACACCCCGGGAATCAGCTTCGGCGGCACCATGGCCCAGTTCGCGATGGTCGCGATCATCGCGGTCGGACTCAACGTGGTCGTCGGCCAGGCCGGCCTGCTCGACCTGGGTTACGTCGGGTTCTACGCGGTCGGCGCCTACACCGTCGCGCTGCTCACCAGCCCGGACAGTCCGTGGAACCAGGTAGGCCACGGCGAGTGGTTCGCCGAGGACTGGGCCTGGCTGTCCTGTGTGCCGATCGCGATGGCCATCACCGCGATCAGCGGTCTGATCCTGGGCACCCCGACGCTGCGGCTGCGGGGGGACTACCTGGCCATCGTGACCCTGGGCTTCGGCGAGATCATCCGGTTGCTTGCCGACAACCTCTCCGGCGTCACCAACGGGCCGCGGGGCCTCAACGAGGTCGCCTACCCGCGCGTCGGGCAGAGCGCCGAGTTGCCCGAGGGCGTGTTCTCCAGCGGAAACTCCTCCGGCAACGCCAACTACGGAACATGGTGGTTCTGGCTCGGGCTGATCCTCATCGTCGCGATCCTGCTGCTGGTCGGAAATCTGGAGCGCAGCCGGGTCGGCCGTGCCTGGGTTGCCATCCGCGAGGACGAAGACGCCGCCGAAGTGATGGGCGTCAACACTTTCCGATTCAAGCTCTGGGCCTTCGTGATCGGCGCGGCGATCGGTGGTTTGTCCGGGGCCATGTACGCGGGCCAGGTTCAGTACGTCGCCCCGCCGACGTTCAACATCATCAACTCCATGTTGTTCCTGTGCGCGGTGGTGCTCGGTGGTCAGGGCAACAAGCTCGGTGTCATCTTTGGCGCGTTCGTCATCGTCTACCTGCCGAACCGATTGCTCGGGGTGGAGGTTTTCGGGATCAACCTCGGTGACCTGAAGTATCTGTTCTTCGGTTTGGCTCTGGTGGTGCTGATGATCTTCCGTCCGCAAGGACTCTTCCCGGCACGCCAGCATCTGCTCGCCTACGCCAACCAGGCCCGCCGCCTGCTGGGCGGCGCGGAGAGAAAGGCGCCGTCGTGACCGCGGCGCTCTTGGAGGCAACCGACCTGACCGTCAAGTTTGGCGGACTCACGGCCCTGGACGCGGTGAGTTTCTCGATCCAGCGCGGCGAGATCCTCGGATTGATCGGACCCAATGGAGCAGGTAAGACAACCTGCTTCAACGCGATAACCGGTGTCTACAGACCCACCGCGGGTTCGGTGGTTTTCGACGGCGAGACCCTCGGTCGACGCAAGCGCCACCAGATAACCAAGCTGGGTATTGCCCGGACCTTCCAGAACATCCGGCTCTGGGGTGAGATGACCGCGTTGGAGAACGTCGCGGTCGGGACAGACGCCCGGCATCACACCTCGGTCCCCGGTGCGATCGTGCGCTCCCCGCGGCATCGCCGCGAGGAGCACGAGGCGGTGGAACGGTCGGTCGCCCTGCTGGAGTTCGTCGGTATCGCGCACCGAAGTGAGGAGAAGGCCAAGAATCTCTCCTACGGTGATCAGCGGCGGCTCGAGATCGCCCGCGCGCTGGCCACCGGACCGAAGCTGCTGTGCCTCGACGAGCCGGCGGCCGGGTTCAATCCCCGCGAAAAAGCCGCCCTGATCGAACTCATCCGAAACATCCGCGACGAGGGATACACCGTTCTGCTCATCGAGCACGACATGCGTCTGGTCATGGGAGTGACCGACCGGATCGTCGTCCTGGAGTTCGGCCGAAAGATCGCCGACGGTCCGCCTGACGAGATCCGCGAGGATCCTGCCGTGATCGCCGCCTACCTGGGGATACCTGATGACCAGTCCTGAGAATGTCGCGCCGCCCGTGCTCGAGGTCCGCGATGTCGTCGTCCACTACGGCCGAATCGAGGCGCTGCACGGTGTCTCGCTAACCGTGCGCGAGGGTGAGTTGGTGACTCTGCTGGGCTCCAACGGTGCGGGAAAGACCACCCTTATGCGGGCCATCTCCGGCTTACGCCCGGTGTCAGCCGGATCGGTCTGGTTCGGCGGCCGCGACATCACCAAGGTGAAGGCCCACCAGCGCGCGCGGGACGGGCTCGTCCAGGCACCGGAGGGCCGCGGCATCTTTCCGGGTATGACCGTGACCGAGAATCTCGAAATGGGCTGCTACGGGCGCAAGTTCGAGTCCAAAGCCGACCACGACCGAACGCTCGAGTGGTTGTTCGAGACTTTTCCGCGGCTCGCGGAGCGCCGTGACCAGGTGGGCGGCACGCTGTCCGGCGGCGAGCAGCAGATGCTGGCCATTGCCCGCGCATTGATGGCCCGGCCGCGGGTGCTCCTGCTGGACGAGCCGTCGATGGGCCTGGCCCCCATGGTGATCTCGCAGATCTTCGCCATCATCGCCGAGATCAACGCCCAGGGGACCACCATTCTGCTGGTCGAGCAGAACGCCGCCCAGGCGTTGCGGTGCTCCGATCGCGCCTACATCCTGGAAACCGGGAACGTCACCCGCGACGGAACCGCCGCCGACCTGCTCGCTGATGACAGTGTCCGAGCGGCCTATCTGGGCGTCGCCTGACGTCGTAGCAGGGAGGAATTGATGTGTCTCATCCGGTAGCCAGTGAGGCCCTGTCTCATCTTCAGGCTCTGCTCGCCCTCGACACCACGAACCCGCCGGGCAACGAAATCCTGGCCATCGACTACCTGCGGGGCGTTCTCGAACGGGAGGGCATCGCCTGCCAGGTCGCCGAGAGTGAACCCGGCCGCGCGAACCTGGTCGCCCGCCTACCGGGTAAGGGCAGCGCGGCCCGATCTTCGGGCGTACTGATGTCGTCCCACGTCGACGTCGTCCCCGCCGACACCGACCGCTGGAGTCAGCCCCCGTTCGGGGCGGTCGTCCACGACGGCGAACTGTACGGTCGCGGTGCCATCGACATGAAGAACATGACCGCCATGGCATTGATGGCGATGCTGGTGGCGAAGCGGCGGAACATCCCGCTGGAGCGGGACCTGGTGTTCGCCGCGGTGGCCGACGAGGAGGGGGGCTGCACCCACGGCAGCCGCTTTCTCGTCGAGCGGTTCCCGGAGTGGCTGGAGTCGGAGTACGCGGTCAACGAATTGGGCGGCTACACCCTGCACCTGAACGGCAGACGCTTCTACCCGATCCAGGTGGCCGAGAAGGGGCTCGCCTGGCTGCGTATCACGGCGCACGGGGAACCAGGGCACGGCAGCATGCCGCAGCAGCAGAACGCGATTCAGGCTCTCGGAGAGGCGCTGCGGAAGCTTGGGCCGGGCATCTTCCCGCATCACGCGACGCCTGTGGTCACCGAGTTCGTGACCACGGTGTCCGATGCGCTACCCGTGGTGACGCGCCCGGTGTTCCGCAGGATCCTCGACCCCCGGGTGGGCGATTTCGTGATTCAGCGGCTGCTGCCCGACCGCAACGAGGCCAACGTCTTGTGGGCCCTGCTGCACGACACCATCTCCCCGACGGTGCTGGAGGCCGGATCGAAAATCAACGTCATCCCGGGTGAGGCGACCCTGATGGCGGACTGCCGAGTGCTTCCCGGCCATACGCCTGAACAGGTCCATGAGATCGTGCGGAAGCACCTCGGCGACGGATTCACCGTGGAGATGGTGCTGAGCGCCCCGCCGACCGTGGTCGACCACCGCAACGAGTTCTTCGCGCATCTCGCATCGGCGCTGGAGAAGGCCGACCCGGGCAGTACGGCCGTCCCCTTCATGATCCCCGGTTTGACCGACGCGCGCTGGTTCAACGAATTGGGCATCAAGACCTACGGCTTCGCGCCGGTGAAACTCTCGTCCGAGGTGGTGTTCAACAAGCTTTTCCACGGCGACGACGAGCGCATTCCGGTCGACGGCTTCACCTGGGGGGTCGAAACGTTCATCGATGCGCTGCTGTCCTTCGCGGCCGGCAGCGAGGTGCAGTGGCGCTGAGCGACGGCTAGCCGACAACCCGGAAGCGTTTGATCCGAGACGTCGCGCCGGATACCAGCTCCACACGGCTGCGGGGCACACCGAGGTGGGTGGCGATCACGCGGATAGCCGCCTCCGTCGCCCTGCCCTCGACAGCCCGCTCGCGCACGTAGACCGTCAGCGCTCCGTTATCGCCGACCTCGACCAGCGGCCCCTTCGTGCTGCCGGGTTTGACGGTCGCCACCACGGTCGGCGCCGACGCGTTGTCGTCGCGGGGTGACGGTGGCATCGGGCGTCTCAGCGGGCGACGATCACCGAGGACCCGTGACCGAACAGGCCCTGGTTGGCCGTGATGCCGACAGTGGCGCCCTCCACCTGCCGGCCGGTGGCCTGCCCGCGCAGCTGCCAGGTGAGCTCGCAGACCTGGGCGATGGCCTGGGCGGGGATCGCCTCGCCGAAGCAGGCCAGCCCGCCCGACGGGTTCACCGGCACGCGCCCGCCGATCGTGGTGGCGCCCGAGCGCAGCAGGCCCTCGGCCTCGCCTTTGGGGCACAACCCGAGGTGCTCGTACCAGTCCAGTTCGAGTGCGGTGGATAGGTCGTACACCTCGGCCAGGCTCAGATCCTCGGGCCCGATGCCGGCCTCGGCGTAGGCGGTGTCGAGGATGTGATCCTTGAACACCCGATCGGGTGCGGGCACCGTCGCGGTGGAGTCGGTGGCGATGTCGGGCAGCTCCGGCAGGTGCTGCGGATAGTTGGGGGTGGCGGTCGACACCGCGCGTACCGAGGGCACCCCCTTGGTCGACCCGAGGTGCTTCTCGGTGAACGACTCACTGGCCACGACGAGGGCCGCGCCCCCGTCGGAGGTTCCGCAGATGTCCAGCAGGTGCAGCGGATCGGATACGACGCTGCTGGCCAGCACGTCGGCGACGGTGGTCTCCTTGCGGTAGCGCGCGTTCGGGTTGTTCAGCCCGTGGCGGGCGTTCTTCACCTTCACCGCGGCGAAGTCGGCACTGGTCGCGCCGTAGAGCGCCATGCGGCGGCGCGCCAGCAGCGCGAAGTACACCGGGTTGGTGGCGCCGATCAGATGGAAGCGCTGCCAGTCCGGGTCGTTGCGCCGCTCACCGCCGACCGGCGCGAAGAATCCCTTCGGCGCCTTGTCTGCGCCCACGACCAGCGCCACGTCGCACAGCCCGGCCAGAATCTGGGCACGAGCCGACTGCAGCGCCTGCGAGCCCGACGCGCAGGCCGCGTAGCTGGAGGACACCGGGATGCCGGTCCAGCCCAGCTTTTGGGCGAAGGTGGCGCCGGCGACGAAGCCGGGATAGCCGTTGCGGATGGTGTCGGCGCCGGCGACGAGTTGTATCTGGCGCCAGTCCAGCCCGGCGTCGCGCAGTGCGGACCGCGCCGCGACGACGCCGTACTCGGTGAAGTCGCGGTCGTCCCACTTCCCCCACGGGTGCATGCCCGCGCCGAGAATGTAGACGCGCCCGCTCACGAGGCGATCCGCCAGGCGTAGACGCTGTGCTCGACACCCTCGTCGTCGGTGTAGAGCGGCATCGTCGTCAGTTCCATGTCCATGCCGACCTGCAGATCGGCGGCCAGGGTGCCGGAGACCACCTTGCCGAGCACGATCAAGCCCTCCGCGGGCAGCTCCACCGCCGCGATCGCGAACGGTTCGAACGAATCGGACTGCGGGTAGGGCGCCGGCGGCTGGTAGCGGTTCTCGGCGTAGCTCCACAGCGTTCCCCGCCGGGACAGCG
>VEQY01000113.1 GCA_018882965.1 Mycobacterium sp. | reverse complement strand
ACCCAGTTCTCCCCGTGCCCCCCACCGCCACCGCCCCCGCCGGGCGAGCCCTACCCGCCGCCGCCACCGCCGCCGGAGCCATGGCCGCCGTGCGGGCTGGGCGGGTCGTGTTTCCCGGGCGGGCTGCCGCCTGGGTGGTACTGACCCGGCGCGCGCCTCAGCAGTCGGCGGAGAACAGCCGATGCAGCGCCGCGGCGAGCTCCTTCTTGCTCAGATCCGCGCGCCGGTAGCTCGACCACGCCATCGCCTTGAGCATCGGCGCGGTGAACCGGAACCCCCCGCCCGGCCCGGAGCGCATCGGGCCCACCGGTGTGCCGTCGGGGTAGGTGAACGCCCGGTCCTTGAGCCGGCGCAGCACCCACTGCGCAGACTTGCCGAGGATGGCCGCGGCCTCGGCGGTGCTGAAATACCGCGGCCCCCAGTCGATGTCGTCATCGTCGTCATCCGCATCATCAGGTGCGGGCTCGCCGGGATGCTGCTCGGCGGCCAGCGCCAGGAACACCTCGATCTGGGCGCTCAGCGCGGGCGCCCCCGCGGCGGCCAGCGCCGCGAAGTCCAGCTCGTCGACCGCGCGCACCTCCGCGCGCAGGGCGGCGTCGATCTGGCTGAAGCCGCCCTCGACCGGGAAGGGCTCCAGCTGCGGGCCCATCAGCAGGTTCAGGCCGTGGCGCTGCAGCGCCACGCACAGCCGGCGCAGGTGCTGCTCGCGGCACAGGTCCTGCATCGGGAACGGCAGCCAGATGTCGGTGCGGGTGGCGATCGCACGGCTGAGCGCCGAGACCACCGCGCGCACGTCGGTGAGGTTGTCCTGCTCGGCGGCCTCACCGGATTCGAACGCGAAGCTCTGGGCGATCACCGCCCCCCGGTCGGCCGCCTTCTCCGCCAGCATCTCCGTGCGCTCCACGGTCTCGCGGTCCCCCAGGACCAGCACGTCGTGGCTGGTGTGGATCTCTGTCAAGCAACTCCCCCTTCGCCGAATCACCCCGTCACCCCGACCATAACGGCGGCCACCGACAAGTCCGGGGCCCCGACGCCTTAGCCCCACTCGTGGTTGAGCGCGCGCGATTCGGCGTCCTCCAGCGAGTCGATGTCGCGCAGCCGCGGGCGGCTGATGGCGATGAGCACCATCGCGACCACACCGGTGAGCGCGCCGAGGACGAAGATCGTGGTGAAGGTGCTCTCCGGCGGGTAGCCCGCCGCGGTGGTGCGGGCCAGCAGCACCGCGACGACGGCCGCGGCCATCGAGGCGCCCACGGTGCGGGCGATGGCGTTCATGGAGGTGGCCACCCCGGTCTCCCCGGGGGCGACCTCGCGGACCACCAGTGCGGGCAGCGCGCCGTAGGCCAGGCTGATGTAGGAGTTGACCAGGACGGCCGCGGCGATGATCTGCCAACTCACCTCGTGGGCCAGGGCGAGCATGGCGAAACCGGCCACCCCCAGTGCCGCGCCGGCCACCAGCACCGGGCGCGCACCGAAGCGGTCGATGTAGCGCCCGCTGAGCGAGGCCGCCACGAACCCGGCGAACGCGCCGGGCAGCAGGAACACCACGCTGGCCCACAGCACGCTCGCGCCGAAGCCGTAGCCGCTGGCGATGGGCACCTGCACGAACACCGTCAGCCCGAGGAAACCGAAGTACAACCCCATCCCGACGGCGACGGTGGCGATGTTGGTGAACAGGATCGGCCGGCGGGTGAGCATCGCGGTGGACACCAGCGGGTGCGTGCAGCGCACCTCCCACGCCCACCACAGCGCCAGCACCGCCAGCCCGCCCAGCCCGCCGCCGAGCACCGGCGCGGACGTCCAGCCCCACACGTTGCCCTGGGTGATCGCCAGCAGCAGACCCGAGAGCCCGAGGGCCAGGCCCGCCGCGCCGACCCAGTCCACCGAACCCGTTGCGCGGGAGGGCCGTTGGGGCACGAGCAGGATCACCGCGATCAGCTCGACGAGACAGAACACCGCCATGAACCAGAACATCCGGTGATAGTCCGCGTCATCTTGGATGAGCAGCCCGGTGATCACCAGCCCGATGCCCCCGCCGAAGCCGAGCACCCCGGACAGCACCGCCATCGCGCGCATCAGCCGCTCGGGGGGCAGCTCGTCGCGCAGGATCGAGATGCCGATCGGGTAGAGCGCGAACGACGCGCCCTGCAGCACGCGCGCGACGACCAGTGCGGCCAGCGAGGAGGTGACGGCCGCCAGCAGCGAACCGGCCAGCACCACCACCAGCACGATGACCAGCAGCCGCTTCTTGGTGTGCAGATCGGCCAGCCGTCCCAGCAGCGGGGTGGTGGCCGCGGCGGCGAGCAGGTTGGCCGTCACCGCCCAGCTGATGTCGAGCACGGAGACGTCGAGCTGATCGGCCATCACGCCCAGGATGGGCACCACCCCGGTCTGCAGCACCGCCACCGTCAGCGCGACCAGGCTGAGCACGGCGATCAGCGGAGCCGGCGCGGCCTCAGCGGGGGGGCGGGGTGGTCGGCGAACGGCTATGACGTCGCCTCCACACACCACCGCCTCACCCCGGACTGACCGGCTT
>VEQY01000083.1 GCA_018882965.1 Mycobacterium sp. | reverse complement strand
TGGAGGACTCGTTCTCCTACGCCAACCAACTGGGCGCGCGCCAGGGTGCCGGCGCGGTGTACCTGCACGCCCACCACCCCGACATCTACCGGTTCCTGGACACCAAGCGCGAGAACGCCGACGAGAAGATCCGGATCAAGACACTCAGCCTGGGCGTGGTGATCCCGGACATCACCTTCGAGCTGGCCAAGAACAACGAGGACATGTACCTCTTCTCGCCCTACGACGTCGAACGTGTCTACGGGGTGCCGTTCGCGGACATCTCGGTCACCGAGAAGTACTACGAGATGGTCGATGACGCGCGCATCCGCAAGAGCAAGATCAAGGCGCGGGAGTTCTTCCAGACCCTGGCTGAGCTCCAGTTCGAGTCCGGCTACCCGTACATCATGTTCGAGGACACCGTCAACCGCGCCAACCCCGTCGACGGCAAGATCACCCACTCCAATCTCTGCTCGGAGATCCTGCAGGTGTCCACCGCCTCGGTGTTCAACGACGACCTGTCGTATGCCCATGTGGGCAAGGACATCTCGTGCAATCTCGGGTCGCTGAACATCGCCAAGGCGATGGACTCGCCGGACTTCGCCCAGACCATCGAGGTGGCCATCCGGGCACTGACCGCGGTCAGCGACCAGACCCACATCACCTCGGTGCCCTCCATCGAGAAGGGCAACAGCGAGGCGCACGCGATCGGCCTGGGCCAGATGAACCTGCACGGCTATCTCGCCCGCGAGCGCGTCCACTACGGGTCCGAGGAGGGTGTGGACTTCACCAACATCTACTTCTACACCGTGCTGTTCCACGCGCTGCAGGCCTCGAACAAGATCGCCATCGAGCGCCGGTCGACCTTCAGCGGCTTCGAGAAATCGAAGTACGCCTCCGGGGAGTTCTTCGACAAGTACACCGAGCAGACGTGGGAGCCGAAGACCGACCGGGTGCGGCAGCTGTTCGCCGATGCCGGCATCCGGATCCCCGACCAGGACGACTGGCGCCGGCTCAAGGAGTCGGTCGCCAAGCACGGCATCTACAACCAGAACCTGCAGGCGGTCCCGCCGACCGGCTCCATCTCCTACATCAACCACTCGACGAGCTCGATCCACCCGGTGGCGAGCAAGATCGAGATCCGCAAGGAGGGCAAGATCGGCCGGGTCTACTATCCGGCGCCTTACATGACCAATGACAACCTGGAGTACTACCAGGACGCCTACGAGATCGGCTACGAGAAGATCATCGACACCTACGCGGCGGCCACCCAGCACGTCGACCAGGGCCTGAGCCTGACGCTGTTCTTCAAGGACACCGCGACCACCCGCGACGTCAACAAGGCGCAGATCTATGCGTGGCGCAAGGGCATCAAGACGCTGTACTACATCCGGCTGCGCCAGATGGCGCTGGAGGGCACCGAGGTCGAGGGCTGCGTGTCCTGCATGCTGTAGGCGCGGCCCCCGCGAGTGCGCGGTTTCATACGCGACTCGCCGGGCGCGGCGTATGGGGAAGCACAGTCGAGGGATGCCCGGGCGCTCAGAGCACCTTGTGCAGCGGTCCCTGGGCCTTCTTGTACAGCGATTTCAGCAGGGCGTCGCGGAACCGGGCGTTGTCGATCAGCCGGACACCGGCGTTGGCCACCTTCGGGTAGCCGAGGAGTTTGTGGAAGTAGCGCCCGCGGCGGTACTCGGTGCCCCACGCGGCTTCCATCCGCTGCGCGTAGTTGGTGAAGTCATCGGGTCCGCCGTTCTCCAACGCGGCGATCGCGCATTCGCCGGCGGCCAGGCCGGACTCCAGGGCTTTGGAGATGCCCGCCCCCGAGGCGGGTTTGCCCGCGCCGAGGGAGTCCCCGGTGAAGATCACCCCCGGGCGCCACGGTGGCCAGGCGGTGAAACCCATCGGCAGCCGCCAGGCCCGGACGCTCTTGTTCTTCTTCAACTCCGCGATGGGCGGCAACTTCCACTCCGGTGGCAGGCTTGCGAGGAACTCGCCGAGGAACTGCGTGGCGTTGATGGCCTGCCAGTTGCTGTAGCTGTTGACGTAGCCCAGGCCGATGTTGAGCCGCCCGCCGCCCATCGGGAACACCCAGGCGTAGCCGGGCAGCTGGTCGCCCTGGAATTTCAGGTTGAGATAGATGTCCAGGCTGTCGGAGTCGGCGACCCCGTCACCCTGGGCGTCCATCTCGGCGCGGATCGCGATCGCGGAGTACCCGTTGTACTGCGAGTCGAGGTTGAGCGCGCGCTTGATGGGGGAGTAGGCGCCGTCGGCGGCGATCACCGCAGCGCCGTGCACTTTCTCGCCGCTCTTGAGCGTGACCCCGGTGACGCGGCCGCGCTCATCGATGATCGGGTCGCTTACCTCCGCGCCCTGACGCACCACCGCGCCCGCCTTGTCGGCGTGCTCCAGCAACAGGGTGTCCAGCACGGTACGGCTGACGGTGTGGCCGTGGTCGGGCATCCCCGGGCGTTTCGGGAACGACAGCTCCCAGCGCGACGGGCTGTAGACGGTGACCCGGTTGACCCGGTGGAACCGGGCGACCTCGTCGGCCAGGCCCATTTTCTGCAGGTAGCTGACCGCACGGGCGGTCAGGCCGTCCCCGCAGGGCTTGTCCCGGGGGAACGTCGCCTTGTCCAGGATCACCACCTTGGCGCCGGTTTGCACGGCCTGCCAGGCCGCAGCGGAACCCGACGGGCCACCGCCCGCAATCACCAGATCGAATTGTTCTGTCACGCTGGCTGGGTTTCCTCAGGTTTTATCGGCACTGCCGGGTGAGACCGTTCGATGCTAGCGCGACCCGGCACCGACCCTGCACCGGTAGTGTTCTTCAGGTGCGGACGACGTCCTCGCCCCCGGTTGACCGCCGGAAGGAACGGTGGCGCGGGCACCGCGAGAAGGTCCGGGCGGAAATCGTCGAGGCTGCGTTCCGGGCCATCGACGACCACGGCCCAGATGCCAGCCTGCGCGAGATCGCCGCCGAAGCCGGCACCGGGAAACCCAAGATCTACCGGCACTTCGAGGACAAGGCCGATCTCTTCCGGGCCATCAGCAGCCGATTTCGCGACCTGCTCGGGGCATCGATCTTCGCCAACGTCGATTTCGCGGAAGATCCCACCCGTGAGGTGTTGGGTCGTGCGGTAGCCGAATATGTGGCGCTGGTCGAAGCCCATCCGAATGTGATGCGATTCATCATGCAGGACCGCTTTCCCGAACCTGCCGAACCTGCCGCGACGGGGCTCAACGAGGGCCGGAAGATCACCCTGGCGGTGGCGGAGATGTTCGATCAGCAACTGCCGGATATGGACCTCGACCACGCGGTCCTCGAACTCGCCGCCGCGGCCGCCTTCGGCTCGGTGTCGGTGGCCACCGACTGGTGGCTGGGCCCGGATCCGGACAGCCCCCGGCGGATGCCGTCCGCCGACTTCGTCGCCCACCTGACCACGATCCTGCTCGGGACGGTCGCCGGGACGGCCGAGATGCTCGGGATCACCCTGGACCTGGACCGGCCGATCCGGCTGGCGGAGCCCCGCGACACGCCGTAACCACAACCAGTTGTGTTGCGGCGGCTTGTCGGCCCCAAGGGGTAGTGTTACTCCCGTCGGCTCTGTCGGCCTTTTTCCTGGTGTCTTTCCTGGTCTTGACGGCGAAGTGAGGTTTTCGGTGAGCAATGCGGTGAAGCTGGTGGACCGTGCATCGGCGATCAACTGGAATCGCGTCCAGGACGAGAAGGACGCCGAGGTCTGGGAACGGCTGACCGGCAACTTCTGGCTGCCCGAGAAGGTGCCGGTGTCCAACGACATCCCGTCGTGGAACACGCTGACCGATTCGGAGAAACAGCTGACCATGCGGGTCTTCACCGGCCTGACGCTGCTGGACACCATTCAGGGCACGGTCGGGGCGGTCAGCCTGATCCCCGACGCGGTCACCCCGCACGAACAGGCGGTGCTGACCAACATCGCGTTCATGGAGTCGGTGCACGCCAAGAGCTACAGCTCGATCTTCTCCACGCTCTGCTCGTCCAGCGACATCGACGAGGTGTTCCGCTGGTCGGAGGAGAACCCGAACCTCCAGCGCAAAGCCGCGATCGTCATGGACTACTACCGCGGCGACGATCCGCTCAAGCGCAAGGTGGCCTCCACGCTGCTGGAGAGCTTCCTGTTCTACTCCGGCTTCTACCTGCCGATGTACTGGTCGAGCCGGGCCAAGCTGACCAACACCGCCGACATGATCCGGCTGATCATCCGCGACGAGGCCGTGCACGGGTACTACATCGGTTACAAGTTCCAGCGGGCACTTGCCGAAGAGACCGAGGCGCGCCGGGCGGAGCTCAAGGACTACACCTACGAGCTGCTCTTCGAGCTGTACGACAACGAGACCGAATACGCCCAGGACCTTTACGACGAGGTGGGCCTGACCGAGGACGTCAAGAAGTTCCTGCGCTACAACGCCAACAAGGCGCTGATGAACCTCGGCTATGAGGCGCTGTTCCCGCGCGACGAGACCGACGTCAACCCGGCGATCCTGTCGGCGCTGAGCCCCAATGCCGACGAGAATCACGACTTCTTCTCCGGCTCGGGGTCGTCGTATGTGATCGGCAAGGCCGTCGTCACCGAGGACGAGGACTGGGACTTCTAGGGTCGCCGCGCAACGGTTAACGGTGGGTGAACACCCTGTCGAAGCGGCTGGCGTATCCGGCCCGCACCCGACACACTGATCGGCGTGGCTCACGATTCTCTGGTTCATAAGGTTCTCGACTGGCTCCGGGCGGGTTACCCCGACGGCGTGCCGGGCCCGGACCGGGTCCCGCTGCTGTCGCTGTTGCGCAATACGCCGCTGACCGAGGATCAGGTCAGGGAAGTGGTGAAGGCGATCATCGCCGAGGAATCCCACGCCGCCGCCGGGCACAAGATCGACCACGACGAGATCGAGCATTTCATCGAGAACGTCGCCCACCACGACGGCGGCCCGGAGAACATCCAGCGGGTGGCGGCCAAGCTTGCCGCCGGCGGGTGGCCGCTGGACAGCTTCGACAGCTAGCGCAGTGACCCGGTGTCGATCACGAACCGGTAGCGCACGTCACTGGCGAGTACACGGTCGTAGGCCTGGTTGATGTAGTCCGGCTCGATCACCTCGACCTCGGGGGCTACACCGTGGTCGGCGCAGAACTCCAGCATCTCCTGGGTCTCGGGAATCCCGCCGATGGCGGAGCCGGTGATGCTGCGGCGCATCCCCAGCAGCGGGAAGGCCGGCACGACCAGTGGGTTCTCCGGTAGCCCGAGTTCGACCAGTACCCCGTCGAGGTCGAGCAGACCGAGGTAGCGGCGCAGGTCCAGATCCGCCGAGACAGTGTTGAGGATGATGTCGAAGGAGTTGCGCAGTTTCTTGAAGACCTCCCGGTCATCAGTGGCGTGATAGTGCTTGGCGCCCAGGCGCAGGCCGTCCTCCATCTTCTTCAGCGACTGCGACAGCACGGTGACCTCAGCGCCCATCGCGGCGCCGAGTTTTACCGCCATATGACCCAGCCCGCCCAGGCCGATCACGCCGAGCCGGGTCCCCGGCCCCACTTTCCAGTGCCGCAGCGGGGAGTAGGTGGTGATGCCGGCGCAGAGAAGGGGTGCGGCAGCGTCCAGCGCCAGACTGTCGGGGATGCGCAGCACGTAGTTCTCGTCGACCACGATGGCTCCGCTGTACCCGCCGTGAGTCGGCTGCCCGTCGCGCCCGACAGCGTTGTAGGTCCCCGTCATCCCACCGCCCGTGCAGTACTGCTGTAGCCCGGAACGGCAGTTCGCGCAGTCCCGGCACGAGTCCACGAAGCAGCCCACGCCGACACGATCTCCGACGGCGAAAGTCGTTACCTCCGAACCGATCTCGGTGACGATCCCGGCGATCTCGTGGCCGGGTACCACGGGATAGTTCGGCTGGCCCCACTCGGCGCGAACAGTGTGGATGTCGGAGTGACAGATACCCGCGAAATGGATGTCGAACATCACGTCGTGCGGTCCGGGAGCCCGGCGGGAAATGGTGGTCTTCGTCAGCGGATCGCTGGCCGACGTCGCGGCATAGGCGTGAACGGTGGTCATCACCCGAGCGTAGGCCGCGTGCGGCCACCGGTTGAATGGTGGGCATGACACAACATCTGGCCGACAAGGTCGTCATCGTCACCGGCGCCGCCAGCGGCTTCGGCAGGCTGATCGCGCAGGACTGCGCCGTGCGGGGCGCGCGGGTGGTGGGAATGGACGTCGATGCCCACGCCCTGGACGAGGTGATCGGGGGTATCCGGGCGGCCGGCGGGCAGGCTCTGGGGCAGACCGCGGACGTCGCCGACCTGGCGGCGGTGAGGGCGGGCGCGGAGGCGGCCGTCGAGGCTTTCGGCGGGGTCGACGTGCTCGTCAACAATGCCGGGGTGATGCCGCTGGCCTATTTCGCCGACCACGAACGGGCCTGGCAGCGCTGGCATCGGGCCATCGACATCAACATCAAGGGCGTGGTCAACGGAATCGCCGCGGTCTATGACCAGATGATCGCCCAGGGCCGCGGGCACGTGGTCAACATCTCTTCGATCTACGGCAACGGCGGGGTGGCCGGTGCTGGTGTCTACAGCGCCACCAAGGCGGCGGTGACTGCGCTGTCGGATGCGCTGCGGGTCGAGGCGCAGGGGCGGATCAAGGTGACCACCGTCAAGCCGACCGGCGTGCTGGGCACCAACCTGGCCAGCGGGGTCGTCAACGAGACCGCGGTGATGGCGCTGGCCGGCCAGAACGGCCCGCAGTTCGCCGAGAACCTCGGCAACTTCCTGACCGGGTCGCTGCGACCCGAGCAGACCGACGTCGACTCGACGCAGTACTGGCTGATCACTCCCGAGGACCTCGCCGCCGCGGTGGTGCACGTGATCGACCAGCCGTGGGGCATCACGATCAGCGACGTGACGGTCCGCGCGACCGGCGAGAATTACGTGCGCTAGTTGATCGGGGCATTGAGCCAGCGCAGGTCCTCCAGGATCCCGCGCGCGGCGATCAGGCCCTGCCCGGTCTGCCACACCTCGTTGTTGACCGCGAACACCCGGTTGTCCCGGTTGGCCGAAAGCGCGCGCCAGGCGTCGCTGCCCAGGATCTCCGGCGCCCGCTCGCGCGCGGCCGGCGAGTCGAACGACAGGTAGACGATGTCGCCGTCGGCGGCCGAGAAGTCCGGCGAGCTGTCCAGGTCGGCGTCGGTGATGCCGATCTCCAGGTACGGCTTGTCGGTGAATCGCTGCGCGGCGGGGCGATCGACCCCGACCGCGGCCAGCACGCTGGCCGGGAAGTTCTCTGCGCCCCACACCCGCATCACCGTGTCGGTGAACTGCACGACCGAGGCCTGAAAGTGCACCGCGTCGTTGGCGGCGCCGGCCTCGCGGGCCTGCGCGGCGAAACCGGCGATCAACTCGTCGGCCGCCGCCCGACGGCCGGTGGCCGTGCCCACCGTCCGGAGGTTGTCCTGCCAGCGCGCACCCGGGGCGGAAGTCAGCACCGTGGGCGCGATCGCCGACAGGGCTGGCTCGGCCCGCGGGGTCAGGATGAGATCCGGTTTGGCCGCGGCGACGGCACCGAGGTCGGGGGAACCGCGGGTGCCGGCGGCGGGCAGGTTGCGCACCACTGTGCCCAGATACGACAGCTGGGCGTCGGTGTCGTCCGGGAGTGCGGCGGCCACGATCCGGGCCTGCAGGCCCAGCGCACAGAGGGCATCCAGATCGTCGCCGGCCAGCGCCACGACGCGCTGCGGGTCGGGCGCGGGTGCGGGATCGGTGCGGGCGGGCTCGGCCGGGCAGGAGTCGTCCGGGCGGCGCTGGTTGCCCAGCACCCCGGCGGAGGCGATCTTCGTGGCGCTGGTCACCGGCCCGCCCGAGCCGGGCCCCGCCGGCTGGCCCCCCGGCGCGCAGGCGCTGACCAGGCAGGTGGCGGACACCGCGGCGAGGCCGGCCAGCAGGTGGCGGAGCAGCACGGGCGCGACCGTAGCACCTGGCCGGTGAATGCCCGACCCAGCGCACCGACAGGCTGGTTTAGGGATAGGATTCGCCGTAGATTGAGGCAGGGACCGACCTCGTCCCACGGATGCTTTGGAGGACCTCGTGACAGCCGTAGTGCCCGCCCGCGGAGAACTCGAGGCCACCCGCCCCTACCCGGCCCGGACCGGGCCGAAGGGCAACCTGATCTACAAGGTCCTCACGACCACCGATCACAAGCTGATCGGCATCATGTACGTGGTCGCGTGCTTCATCTTCTTCGCGGTGGCCGGCTTGATGGCCCTGTTCATCCGGGCCGAACTGGCGCTGCCGGGCCTGCAGTTCCTGTCCAACGAGCAGTACAACCAGCTGTTCACCATGCACGGCACGGCGATGCTGCTGTTCTACGCCACCCCGGTCGTGTTCGGATTCGCCAACCTGGTGCTGCCCTTGCAGATCGGCGCGCCCGACGTGGCGTTCCCGCGGCTCAACGCGCTGTCGTTCTGGCTGTTCGTCTGCGGTGCGCTGATCGCACTGGGCGGCTTCATCACCCCCGGCGGCGCGGCCGACTTCGGCTGGACGATCTACGCCCCGCTTTCCTCCGAGGTGTACAGCCCGGGACCCGGCGGGGACCTGTGGATCCTGGGCGTTGCGGTCGGTGGCCTGGGCACCATCCTGGGTGCGGTCAACATGATCACCACCGTGGTCTGTATGCGCTGCCCCGGTATGACGATGTTCCGGATGCCCATCTTCACCTGGAACATCTTCGTGACCTCGATCCTGGTGCTGCTGGTCTTCCCGCTGATCACCGCGGCCCTCTTCGGTCTGGCCGCCGACCGTCGGCTCGGAGCCCACATCTACGACCCGGCCAACGGCGGCGTCACGCTGTTCCAGCACCTGTTCTGGTACTTCGGCCATCCCGAGGTCTACATCCTTGCGCTGCCCTTCTTCGGCATCGTGTCGGAGATCTTCCCGGTGTTCTCCCGAAAACCGCTGTTCGGCTACACGACCCTGGTGTACGCGACGATCGCGATCGCCGCGCTCTCGGTGGCGGTGTGGGCGCACCACATGTACGTGACGGGAGCCGTTCTGCTTCCCTTCTTCTCGTTCATGACCTTCCTGATCGCGGTGCCCACCGGGATCAAGTTCTTCAACTGGATCGGCACGATGTGGCGCGGGCGGATCTCGTTCGAGACACCGATGCTGTTCGCCAACGGGTTCCTGCTGACCTTCCTGATCGGAGGGCTGTCGGGCGTGCTGCTGGCCAGCCCGCCGCTGGACTTCCACGTCAGCGACAGCTATTTCGTGGTCGCGCACTTCCACTACGTGCTCTTCGGCGTGATCGTGTTCGCCACCTACTCGGGCATCTACTTCTGGTTCCCCAAGATGACCGGCCGATTGCTGGACGAGCGCTGGGGCAAGGTCCACTTCTGGATGACCTTCATCGGTTTCCACCTGACCTTCCTCGTGCAGCACTGGCTCGGTGACGAGGGCATGCCGCGCCGGTATGCGGACTACCTGCCCACTGACGGGTTCACCACCCTGAACGCCATCTCCTCGGTCGGGGCCTTCCTGGTCGGCCTGTCGGTCCTCCCGTTCTTCTGGAACGTGTTCAAGAGCTGGCGCTACGGCGAGGTGGTGACCGTGGACGACCCGTGGGGTCACGGCAACTCGCTGGAGTGGGCGACGTCCTGCCCGCCCCCGCGGCACAACTTCACCGAGCTTCCCCAGGTCCGTTCGGAGCGGCCGGCCTTCGAACTGCACTATCCGCACATGGTCGAGCGCATCCGGCGGGAAGCCCACGTCGGGCGCTCGCATGACGCGGAGGTCGAGGCCAAGGCCGGCGTCTAGAGGGTCGCCGTCCCCGGCGCTCCGCATGGACACGGACAAGGTGTCGGTGCTGATCACCGTCACCGGGATCGACAAGCCGGGTGTGACCTCGGCGCTGTTCGAGGTCCTCTCCGCCCACGACGTGGAACTCCTCAACGTCGAACAGGTCGTGATCCGCGACCGGCTCACCCTGGGTGTCCTGGTCTCCGGTGCGTCCACGGTCGCCGACGGTGACTCGTTGCACGCGGAGGTCACGGCGGTGATCCAGCGGCTGGGCCTCGACGTCACCATCGAGCGCAGCCAGGACGTCCCAGTCATCGCCGAACCGTCGACGCATACGATCGTCGTCCTGGGCAGGCCCATCACCCCGGCGGCGTTCGGGGCGGTCGCCAGCGAGGTAGCGGCGCTGGGCAACATCGACTTCATCCGCGGCGTCTCGGACTATCCGGTGACCGGACTGGAGCTGCGGGTCTCGGTGCCGCAGGAGGCCGGCGCGGATCTGCAGGCCAACCTCGCGAGGGTCGCAGCAAGGCAGGGCATCGACATCGCCGTGGAGCGCTACAGCCTCGAGCGCCGCGCCAAGCGGCTGATCGTGTTCGACGTCGACTCGACCCTGGTTCAGGGCGAGGTCATCGAGATGCTGGCCGACCGCGTCGGCGCAGGCGCGGAGGTCGCCGCCATCACCGAAGCGGCGATGCGGGGCGAACTGGACTTCGCCGATTCGCTGCGCAAACGGGTGGCGACGCTGGCCGGTCTGCCCGCGGAGGTTCTCGATGACGTCGCCGAGCAGTTGCAGCTGACCCCGGGAGCGCGGACCACGATCCGTACCCTGCGCCGGCTCGGGTTTCACTGCGGTGTGGTGTCGGGCGGTTTCCGCCGGATCATCGAGCCGCTGGCGCACGACCTGATGCTGGACTTCGTCGCCGCCAACGATCTGGAGATCGTCGACGGGGTGCTCACCGGACGGGTGATGGGTCCGATCATCGACCGGGCCGGAAAAGCCAAGGCGCTGCGTGACTTCGCCGAACAGGCCGGGGTACCGATGGAGCAGACGGTCGCTGTCGGTGACGGCGCCAACGACATCGACATGCTCACCGCCGCCGGGCTCGGCGTTGCGTTCAACGCCAAACCCGCCGTGCGCGAAGTCGCCGACGCATCGCTGAGCCACCCCTACCTGGACACGGTGCTGTTCATCCTGGGAGTGACCCGGGCGGAGATCGAAGTCGCCGACGCGGTCGATGGGGTGCTTCGGCGGGTGGAGATCCCGCCGGACTGAGCCATGCGGCACGATAGGCGAGTGCCTGACGTGGCTGGGACGGTCGACTCCGCCGAGGATGACCTGCTGATCGACTTCACCGACGTCAGCC
>VEQY01000082.1 GCA_018882965.1 Mycobacterium sp. | reverse complement strand
CCCTCGGCGACAAGCCGTTCCTCCTGGTCCTGTCCTTTGGCCCGGCGCGGCGCCGGAGCGTCGTCCTCAACGGAGTCGGTCTGCTCTGCTTGGGTCTCGGTCACCTCGGTATCTCCTTCTCCCGCACTGTTTCTCGCAGGGTTCTGTCAGCGTTTGCGTTTCTTGGGCCGCGACCCGGGTCGCGGCGTGCGGTTCGGCGGTCTGCCGCCGCCCGCGCTGGGCTTGGCGGCTGCCACCGGTCCGGGACTCGGTGCCGCCTCGGGGGTGCCCGGGTCGGTCCCCGGTTGGGGTCCCGCGTCGGCTTCCCCGTCGGGGGTCGCCTCGATGCCGGCATCACCGTTGGTTGCCGGCGAGCCAGCACCCTTGCGGCTCCGCTTGGGTTTGGCACCGGGGGCAGGGGCGTTGGCGGAGCGGCGCACCAGCGCCTCCTCCTTCTTGGCCTCCTCCTCCTTGGCGATCCTGCCGAAGACGATGTGCTGCTGGCCGAAGGTCCAGATGTTGTTGGACACCCAGTAGATGATGATGGCGATCGGCAGGAAGGGTCCGCCGATGACGACACCGAGCGGAAACACATACAGCGCAAGCTTGTTCATCAGCGCGGTCTGCGGGTTGGCGGCGGCCTCCGGGCTCTGCCGCGCGATGGAGGCCCGGCTGTTGAAGTAGGTCGCGATGCCCGCGAGGATCATCAGCGGGATGGAGACGGCCGCCACCGCCGCGCGGCTGAATTCGGTGAAGGCCTCCAGGCCGTGCTGCTGGGTGAGTGCGGCACCGATCGGCGCACCGAAGAGGTGGGCATCGAGGAAGTGCCCGACGTCGGCCGGGCTGAAGAAGTAGTTGGCCAGCGCACGGTTCTCTTCGACGGACAGGCCCAGCCGGCCGAACCCGGTCTGGGTCCGGTTGAACGACATCAGGACGTGGTAGAGGCCGAGGAAGACCGGGATCTGTGCCAGCATCGGCAGGCAGCCCAGGATCGGGTTGAATCCGTGCTCGCGCTGCAGCTTCTGCATCTCCAGCGCCATCCGCTGACGGTCCTTGCCGTACTTCTTCTGCAGCGCCTTGATCTGCGGCTGCAACTCCTGCATCTGCCGGGTGGTGCGGATTTGCCGGACAAAGGGTTTATACAGCAAGATTCGTAGGCTGAACACCAGAAACATGACCGACAGTGCCCAGGCGAAGAAGTTGCTGGGGCCCAGGATCAGCGCGAAGAGCTTGTACCAGAGCCACATGATGCCCGACACCGGGTAATAGACCAGGTCGAGGCTGAGCCAGTTAAACATGGGTGCTGACCTCCGGTTCGTGTCGGTGGCTGACCCGCTCGGGGATCGGGTCCCATCCGCCGCGGTGCCACGGACCGCACCTGGCCAACCGAAGGGACGCGAGCCAGGCACCGCGGAGCAATCCGTACTCGCGCAGCGCATCGACCGCGTACTGGCTGCAGGTGGGCATGAACCGGCAGGACGGCAGCCGCAGCGGCGAGATCATGTGCCGGTAGATCTCGATGAGGGTGATCAACGCCCGGGCCGCCCGGCTGCCGGCCGTCCGGGGCTTGATGGTCTCGGTGCTCACCGGTCACGCTCCATCAGGTTGTGGACTTTTCGCAGCGCCGCGTGCAGCTGGTCTCGCAGCCTGGCTGTCAGCGCATGCCGGCTGCCGGGCAGGGCGCGGACGACGATCGATTCGCCCGGTTGCAGCTCACCCACGACGGTACGCGCGGCATGCCGCAGCCGCCGGGCCACGCGGTTGCGCTCTACTGCCCCGCCCACGGATTTACCGACCACGAAACCGATATGCGGGCTGTGACCAGCGGCCTCGCGGTCCCGTCGGGCGTGCACGACGAGGTCGGGTTGCGCGGCGCGGACGCCGTAGCGGACCGTGGCGGCAAACTCCGTGGATCGCGTCATCCGGTTCTGCGCCGGGAGCACGTCGGGCGACCGTCAGGCGGTCAGAGAGCGGCGGCCCTTGCGGCGGCGACCGGACACGATCGCCCGGCCGGCCCTGGTCCGCATCCGCAGGCGGAACCCGTGCACCCGCGCCCTGCGCCGGTTATTCGGCTGGAACGTCCGCTTGCCCTTGGCCACGGTTCTCTCCTCGATACACCGGCGACGGCGACCCTGTGGAGCATTTCTGCTGCCCCCGGGCGATCCGACTGCCGCTGAACTTCGCTGGTACCCGGCGCGGTCCCGGTCAATCCGGTCGCTGCCGTATCGCCGACTTCCGGGCGACCATGTGAGCGTACTGAGGTCGCTTCCGCAGGTCAAACCGCCCTGGCGGGGATGCGGTCCCGGCACCCTGACGGCGAGCCGACCGCTCGGTTACCGTCGCCTATCCGGCCGGTTACCGGCAATAAAGCGGATTCGGTTTTCCCCAGCGAGAAATCCTCGCTATGCTGCGCCGCAAGGATAGCGACGTAACCACCATTTCCGACTTTTGCACACCTGTGGATAACTGTGTGGACAGGTCAGACGTCGTCTTCCGCGTCCGACCAGCCCGACGCCCAGGGGGGATCTGTCGTTGACCGATGACCCCGCACCCGATTTCGTCTCCGTGTGGGGATCTGTCGTCGCCGAACTTCATGGTCAGACCGAGGCGTCCCCCGGTGGCGATGGCGACCCGCTGACCCCCCAGCAACGTGCCTGGCTGAAACTTGTCCGCCCGCTGACCATCGCGGAGGGCTTCGCGCTGCTGTCGGTGCCCAGCCTGTTCGTTCAGAACGAAATCGAGCGCCACCTGCGTAATCCGATCATCGACGCGCTGAGCCGGCGGCTGGGTCAGCGGGTCGAACTCGGTGTGCGGATCGACCCCGCGCCCGAGGGAGGTCGGGACGGTCTGTCCGATGCGTTCGACCCGTTTCCCGAGGTCGACGGATCTGCGGTGGACAGGTTGGCCGACTACGACGAGGACTCCGAGGCTGACGAGGTCGACGAGGACAGCGAGGCGTTGGCCAGCGCCCGGGAGAACTGGCCGAACTACTTCTCGCCCCGCCCGCCGGGTGAGTCGGCTGAGCGGGCCCTGAGCACCAGCCTCAACCGGCGCTACACGTTCGAGACGTTCATCATCGGGGCCTCCAACCGGTTCGCGCACGCGGCCGCCCTGGCGATCGCCGAATCTCCCGCGCGGGCGTACAACCCGCTGTTCATCTGGGGGGAGTCCGGTCTGGGCAAGACCCATCTGCTGCACGCCGCCGGTAACTACGCCCAGCGACTTTTCCCGGGCATGCGGGTGAAGTACGTCTCCACCGAGGAGTTCACCAACGACTTCATCAACTCGCTGCGCGACGACCGGCGCGACGCCTTCAAGCGCAGCTACCGCGACACCGACGTACTGCTGGTCGATGACATCCAGTTCATCGAGGGCAAGGAAGGCATCCAGGAGGAGTTCTTCCACACCTTCAACACGTTGCACAACGCCAACAAGCAGATCGTCATCTCCTCCGACCGGCCGCCCAAGCAGTTGGCCACGCTTGAGGACCGTTTACGGACCCGGTTCGAGTGGGGCCTGATCACCGACGTGCAGCCCCCCGAGCTGGAAACGCGGATCGCCATCCTGCGTAAGAAAGCCCAGGTCGAGCGGCTTGCCGTACCCGATGACGTCCTCGAACTCATCGCCAGCCGGGTCGAGCGCAACATCCGCGAACTCGAGGGAGCGCTGATCCGGGTGACCGCCTTCGCCTCGCTGAACAAGGCGCCGATCAACATCTCGGTGGCCGAGGTCGTGCTGCGTGACCTCATCGCCGATGCCGGCACGGCGCATATCAGCGCGGCGATGATCATGTCGGCAACCGCGGAGTATTTCGACACCACTGTCGAGGAGCTACGCGGGCCCGGCAAGACCCGCGCGCTGGCGCAATCCCGCCAGATCGCCATGTACCTCTGCCGGGAACTGACGGACCTGTCACTGCCCAAGATCGGCCAGGCGTTCGGCCGCGATCACACCACCGTGATGTATGCGCAAAAGAAGATCCTCAACGAGATGGCCTACCGCCATGAGGTCTTCGACCACGTCACCGAACTCACCACCCGGATCCGGCAGCGCTCCAAGCGCTAGGCCTGGGGACCGGTTGTGCACGCGGCGCTGAATAACAGCGCCGCTATCCCCCAGCCGTGTGGACAACCAGTCCTCGACGCACAGGCGACCCGCTGGGCAGCGCGAATACTCCACAGCCCATCCACACCCCTAGATCCGCTTTGAACAGGTCTTTTGGACCGTTATCCACATCTTCCACATGGCCTACTACTACTGCTGTTATCTCAAGAAAGGTTTCATTTAGAAGAGGGCGTTGGGGATTGCGGGCCCGCCGCATCCGTCCCGTGTCGGCCCCCTTGTCGGCTCCCGTGTCAGCTCCAGTGTCACCATTGCTGTTTAGCCTTCATGCGTGCGGCCAACGCTTTACGGTTGCAGATACGCCGCATCGACAGTGGTCCGGGGCCATCGGATGACCGACTGCGCGCATCATTTTCCAGACCCCGGGGCGATGAAGGGACGCGAGGAAGCACTCTGATGGAGACGATGGAGACACGGCGGTGACCACAGGAATCGGCGCCGGCGTGAAGTTCCGCCTGACTCGAGACGATTTCGCCGATGCTGTGGCCTGGGCGGCCCGTAGTCTTCCCAGCCGGCCCACCAACCCGGTGTTGGCGGGTGTGCTCGTCACTGCTTCCGACGATGGTCTGACCATCGCCAGTTACGACTACGACGTCTCCGCTGAGGTGCAGGTACCCGCCGAGATCGCCTCTACGGGAACGGTTTTGGTGTCCGGCAAGCTGCTCTCCGACATCACCCGAGCGCTGCCACCCAAACCGGTGGAGGTGGGTGTAGACGGCAGCAGGGTCTTGCTGAACTGCGGAAATGCCCGCTTCTCCCTACCGGCGATGCCGGTCGAGGACTATCCGTCCCTCCCGGAACTGCCGGCGGAGACCGGGTTGGTTCCCGCGGACCTCTTCGCCGAGGCGGTCGGGCAGGTCGCGGTCGCGGCCGGCCGCGACGACACCCTGCCGATGCTGACCGGCATCCGGGTGGAGATCTCGGACGACAAAGTCGTCCTGGCCGCCACCGACCGCTTCCGTCTCGCCGTCCGTGAGCTCAACTGGTCTACTCCCACCGCGGTGGAAGCCGCGGTGCTGGTTCCAGCCCGGACACTGGCCGAGGCGGCCAAAGCGGTCAGCCCGGGCGCGGACGTGCATCTGGCCTTGGGAACCGGCGCTGAGGTCGGCGAGGAGAAACTGCTCGGCATCCGCAGCGCCGGCAAGCGCAGCACCACGAGACTGCTCGACGCCGAGTTCCCGAAGTTCCGCCAGCTGCTGCCCAGCGAGCACACCGCCCTGGCCACCGTTGACGTCGCCGAGTTGACCGAGGCGATCAAGCGGGTGGCCCTGGTCGCCGACCGCGGCGCCCAGGTGCGGATGAGTTTCAGCGACGGGCTGCTGCAACTGTCCGCCGGCGGGACTGACGGGGTGGGTGCCGCTGAGGAGGACCTGCCCGTCCACTTCGCGGGCGAGCCGCTGACCATCGCATTCAACCCGACCTACCTCACCGATGGGCTGGCGTCGCTGCACCGAGACCGGGTGACGTTCGGCTTCACCACCGCGAGCCGACCGGCGGTGCTGCGGCCGGCCGGTGACGACGACCCGGCGCTGGACGGCGCGGGCCCGTTTCCGGCCGTTCACACCGATTACGTATACCTGCTGATGCCGGTCCGCCTACCGGGCTGACCGACGCACCTTGAGGAGAGAGGCCCGGTTATGCAACTCGGTCTGGTTGGTCTGGGAAAAATGGGCTTCAACATGCGCCAGCGGCTGCGCGAGGCCGGCCATGAGGTGGTGGGCTTCGACCCCCGCCCGGAGGTCTCCGACGTCCCCACGCTGGCGGCACTCGCGGAGGCGCTGACGCCGCCGCGCGCGGTGTGGGTGATGGTGCCTTCCGGGCCGATCACCAACGAGACGATCGTCGGGCTCTCGGAGGTCCTCAGCCCGGGTGACCTCGTCGTCGACGGCGGCAACTCGCGGTACACCGAGGATCAGCCGCACGCCGCCCTGCTCGACGCCCGCGGGATCGGCTTCGTCGACGCAGGGGTGTCCGGGGGTATCTGGGGTCTGACCGAGGGTTACGGGCTGATGGTCGGTGGCAGCAAGGAGGACATCGCCAAGCTGATGCCGATCTTCGATGCGCTGCGCCCCCCGGGGGATCCGGCCGACGGGTTCGTACACGCGGGTCCGGTCGGGGCGGGCCACTACGCCAAGATGGTCCACAACGGCATCGAGTACGGGTTGATGATGGCCTATGCCGAAGGCTATGAGCTGCTCGCCGCCGAACCGCTGATCAAAGACACCCAGGCTGTCATCCAGGCGTGGACCAACGGCACCGTGGTGCGGTCGTGGTTGCAGCAACTGCTGGCCAGGGCGCTCAAAGAGGATCCCGGGTTCACCGACATCTCCGGCTACACCGAGGACTCCGGCGAGGGTCGCTGGACCGTCGAGGAAGCCATCCACCACCGCGTCCCGATGCCGGTCATCGCGGCATCCCTGTTCGCCCGGTTCGCCTCACGCCAAGAGGATTCGCCGACCATGAAGGCGGTGTCGGCGCTGCGTAACCAGTTCGGTGGCCATGCGGTCAAGCGGGTTCCGCTGTCCGGATAGCCGACGCAATGTATGTCCGCCACCTGACGCTGCACGATTTCCGCTCGTGGTCCCAGCTCGACCTCGAGTTGGGACCCGGGCAGACGGTGGTGGTCGGGTCCAACGGGTGCGGCAAGACCAATCTCGTCGAGGCGTTGTGGTATCTGGCGACCCTGGGTTCGCACCGCGTTGCCACGGACGCGCCGCTGATCCGCTCCGGCGCCGAACGGGCGGTGGCGTCGGCGATCGTGGTCAGCGACGGCCGGGAGCTGGCCGTGGACATCGAGATCACCGCCGGCCGGGCTAACCGGGCGCGGCTGAACCGCTCGCCGGTCCGCAGCACCCGCGAGGTCCTCGGGGTGTTGCGCGCGGTGCTCTTCGCCCCCGAGGATCTCGCGCTGGTCCGCGGTGATCCGGCCGAGCGGCGCCGCTATCTCGACGAGTTGGCCACCGTGCGCCGGCCGGCGGTCGCCGGCGTGCGCGCGGACTACGACCGCGTGCTGCGGCAGCGCACGGCCCTGCTCAAGTCGGGAGCCGGGTCGCGGCGCGCGACCGACCGCGGCTTCCTCGACACCCTGGAGGTGTGGGACGGCCAACTCGCGGCGCACGGTGCCGCGCTGATGGCGGCCCGGCTGGAGTTGGTCAACGCGTTGGCGCCGGAGGTGGAGAAGTCCTATCAGTTGCTGGCACCGGCGTCGCTGCCGGCGGCCATCGGTTACCGGGGGTGCGTCGATGTCCCCGCTGACGGACCGGTGATCGCCGCTGCCCTGGAGGCCGCGCTGCTGGCGGAACTGGAGCGCCGCCGCGGCGCCGAACTCGAGCGGGCGGTGTGCCTGGTGGGCCCGCACCGCGACGACCTCGACCTGCGGCTCGGTGAACATCCGGCGAAGGGCTACGCCAGCCACGGCGAGTCCTGGTCGCTGGCGCTGGCGCTGCGGCTGGCATCCTACGAGCTACTGCGCAGCGAGGGCAGCGAGCCGGTACTGATCCTCGATGACGTGTTCGCCGAACTGGATTCCGCGCGCCGGCGCGCGCTGGCGGGTGTGGCGGCCACCGCCGAACAGGTGTTGATCACCGCCGCGGTCCCCGAGGACATCCCGGAGGGCTGGCAGGCCACCCGCATCGGCATCCGGCTGCAGGACGGCGAAACGGGCCGGGCATCGGTGGTGTCGTCGTGACCGGCGAACCCGGTGATCCGGTTCCCGACATGGATCTGGTGCGGCGCACCCTGGAGGAGGCCCGCGCGGCGGCCCGCGGCCAGGGCCGGGACATCGGCCGCGGCCGGCGGTCTTCGGGCACCCAGGCGGGGGGCGGTCGCGGAACCCGGCGACGCTGGTCGGCACCGGGGCCGGACTCGCGCGATCCCCAGCCGCTGGGTCAGGCCGCGCGTGACCTGGCGGGAACGCGCGGATGGACGCCGCGCGTGGCGGAGGGCACCGTGCTGGGGCACTGGGCAGCCGTCGTCGGCGACCAGATCGCCGAGCACGCCCGGCCCACCTCGCTGCGCGAGGGCGTGCTGAGCATCTCGGCGGAGTCCACGGCCTGGGCGACCCAGCTAAGAATGATCCAGGCGCAACTGCTGGCCCGAATCGCCGCAGCGGTCGGCGACGGGGTGGTGACCTCGGTGCGGATCAGCGGGCCCACCGCACCGTCCTGGCGCAAGGGTCCGCGCCACGTTTCGGGACGCGGGCCGCGGGACACCTACGGGTGATCTGCCGGGCGCCTGAGCGCCACGAGAACGCATCCGAGCCGTTTGTCAAGCGGCGCCAGGCATGTCGGGCCGAGAAATTCCGTGCACGGCGCAATCAGGTGTGCAGAAACGCCGCTCCAGAGTCGGTCCTGTCCGTATAAGCCGGTAGACTGGGAACGGGCCCGTAGCCGGCCCGAAAGTCAACCCCGAGGAGACCCGCCCGACCGTGGCTGCCCAGAAGACGAAGAAACCACCGACGGAGTACGGCGCCGCGCAGATCACCATCCTCGAAGGTCTCGAGGCCGTTCGCAAACGTCCCGGCATGTACATCGGCTCGACCGGAGAGCGGGGCCTGCACCATCTGGTGTGGGAGGTCGTCGATAACGCCGTCGACGAGGCGATGGCGGGATTCGCCAAACAGGTCGATGTGCGCCTGCTCGAGGACGGTGGCGTCGAGGTCCGCGACGATGGCCGCGGCATCCCCGTCGAGATGCACAAGTCGGCCGGCATCCCCACCGTCGACGTCGTGATGACCGTTCTGCACGCCGGCGGCAAGTTCGAGGAGGGTGCCTACCAGGTCTCCGGCGGCCTGCACGGCGTCGGCGTCTCGGTGGTCAACGCCCTGTCTACCAGGCTGGAAGCCGACATCTCCCGCGACGGGTACGAATGGTTCCAGACTTACGAGCGCTCCGTGCCAGGCAGCATCAAGCAGGGCGAGAAGACCAAGAAGACGGGCACCACGGTCCGATTCTGGGCGGACCCGAACATCTTCGAGACCACCGATTACGACTTCGAGACCGTCGCGCGCCGCCTGCAGGAGATGGCCTTTCTCAACAAGGGCCTGACCATCACCCTCGCCGATGAGCGGGTGACCCCGGAAGAGATCGTCGACGAGGTGGTCAGCGATACCGCGGAGGCACCGAAATCCGCACAGGAGAAGGCCGCCGAGCAGGCCGCCCCGCACAAGATCAAAAGCCGCACCTTCCACTACCCCGGCGGACTGGTGGACTACGTCAAGCACATCAACCGGACCAAGCAACCGATCCACACCAGCATCGTCGACTTCTCCGGCAAGGGTGAGGGCCACGAGGTCGAGGTGGCGATGCAGTGGAACGCCGGCTACACCGAGTCGGTGCACACCTTCGCCAACACCATCAACACCCACGAGGGCGGCACCCACGAGGAAGGTTTCCGTGCGGCGTTGACCAGCGTGGTCAACAAGTACGCCAAGGACAAGAAGCTACTCAAGGACAAGGACCCCAACCTCACCGGCGATGACATCCGCGAGGGCCTGGCGGCGGTCCTCTCGGCCAAAGTCGCCCAGCCGCAGTTCGAGGGCCAGACGAAAACAAAGCTGGGCAACACCGAGGTGAAGTCGTTCGTGCAGAAGATCTGCAACGAACAGCTGACCCACTGGTTCGAGTCCAATCCGTCTGACGCCAAGACCATCGTCAACAAGGCGGTGCAGTCGGCCCAGGCGCGCCTGGCCGCCCGCAAGGCACGCGAGTTGGTGCGCCGCAAGAGCGCGACCGACATCGGCGGCCTGCCCGGCAAGCTCGCGGACTGCCGCTCCACCGATCCGTCGAGGTCGGAACTGTATGTGGTGGAGGGCGATTCAGCCGGTGGCTCGGCCAAAAGCGGCCGGGACTCGATGTTCCAGGCGATCCTGCCGCTGCGCGGAAAGATCATCAACGTCGAGAAGGCGCGCATCGACCGGGTGCTCAAGAACACCGAAGTCCAGGCCATCATCACCGCGCTGGGCACCGGCATCCACGACGAGTTCGACCTGGACAAGCTGCGCTACCACAAGATCGTCCTGATGGCCGACGCCGATATCGACGGCCAGCACATCTCGACGCTGCTGCTGACGCTGCTGTTCCGCTTCATGAAACCGCTCATCGAGCACGGCCACGTGTTCCTGGCCCAGCCGCCGTTGTACAAACTCAAATGGCAGCGAACCGAGCCGGAGTTCGCCTACTCCGACCGGGAGCGCGACGTCCTACTCGAGGCCGGGCTGAAAGCCGGCAAGAAGATCAACAAGGACGACGGCATCCAGCGCTACAAGGGCCTCGGTGAGATGGATGCCAAGGAACTGTGGGAGACGACGATGGACCCGGCCGTGCGGGTGCTGCGCCAGATCACCCTCGATGACGCCGCGGCGGCCGACGAGCTGTTCTCGGTGCTGATGGGCGACGACGTCGAGGCGCGCCGCAGCTTCATCACCCGCAACGCCAAAGACGTCCGCTTCCTTGACGTCTGAGAAGTAACGCCCCTACCGGCACGAAGAGGACCAGATGACTGACACCACGTTGCCGCCCGGCGGCGACGCAGCCGACCGGATCGAGCCGGTCGACATCCAGCAGGAGATGCAGAACAGCTACATCGACTACGCGATGAGCGTGATCGTGGGGCGCGCGCTGCCCGAGGTGCGCGACGGCCTCAAGCCGGTGCACCGCCGGGTGCTGTATGCGATGTACGACTCGGGGTTCCGTCCGGATCGCAGCCACGCCAAGTCGGCGCGCTCGGTGGCCGAGACGATGGGCAACTACCACCCGCACGGCGACGCCTCGATCTACGACACCCTGGTGCGGATGGCCCAGCCGTGGTCGCTGCGCTACCCGCTGGTCGACGGTCAGGGCAACTTCGGTTCGCCGGGCAACGACCCGCCGGCGGCGATGCGCTACTGCGTCACCGGTGACGCGCTGGTCAGCCTGCCCGGTGGTGAGAGCATCCGCATCGCCGACGTCGTGCCCGGGGCGAAGCCGAACTCGGACACCGTCATCGAGCTCAAGGTCCTGGATCGCAACGGGGCCCCGGTCCTCGCCGAGCGGCTGTTCCATTCCGGTGACCACCCCACCCGCACCGTGCGGACCACCGACGGCGCCTCGGTGACCGGCAC
>VEQY01000024.1 GCA_018882965.1 Mycobacterium sp. | reverse complement strand
TCGTGACGTGCCGGGTGCCGGTGATCGCCGCCGTCGACGGTCATGTGCGCGCCGGCGGGCTGGGTCTGGTCGGGGCGTGCGACATCGTCGTCGCCGGGCCGCGCAGCACGTTCGCGCTCACCGAGGCCCGCATCGGGGTGGCCCCGGCGATCATCTCGCTGACCCTGCTGCCCAAGCTCGCGCCGCGCGCGGCCGCCCGCTACTCCCTCACCGGGGAGAGCTTCGGCGCCGAGCGGGCCGCCGAGATCGGTCTGGTCAGTGCCGCCGCCGATGATGTCGGCGCCGCGGTCGACGCCGTCACCGCCGAGTTGGCCAAGGCCTCCCCGCAGGGCCTGACCGCCTCCAAGGCGCTGACCACCGCGGCGGTGCTGGCCGGTTTCGACCGGGACGCCGAGCGGCTGGCCGAGGAGTCGGCGCGGTTGTTCGTCTCGGCCGAGGCCCGCGAGGGCATGCTGGCGTTCCTGGAGAAGCGCCCGCCGCGGTGGGCGGCGCCGTGAACGGGCTTTCGCCGCGGCACTGAGCGGTCGTACTCTCAGAGGCGCGATGAGCCACCCGATCCCCCACGACGCCGGACAGGTCAGCGACGACGACCGCATCTCGGTCGCCCAGTTGCTGGCCGAGGCCGCCGCCAACGGGCGGCTGTCGGTGCCGGAGTACGAGCGCCGCCTGGTCCGGGCGTACGCCGCGACGTCCTACGGCGAGTTGGAGCGCCTCGGCTACGACCTGCCCGAGGCGCTGGAGTTCCGGCGCGGCCCGTGCCGGCCCGCGCCCTCGACGGTGCTGCTGGCGCTGCTGAGCGGGTTCGAGCGGCGCGGCCGCTGGTGTGTTCCCGGGCGGTTGACGACCGTCACCGTGTTCGGCGGCGGCATGGTGGACCTGCGCCACGCCGACTTCACCTCACCTCGGGTGCAGATCAACGCCTACGCGATCCTCGGGCGGGTGACCATCGTGCTGCCGCCGGAGGTCAACGTGGAAGTACGCGGCGTCGCCGTGCTGGGCGGCCTGGACCGCACGGTCGGACCCGGGGCGCCCGGCGCGCCGACGGTGACCGTGCGCGGCTTCTCGCTGGGCGGCGGGGTGAGCGTCAGGCGCCGCCCGCGCGTCCCCGCCGAACCGCCCGCCCCATCGGGTTGGGCCTGACGGGTTACTCGGCGGCCGCCGTCGCCTTCCGGCTCGACGCGGCGCCCTTCTTGGCCCGCTCGAGGCCGGCGGCGACCTTCGCGGTGGCGTTCTCCAGTGCCCCGCGCAGTCCGCGCCGCGGTGCCTTCTCGGCAGCACCCCGGGCGTCGGCCGCCGGTGCTGCGGTCACCTCAGTGCCGTCCGCGGCGTCCGCGGCGTTGGTCGCCGAGTCGTTCTCGGTTCCGTTCTCGGTGCCGTTCTCGGTGCCGCCCGTCGCGTCGTCGGCCGGCTGGGCCGGCGCACTGTCCGCCTCGGCACCCGCCCGCACGGACTCCACGGTGGGTTCAGCGGCCGCGTCCGCCGCGACCGGCGGGGCGACCGCGTTCGGGGTCTCGCCGGTCGGCGCCGCTGCGTCAGCGGCGACGTTCGCACCGGGCAGCCCGACCGCCTCGCCGGGCGCGGCCTCGGCGGCCTGCACCGCCACGGCGGAGGGCGCACTGGCTGCCGGGGCGGCGGCCGCCGGCGGCGGCGGCGGCGGCTGTACGCCGGCCAGCACGTTGACCCAGAACTGCAGGATCCCGGACAGGCCCGGCCCGTAGTAGAGCCCCAACGTCGGCGCGTCGACCGACGGCGTCTGAAGGTCGCCGAGGTAGGCCTGGATGGTGCCGTAGATGTAGGGACCCACCACGGGGATGCTGTAGGCCGCAACCGAGATCGCCGACAAACTGCGCTCCCAGCCGAGGGTCAGCAGGTAGGGGCCGTAGTACGCCGCCCAGATCGCCTGACCGATCGGGTTGGGGTAGAGCAATTCGTCGGGGTTCGGGAAGGGCTGATCATCCGGGGGGTAGTTGGCGTTGATGTAGGCAACCTCCGACGGCGGGGTGCACGGCCCGCCCCCGTCCTCCACCGGCGTGCATCCGCCGATCGTCGCCATGAGCAGGTACTGCGATGCCGCGCTGATGCCGGCCGAAACGTTCTGGATGGTCGTTTGGGCGGTTCCGTTTCCGGTTGTCTGGATGTAGAACGGCTCCCAGAAGTAGTTGACCGCATTGACCGTGGGGCCTGCCGTGAGGCCGTAGGGATTACCCGTCTCCGGGTTGATGTCGTAGTCGTAGTAGGTGCCGTTGACCAGGGCATCGGAGGCCAGGTACAGCGCCCCGGTGATGCCGCTCTGGAAGCAGCCGCCGCCGGACTGCGCAGTGCAGACCGTGGCCCACGGATCGAGGATGAGACCGTTCTCCTGGAAGTTGCTGATCCTATTTCCCCAGCTTGCATTGCCGAAGAGAAGGTCGGTCCACTCGTCGAAGGGGATCGTCAGCAGGTCGGCGAAGGTGGTCAGCTCGTAGGCCGCGGTCGACAGTGCGGTCGGAGCGGGCAGCGAGACCTGCGGCGCCACCGCCGGGGCGGCCGCGGCGATCACGGCGGCACTGGCCAGTGCCGCGCCGAGTTTCAGGTGCGGCCGAGTCTGAGTCGCCATGTGCTGGATCCCCTCTTTGCGTGCGGTTCGCGCTGGTCGCGACGGACTCCCCAGTTTGCTGAGCTCCAGTGTAGACCGTCACGCCGATGATAGGGGTGAGTTTGCCGTTGAGCAAACGGAAGCGGCGTTTTTCTCGCACGGCGCGGCGGTGGGGCACTCGCCGGGACGCCATAAAAAGGTCCCCTAACCTGCCCCGGCACGGTTGCTGGCGGTCCGGCATCAGGCCGAAAAAAGATTTCTCTCAGTTTGCTCTCAGGCTTAGCGGGGGCCGGAAAATTTGCCGAGAGCCCCCGTTGGAGCCCCGGCGGCCGTCCGGGCTCACCCCGCGACGGTTAGCCGACAGCAAACCCACCCGGCGTTCAAGCCCGGGTCTGACCACGCGGTAAGCGGCGCAGCTCCGGTGTCGAGCAATGGCGCTATCGCCACGCCAGGGATTCCCGGGCCGGATTTCGGACTCCCCCGCCCCCCGGGCGGCAGCGGGTCGCCCCGCGTTCGCGGCGCGGCAACCGTCCGCCGATGCTGACCGGTTGCTCGCGGCGGGTCAGCGCCGCCGCCGCGACCGCAGGTAGTCGCCCACCACCGCGGCGCCCAGCCCGTCGAGGTCGGGTTCGACCACCCGGCCCTCCACCCGCCGCGCGACCTGGTCGATGAACCGGGCCAGCCCCGGATCGTCGCCCAGCCGGAAGATGGTGATCTGGGCGCCCAGCCGGGCCACCTCGTCGAAGCCGCGCACCGTGTGGGCGATGGTGCGCGGGTGCGGCGGGTAGTCGAAGAACACCGCCGGCCCCGCGCCCCGCCCGCCGGATCCCTCCAGATGGGCGGTGGGCTCGCCGTCGGTGACCACCAGCACCACCGGCTGGGCGACGGGATGGCGGCGCAGGTGCCGGCCGGCCAGGGCCAGCGCGTGGTGCAGGTTGGTGCCCTGCTCGTAGACCCCCTCCAGGCCGGTCAGCTCGGCCGCGCTCAGCGTGCGGGCGTAGCGGCCGAAGGCGATGATCTGCAGCGCGTCGGAGCGGAACCGCGTGCTCACCAGGTGGTGCAGTGCCAGCGCGGTGCGCTTCATCGGCAGCCACCGGTTCTCCATCACCATCGAGAACGACGTGTCCACCAGCAGGGCGACGGCCGCCTGGGTGCGGGTCTCGGTCTCGGAGACCTCGACGTCGTCGACGGCGATCCGCAGCGGCACGTCGTCGCCCTCGCCGGATCCGGCGCGCCGCAGCACCGCGTTGGTGATCGTGCGGGTGACGTTCCACGGTTCGGTGTCCCCGAAGGACCACGGGCGCGTCGCTCCGGTCAGCTCGCCGGCCGCCCCGGCGCGGCGGGTCTCGCGCTCGCCGTGGCGTCCCGAAAGCTGTTGGGCCACATCGCGCAGCGCGGCCTGGCCGAGCTGACGCATCGCCTTGGGTGACAGCCGCCACCGGCCGTCCGATCCCCGGTCCAGGAAGCCCTGGTTCATCAGCGCGCGCTCCAGCTCGGCCAGCGTGCGCGCGTCCACGGCGGCGTCCTCGCCGAGCTGGCGGGCCAACGCATCGAGGTCGACGTCGTCCATGCTGGCCCCGGCGTAGCTCTGCGAGAGCTGCTCGGCGAGCTGCTCGAGTTCGGCGATGTCGGCCAGCGCCTGCGCGCCCTGGCCCATGCCCAGCGGGTTGTCCCCGGAGAACTCCGAGGATCCGTCCCAGTCCTCGCCGGGCCGGGCCGACCGCAGGTGCGCGTCCAGCCGGCCCAGGGCGTTCATCAGCTGCGGGGAGCCGAACGCCTGCTGGGCCAGCGCGTCCAGCTCGGCGCGCTGCTCAGCCGACAGCGAGTTGCGGAACCGCTGCGCGGCCGCGGCGCGCTTGGCCAACGAGTCCAGCAGCTCCTCGACGTTGCGCGGGTTCTCCGGGAAGTACTGACCGTGCTTGGCCATGAACTCGGCGAAGTCCTGCTCGGTGTCCTCGCCTTTCGCGTGCTTGTCGAGCAGATCGTTGAGGTCGTCGAGCATCTCGTTGACGGCCTGGCGGTCTTCGTCGGTGGCGTTCTCCAGCGCCTGCTTCATGCCGGCGAAGCGCTGGTCGAGCATCTCCCGGCCGAGCAGGTCTTTGATCTGCTCGTATTTTCCCCGGGCCTCGGCGCTGCGCCAGTCGTACTCGGAGAGCTCCTGGACGGCCTTGGCCGGTGAGGCCGGCAGCGACTCCATCTGCATCTCGGCGAACCGGGCGTCGTCATCGAGCGCACGCGCGAGTTCCTTGCGCTCGGCCAGCACCGCCTCATCGAGCAGCTTCTTGATCTCCTGCAGGGTGCCGTCAAGGTTGTTGCGCGACAGCAACTCCCGGCGGCGGCGATTCACCTCGGCGGCCAGCCGGTCGGCCCCCTTCATGCTCTTGGTGCCCCGGCGCAGCAGCTCCGAGAGCGCCCGGCGCGGCGAGGTGCCCTCCATGACGTCGCGGCCGATCTGTTCGAGCGCCTCGCGCAGATCCACCGGCGGCGCCAGCGGATCGGGGCCGCCGGTGTAGGAGGAGTAGCGCGAGTCGTGGCCGCGGCGCGGTTTAGCCATACACCGTCTCACCGGTCTCGGTGCTCTTGTCGATCTTCTTGGCGAGGTAGAGCGCCTCCAGCGCGAGTTCCAGCGCCGCGGCCCGCTCGCCCTCGGTTTTCGCGTCCAGCCGGTCGGCGATCGCGTCGATCACCGGCAGCGGGGGCAGCGCGAGCAGCACCTCCTTGGCCGAGATCTGCTCGCCGGTGGTCACCGCCGAGTCCCCCACCGCGGCCACCAGCGGGCCGACGTCGATGCCGCCGAGGGCGCGCTGGGCGGTGTCGGCGGTGGCGCGGCGCAGCAGGTGCTCGAGCACCGCGACCTCCCGGCCCTCCTCGCCGGACTCGAACTCCAGCTTGCCGCGCAGCACGTCGATCACCGTGCCCAGGTCGACCACCCGGGCCACCGGCTCGTCCTCGCCGAGCACCGCGTCGCGGTGACGCGCGGAGGCGGCCACCGTCTCGGCGGCGGCGATCGCGAACCGGGCCGACACCCCCGAGCGCTGATCGATCGCGTTGGACTCGCGCAGCAGCCGGGCGAAGCGGGCGACGATCTGCAGCAGGTAGGCGGGCACGGCTGCGGTCAGGTGCGCCTCCTGCGCGATCACGCCCACCTCGGCGTCGAGTTCGAGGGGATAGTGGGTGCGGATCTCAGCGCCGAAGCGGTCCTTGAGCGGGGTGATGATGCGCCCGCGGTTGGTGTAGTCCTCCGGGTTGGCGCTGGCCACCACCAGCACGTCCAGCGGCAGCCGCAGGGTGTACCCGCGGACCTGGATGTCGCGCTCCTCCATCACGTTGAGCATCGAGACCTGGATGCGCTCGGCGAGGTCGGGCAGTTCGTTGACCGCCACGATGCCGCGGTGCGCACGCGGAATCAGGCCGTAGGCGATGGTCTCCGGGTCGCCGAGGGTGCGGCCCTCGGCGACCTTGATCGGGTCGATGTCGCCGACCAGGTCGGCCACACTGGTGTCGGGCGTGGCCAGCTTCTCGGTGTAGCGCTCGCTGCGGTGGCGCCACGCCACGGGGAGTTCGTCGCCCAGTTCCGCCGCGCGGCGGATCGACTCCGGGGTGATCGGCGAATAGGGGTGCTCGCCGAGTTCGGCACCGGCGATCACCGGCGTCCACTCGTCGAGCAGGTTGATCAGCGAGCGCAGCAGCCGGGTCTTGCCCTGGCCGCGCTCGCCCAGCAGCACCACGTCGTGGCCGGCGATCAGCGCCCGCTCCAACTGGGGCAGCACGGTGTCCTCGAACCCGAAGATGCCCGGCCACACGTCGTCCCCGGCGGCCAGGCCGGCGATCAGGTTCTCCCGGATCTCCTCCTTGACCGAGCGTTCGCGGTGGCCGGCAGCGCGCAGCGCGCCCAGGGTCTGCGGGAGGCCGTCGGGTGGGTTCACGCCCTCCACGCTACGGCTGCGGTCCCCTCCCGCGGCGAGCAGACGCAAACTGGCAATAATTCCGCCCCAAATTGGGGAGTTTGCGTCTGCTCGCGGGGTGGGACTAGTGGGCGAAGTGCCGCTCGCCGGTCAGATAGAGGGTGATCCCGGCGGCCGCGGCGGCCGCCGTCACCTCCTCGTCGCGCACCGATCCGCCCGGATGCACCACGGCGGTCACCCCGGCGGCGGTGAGCACCTCCAGTCCGTCGGGGAACGGGAAGAACGCATCCGAGGCGGCCACCGCCCCCGTCACCCGCGCCCCGCCACGCTCGACCGCCAGCCGTGCGGCGTCGACCCGGTTGACCTGACCCATGCCGACCCCGACCGTCGCGCCGTCGGCGGCGATCACGATCGCATTCGATTTCACCGCCCGGCAGCTGCGCCACGCGAAACGCAGATCGGCCAGCGTCGCGGCGTCGGCGGCCGGACCGGCGGCCAGCGTCCAGTGCGCCGGGTCGTCACCCGGGGCGTCCAAGCCGTCGCGCTGCTGCAGCAGCAACCCGCCGCTGATCTGACGCAGTTCCACCCCGCCGATGGCAGGCTCGGCGGCCAGCAGCACCCGGATGTTCTTCTTGCGGGCCAGGATCGACACCGCGCCCTCCTCGTAGGCGGGGGCGACGATCACCTCGGTGAAGATCTCGGCGACCTGCTCGGCCATCGCGCAGGTCACCTCGGTGTTGGTCGCGATCACCCCGCCGAACGCGCTCAGCGGATCGCAGGCATGCGCCTTGCGGTGCGCGTCGGCCACCGACTCCGGGGAGATCGCGATGCCGCACGGGTTGGCGTGCTTGATGATCGCCACGCAGATCTGCTCGTGGTCGAACGCCGCCCGCCACGCCGCGTCGGCATCGGTGAAGTTGTTGTAGCTCATCTCTTTTCCGTGCAGCTGCTGCGCCTGGGCCAGGCCCGGCCAGCCCACGTCGTCGCTGTAGAGCGCGGCCCGCTGGTGCGGGTTCTCGCCGTAGCGCAGCAGTGACGTCCGCCGCCAGACACGGCCGAACCACGGCGGCAGAAAGCCCGGCGCGTCACCCTCCTCGGGCGCGAGCACGGTCCCCATCCAGCCCGCCACCGCCAGGTCGTACTCGGCGGTGTGCCGGAATGCCAACGCCGCCAGCTTCTTCCGCTCCTCGAGGGTGAAACCACCGCCGCGCACCGCGGCGAGCACACCGTCGTAGCCCAGGGGCTCGACCACCACCGCCACGCTGGCGTGGTTCTTGGCCGCTGCACGCACCATCGACGGCCCGCCGATGTCGATCTGCTCGACGCACTCGTCGATCTCCGCGCCGGAGTCCACCGTCTCGCTGAAGGGATAGAGATTCGCCACCAGCAGATCGAAGGGCTCGACCTTGAGCCGCTCCAGCGCGGCGAGGTGTTCGGGGTTGCGGGTATCGGCGAGCAGGCCCGCGTGGATCATCGGGTGCAGGGTCTTGACCCGGCCATCGAGCACCTCGGGGAAACCGGTGACGAACTCCACGGGCGTGACCGGAATACCCTTCTCGGCAATGGCTTTGGCCGTGGAGCCCGTGGAGACGATGGCGACGCCCGCCTCGTGCAACCCGCGGGCGAACGGGATCAGGCCGCTCTTGTCGTACACGCTGATCAGGGCGCGTCGGATGGGCCTGCGCCCGATCAGGGTTCGCGCGGTCATGCTGGAGTCATCCTGCCGTCATCCTAGGGTTGCCTTTCTCCCGGTCCAGGTCACGCCGCGGGTGGCCAGTTCGGCGAGCACATCCACCAGCAGCACGCGCTCGACGACCTTGATGCGTTCGTGCAGGGTCTGCTCGTCATCGCCGTCGTGCACGTCGACCGCACGCTGCGCCAGGATGGGCCCGCTGTCCACGCCCTCGTCGACCAGGTGCACGGTGGCGCCCGTGACCTTCACACCGTAGTCGAGCGCGTCAGGCACCGCATGCGCTCCGGGGAAGGCCGGCAGCAGCGCGGGATGGGTGTTGATCACCCGGCCCGGGAACCGGGAGAGGAAGTGCGGGCCAAGGATTTTCATGAAACCGGCCGACACCACCAGGTCGGGGCCGTGCTGGGCGGTCGCCTCGGTGATCGCGGCGTCCCAGGCCGACCGGTCGGGGTAGTCGGCGGGCCGCACGGTGAAGGCCGGCAGCCGCGCGGCTTCGGCGATCCCGGCGGCGCGGCAGTCGCGGTCGGTGCCGACCGCCACCACCCGGGCCGGGTAGTCCCCCACCGCGGCGTCGAGCAGCGACTGCAGCAGCGATCCGGTGCCCGATGCCAGCACCACCAGCCGGGCGGGCGCACAGGGCGGCACACGGATGGCGTCGGGCACGGCGTCGAGCCTAACGGGGGTCGACTTCGGCGTCGCGGTCCTCGTCGACGTACATCAGGTCCTCGACGTCCTCGGCGTCCGGCGCGGGCCGGACCACCGGGGGCGGCGGGGCGGGCGAGGGCTCCTGCTCGTCGAGCGTGACGTCATCCTCACTGTCGAGCGCGATTGCGGCGGTAGCTTCACTGTCGGCGTCGGCTTCGGCTTCAGCGTCGGCGTCGGCGTCGGCTTCCGTGTCGGCTTCGGCGTCAGCAGCAGCCGGCTCAGCCGCGACCGGCGTGCGCGCGATGCCCCCGGCCATCACCACCGTCAGCGCGCCGATGACGAAGAACCACAGGAAGACCCCGGGGGCCAGGGTGGCCTGGTCGACCCCGACGCGGCCGAAGTTCCCCAGCCGGCCCCCGCCCGCCCAACCCAGGACCGCCATGATGGCCGCGGCGAGCAGGGCGGCCAGGGCCAGCTTGGCGAACGCCGCGCGCCGCGGCAGCGGCTTGCGGGCGCACTGCTGCCCGATCGCCACCCCGGCCGCCGCACCGATGATCAGCAGCGCCACCCACACCGGCCCCAGCGGCGGGGTAGGGGCGGCGGCCAGGATCGGCAGCGCCGGAATGTCGCCGCCGAACACGGTGAACGCGCTGAAGGTGGCGAATCCGATGTGCGCGCTGGAACCCACCGCGATCGCTGCGGCGCCCACCACCACGTTGGGCAGATAGAGCAGTGAGAGCGCGGTCAGACTCAGCTGACCGAAGAACGAATCGGTGATTCCGAACAGTTCGTGCATGGTTCCCCAGTGCACGACCAGCGACCCGGCCACCACCGCCGCCGAGAGCACCAGCAGCGCCGCCACTCCCACCAGAGCCGGGCGGATCGCGTCGGTCACCCACACCGGAAGGCCGGCCCGGGTCAGCACCCGCGGGCCCACCCGCGAGCCCACGCCGATGAGCGCACCCAGTCCGTGCACGGCGGCGACCGCGCCGAAGGCCCCCAGCGCGGCGGGGGTCTGCAGTTCGGTGATGACCGACGCGGCGTCGTGGATGACCGCCAGCGCGACGGCGGCGACCAGCAGCGGACCGCCCACCGCCGAGGCCACGATCCAGCGGGTCACGAACCACGACCCCTGCGCCGGGGTGATGCGCGCCGTGTCGCGGGCGGTGGCCCAGACCATGAGCGCCGCAGGCACCAGTGGCAGCACCCCGATCTGCTGGCCCGCAACCGTCACCGGCACCAGGTGGACGGCCAGCCACATGCTGGCGACCGCCCCGAGGGTTCCGGTCAGGTCGCTGTTGGCGACGACCAGTTGCAGCAGGGTGATCGCCGCGATGACGACGAGGGCGACCAGGGACGGGCCGAACGCGACCCGAACCAGGTCACGCGGTTGCGGCGCGCCGGGTTCGGTTCGGGACCTGTCCTGCATCCGGGGCGGGCGGGTCGTGGCCGTCGGTCAGGAGGACTCGGAACTAGACCGGTGACGCGCCTCCGGTTCAGGCTGCGGGGGCGCCGACGGGGACGCGGATGCTGTGGCGGGGAACCCGGTGGGCGGCGTGGACGGGCCGTCGTCGAAGGCGACCGGACCGCCCCCGCCCTGCCCGAACCCGCCGTAGGGGTGCCCGCCGGGCTGGCCCGGCTGCCCCTGCGGACCCGGCGGATAGTAGTAGCCACCCGGCGGCGGGCCGTACTGGCCGAACTGCGGGCGCGGTGCGGGCGCGGTGATCACCCCGGTCTCCAGTAGCAGCGCCCCGACCGCGGTGATCGCCTGCAACACCGTGAAGGCCAGCACCAGCCACAGCGCCCAGCCGATCGCGAAGCCCGCGGGCCGGTTGACCATCTGTCCGATCACCAGCAGCACGCCCAGCACGGCGGCCACCGCCGTGACCGTGGTGTACTTCGCGGCTTTGGGCAGCAGCGCGACCGCGGCCAGCAGTGCGGCCAGCAGCGCCGCGACGGTCCAGTAGCTCAGGCCGCTGGCGGTGAACTCCGCGCCACCGAACGGGCCGATGTCGGTGTTGATGCTCAGCAGCGGCCCGAAGCTGGCCAGGTAGGCGGCGATGCCCAAGACCGCCACCGCCGCGGTCAGCAACGCGGGGGTCCGGGGGGGCCGGTTCGCCGGCGCCGGATACCCCGGGGCGAACGGGCCACCGTAGCCACCGGACTGCGGCGGGGCCGGATAGCCCGGGCCGTTCGGGGTGGGCATCGGGTTGGGCATCGGATAAGTCACGGTCTCTCCTCACGGTGTCGGACCTGACGTCCGGAGCCAACGCTAGCGCACCACGGCCCGCTCACCGCCGAGCGCGACCGGGGCGCGGCGCGGGGCGCGCTTGCCCACGGCAGTAGAACACGTTCTAATTCTGGGCATGGAATACGGCCTCGTCCTGTTCACCAGTGACCGCGGCATCACCCCGGCCGCGGCGGCCACCCTCGCCGAGGACCACGGGTTCGCCACCTTCTACGTCCCCGAGCACACCCACATCCCGGTCAAGCGCGAGGCAGCGCACCCGGGCACCGGCGACGAGACCCTGCCCGACGACCGCTACCTGCGCACCCTGGATCCCTGGGTCAGCCTGGCGACGGCGTGTTCGGTCACCTCGCGGGTGCGGCTGGCCACCGCGGTCGCGCTGCCCGTCGAGCACGACCCGATCAGCCTGGCCAAAACCATCGCGACCCTCGATCACCTCTCCGGCGGCCGGGTGCGGCTGGGCGTCGGGTTCGGCTGGAACACCGACGAGCTCGCCGACCACAACGTGCCCCCCGGCCGGCGCCGCACGATGCTGCGCGAGTACATCGAGGCCATGCGCGAGCTGTGGACCGCCGAGGAGGCCGCCTACGAGGGCGAGTTCGTCACCTTCGGGCCCAGCTGGGCCTGGCCCAAACCGGTACAGCCGCACATCCCGGTGCTCGTCGGCGCGGCCGGCACCGAGAAGACCTTCGCGTGGATCGCCCGCTCGGCCGACGGCTGGATCACCACGCCCCGCGACTTCGTCATCGACGAACCGGTGCGGATGCTGCAGGACACCTGGGCGGCCGCCGGACGCGACGGGGCGCCCCAGATCGTCGCGCTGGACTTCAAGCCGGTGCCCGAGAAGCTCGAGCACTGGCGGGAGATCGGGGTGACCGAGGTGCTCTTCGGTCTGCCCGACCGCTCGGCGGACGAGGTCGCCGCCTACGTCGAACGGCTGGCCGGGAAGCTGGCCGCGCTGCGTTAGGCCAGCACCGCCCGATTGCCCGCGTCCTGGTGGCGCACCGTGATCCGCGCGCCCAGCGGTTCGCCCTCGCTGAGCAGCGCGACCAGTTCGGGGTCCTCGGTCAGCGCCAGGAAACGACTGCCGTCGGTGTCACGGCGCCCGACGATCAGACCGGTACGCACCGGCCAGTCGTAGCGCACCGTGTAGGTCTCCACCGTCGCCGCACCCTCGGCGCGACGGGCGACCGGGACCTTCGGACGCGCCGCGACCTCAGCGCTCAGGTACTCACCGTCGTGCGGCAGCCACTCGGCGGCCTCGGTGGAGTAGACGCCCACCGAGTACTTGCTCAGTACCCCGCCGTTGGCCGCAACCACGCCGAAACCGCCCGGGGTGCTGCGCATCCGGTCGACGGTCTCGGCGATCGCATGCAGGGAGTAACTGTTGCCGGGCCCGCCGAAGTACGGCAGCCCACCGGTGACGGTGAGCCCGCGCGGGTCGTCGCACGCCACCCCGGTGCCGTCGCAGAAGTTGAACACCGCCACCGGAAAGCAGCTGTAGACATCGAACGTCGCCACCTCGCTCACGCCGATCCCGGCCCCGCGCAGCGCCGCGTCGACGGCGAGGATCGACGCCGAGTTGAAGCTCAGGTCGGCGCGATCGAGCAGCGACTGGTCGACGACGTCGGCGTGGCCGCGCAGATAGACCCAGCGGTCCTGCGGCACGCCGAGACGACGGGCCGCCTGCACCGACATCAGCATCACCGCCGCACCCTGGTTCACCTGATCGCGGGCCACCAGCAGCCGCGGGTAGGGATCGCAGATCATCCGGTTGTCCGGGCCCGGGGTCATGATCTCCTCGACCGAGCGCCGCTGCGGGGAGGCCGCGAACGGGTTCTCCGCAGCCACCGCACTGAACGGCGCGAACAACTCCGCCATCGCGCGGCGGTAGTCGGCCACACTCAGACCGACCCGGCCGCGGCGGGCGTTCTCCAGCAGTCCGTACTGGGCGGGCGCGCCGACCATGCCGTGGGCGACGGTGTAGTCGTCGAACAGACCCTCGTAGCCGTAGCCGCGGTCTTCGAGTTGGCCCTCGACCGTCTCGGAGTGGTCGGGTTTGTCCGGCCGATCGGCGAAATACCTGAGGGTGGAGCCGTTCTCCGAACCGAGCACCAGCACCACCTCGGCCCGCCCGTCGGCGATCGCGCCGGCGAACTCGGTGACCGCGTGCTGGGGCCCCTGCCCCCCGATCGGTTCGAGCACCGCGCGGCGCGGGGCCGCGCCGATCCTTTCGGCCACCGATCGCGGATAGTTGTTCGACGCGCCCAGCCGAGTGGGGACCGACGCGGAGATCTCGAACTGCCGCAGGCCCACGATGGTGTCGATGGCACCGGCGGCCCGGGCCGGGTCGGCACCGGTGTCGGCCAGGGCGGCCCGGGCGGCCGCGGTGGCCAGATCGACCGAGGACAGGCCGCGGTAACCGGGGTCGTCGATGCGTTCGGTGAACTGACCGACGCCGACGAGCACCGGCGTGCTCGGATTCAGCACGGCATCACGGGCCGGTCAGGATCTCCCGGGCCAGCGCGGCGGCGGCCGACGGGGTCCGCCCGACGCGCACTCCGGCGGCCTCGAGGGCCTCCTTCTTGGCCGCCGCGGTCCCCGACGAACCCGACACGATCGCACCGGCGTGGCCCATCGTCTTGCCCTCCGGCGCGGTGAAGCCCGCGACGTAGCCGACGACGGGCTTGGAGACGTTGGCCTTGATGTAGTCGGCCGCCCGTTCCTCGGCGTCGCCGCCGATCTCGCCGATCATCACGATCAGTTCGGTCTCGGGGTCCTTCTCGAAGGCAGCGATGGCGTCGATGTGGGTGGTGCCGATCACCGGGTCGCCGCCGATGCCGATCGCGGTGGAGAATCCGATGTCGCGCAGCTCGTACATCATCTGGTAGGTCAGCGTGCCGGACTTGGACACCAACCCGATCGGCCCCTTGCCGGTGATGGTCGCCGGGGTGATGCCGACCAGCGCCTCGTCGGGGGTGATGATGCCGGGGCAGTTCGGTCCGATGATGCGCGTCTTCTCACCCTTGGCGACGTTGTAGGCCCACGCATAGGCGGTGTCCTGCACCGGGATTCCCTCGGTGATCACCACCAGCAGGCCGATCCCGGCATCGATCGCCTCGATGACGGCGTCCTTGGCGAACTGCGGGGGCACGAACGCGATCGACACGTCCGCTCCGGTCTTGTCCATCGCCTCGGCGACCGAGCCGAACACCGGCAGCTCGACGTCTTTGCCCGACTTGCTCTTGTGCGACACCGTCGTGCCGGCCTTGCGGGCGTTGACCCCGCCGAGCACCTGGGTACCCGCCTTGAGCATCAGCGCGGTGTGCTTGGTCGCCTCGCCGCCGGTGATGCCCTGCACGATGACCTTGGAGTCCTTGTTGAGGAAGATCGACACGGTCTAGGCCTTCTTTCCGGCGGCGAAGGCGAGCGCGGCGGCTTTGTCGGCGCCCTCGTCCATGGTCTCGGCCAGGGTCACCAGGGGATGGTTGGCCTCGGCGAGGATGCGCCGGCCCTCGTCGACGTTGTTGCCGTCAAGGCGGACGACCAGCGGCTTGTTGGCCTCTTCTCCGAGCATCTGCAGCGCCGCGACGATGCCGTTGGCCACGGCGTCGCACGCGGTGATCCCGCCGAAGACGTTGACGAACACGCTGCGGACCTGAGCGTCGCCCAGGATCACGTCGAGCCCGGCGGCCATCACCTCCGCCGAGGCGCCGCCACCGATGTCGAGGAAGTTGGCCGGCTTGACCGCGCCGTGCCGCTCGCCGGCGTAGGCCACCACGTCCAGGGTCGACATCACCAGCCCGGCGCCGTTGCCGATCACGCCCACCTCGCCGTCGAGCTTGACGTAGTTCAGGTCGTGCTGCTTGGCCTTCAGCTCCAGCGGGTCGGTGGCCGCGCGGTCCTCGAACTGCGCGTGGTCGGGGTGGCGGAAGTCGGCGTTGCCGTCGAGGGTGACCTTGCCGTCCAGCGCCAGGATCTGGTCATCGGGTGTGCGCACCAACGGGTTGACCTCGACGAGAGTGGCGTCCTCGGCGACGAACACCTCCCAGAGTTTGGCGATCGTCACCGCCGCGGCATCGAGCACCTCGGCGGGCAGGTGGCCCTGCTCTGCGATGGAGCGGGCGAACGCGACGTCCACGCCCTTGACGGGGTCGACGGGCACCTTGGCCAGCCGGTCGGGCTTGGTGGCCGCGACCTCCTCGATGTCCATGCCGCCCTCGACCGAACACATCGCCAGGTACCGGCGGTTGGCCCGGTCGAGCAGGAAGGAGAGGTAGTACTCCTCGGCGATGTCGCTGGCCTCCGACACCAGCAGCTTGCGAACGATGTGGCCCTTGATGTCCAGACCCAGGATGTTGGTGGCGTGGGTGAAGGCGTCCTCGGGGGTGGCGGCGTACTTCACTCCCCCGGCCTTGCCGCGGCCCCCGGTCTTGACCTGGGCCTTGACCATCACCGGCCGGCCGATCTCGGTGGCGATGGCCTTCGCGTCCTGGGCTGACTCCGTCACCCGGCCCGGCGTGGTGGGGACGTGGTGCTTGGCGAACAGTTCCTTCGCCTGGTACTCGAAAAGGTCCACGGGGTGCCTTCCGGGCAGCGTCTGGGGTCGGGGGCAACTTTATACATCCGCACACGTCCGCGTACATCCGCGTACTTGACGCCGCCGCCGGGGGACGCGTCCGCCCGCATCGGCGGCTCCGTGGCCGCTAAGGGTGATCCACGTCACAATCCAGGCCGGATTTCGGGGACGAGTTGCCACTCAGGTCTCAATTTGGTTACCTTTTCCCGGTCTAGATAACGCTTTGGTCACGACGCAAGGACTTGGGTTTTGACGCAGTTACCGACGGTTCCCCACCCGCTCGATGCGACTGACGAGATTGACCAGACGGAAAACGTCGACGAAGCACGTCTCGCGCGCCCGCTCTTCAGCAGCACCGAGGACACCGACGTCCTGCCCTGCACACCGCAGCACCGGCGGCAGCCGACGAGCGCGGCCAAGGGTCGCACGCTGGTCGCGGCGATGGCGGTCGGAGCGGCGGCGGCCGCGGCCTACACGATGGTCACCGCCCACCAGCCCGTGGTCACCCGTACCGTGCTCGCCGCCGAGAAGACCTCCCTGACGGCCCCGGCCCCGCCGCGCGGGGTCCAGCTGGTCGCGGTCAAGCCCGCCGCCAACGCCGCGGTGCGCGCCGAGGAACTCGCCCGCGGCGTGGCCTACGCCGCCGAGCGTGCCGAGCGCGAGGCGCGGCTGCAGCGTCCGCTGTTCGCGCTGCCCACCAAAGCTCTGTTCACCTCCGGCTTCGGCTACCGCTGGGGTGCGCTGCACGACGGCATCGATCTCGCCGGTCCGGTCGGCACCCCGATCTACGCGGCCGCCGACGGGGTCGTCAAGGAAGCCGGACCCACCAACTCCGGATACGGCGCCTGGGTCCTGCTGCAGCACTCCGACGGGACCGTGACGCGCTACGGCCACATCAACTCCTGGTCGGTCCAGGTCGGCCAGCGGGTGTTCGCCGGCGACGAGATCGCCTCCATCGGCAACCGCGGCAACTCCACGGGCCCGCACCTGCACTTCTCGGTTCTGCTCGGCGGCACCAACGCCACCGATCCGGTGCCGTGGCTGGCCGCCCGCGGAGTCGGGGTCGGCTCCTTCGTCGGCTGAAGTTCAGATCTTCTGCAGCGGCGCGTGGTTGTGCATCAGCTTGACCCGGCCCGCGCTGCCGAAGTCGATCAGTGACATCGCCGACTCCCCCGCCCCGGACACCTCTTCGACGCGGCCGAGCCCGTACTTGTCGTGGTTGACCCGGTCTCCAGGCTGCAGTACCAGCAGCGGACGCTTGCCCGCGGTTCGGATCGCCGGGCGCGACGGTCCGAACCGGCCCGCGACCGGGGCGCTGAGCCCGGAACCGGCGGGGCCGGGGTCGGTGCGCCGCCAGTCGACGAGGTGCTGGGGGATCTCGGCGAGGAAGCGTGACTCCGGGTTGAGCATCGGCTGACCCCACGACGAGCGCACCTTGGCCCGGGTGAGGTACAGCCGTTGCCGCGCGCGGGTGATCCCGACGTAGGCCAGACGGCGCTCCTCGTTCAGTTCGCCCGGGTCGCCCAGCGAGCGCATGTGCGGGAACAGCCCGTCCTCCCAGCCGGTCACGAACACCGCCGGGAACTCCAGGCCCTTGGCGGTGTGCAGGGTCATCAGGGTCACCACACCGGCGTCGTCGTCGGGCAGTTCGTCGGAGTCGGCGACCAGGGAGACCCGCTCCAGGAACTCTGCGAGGACGCCGGCCGACGGCTCGGCCTCCTGATCTTCATCGGCCTCATCGGCCTGCTCGCTCTGCTCGAGCGCGGCGGCGTTGGCCCGGTCGATGCTGAATTCATGTGCGACGCTGACTAATTCGTTGAGGTTGTCCAGCCGGGCGAGATCCTGCGGGTCGTTGGAGTTCTCCAGTTCGGCGCGGTAGCCGGTGCGGTCCAGCACCGCCTCCACCAGATCGCCCAACTCGTCGGCGGCACGCTCGCGCAGCTCGTCGAGCAGGCCGACGAACCCGGCGATCGCCTTCTCCGAGCGGCTGTTGAGCAGCGGGACCTTTCCGGCCGCCGCGGCGGCCAGAGCCTCCGCGAACGTGCAGCCGGTGGTCTCGGCATACACGGCCACGCAGGCCTCCGCGCGGTCGCCGATGCCGCGGCGCGGGGTGTTGAGGATGCGGCGCAGGCTCACCGCATCGCCGGGGTTGTCCAGCACTCGCAGGTAGGCGACGATGTCGCGGATCTCCCGGCGTTCGTAGAACCGCACCCCGCCGACCACCTTGTAGGGGATGCCGGCGCGGATGAAGACCTCCTCCAGCGCGCGCGAGGAATTGTTGGTGCGGTAGAACACCGCCACGTCGTTATAGGTGAGACTGCCATGGTCGACCAGCTCGTCGACCTCCGCCGCCACGAACCGGGCCTCGTCGTGCTCGTTGTCGGCGACATAGCCGACGATCGGCTCACCGTCGCCGGCGTCGGTCCACAGTTTCTTCTCGCGCCGCCCCGAGTTGCGGGCGATCACCGCGTTGGCCGCCGACAGGATGGTCTGGGTGGAGCGGTAGTTCTGCTCCAGCAGGATCGTGGTGGCATCGGGGAAGTCGCGCTCGAAGTCCTCGATGTTGCGGATCGTCGCTCCGCGGAAGGCGTAGATCGACTGGTCGGCGTCACCGACCACGCACAGTTCGGCCGCCGGCACGTCATCGGAACCCGCCGAACCATGTCCGACGAGTTCACGCACCAAGACGTACTGGGCGTGGTTGGTGTCCTGGTACTCGTCGACCAGCACGTGCCGGAACCGCCGCCGGTAGTGCTGCGCGATCTGCGGGTGTTCCTGAAGCAGGGCCACCGTCTCGCCGATCAGGTCGTCGAAGTCCAGCGCGTTGGCCGCACGCAGCCGGCGCTGGTACTCCGCGTACACCTCGGCGACGATGCGGGCCAGGTCGTCGGAGGACTCGTCCAGGGCGGCCGCCGCCGGCCCGGGACCGATCAGCTCGTTCTTGAGGTTGGAGATCGAGTTGGCCAGCAGCCGCGGCGAGTAGCGCTTGACGTCGATACCCATGTCGCGGCCGATCATCAGCAGCAGCCGGCGGGAGTCGTCGGCGTCATAGATGGAGAAGTTGGAGTTCCGCCCGGGGAGCAGCGAGGCCTGGTTGCGCAGGATCCGCACACAGGTGGAGTGAAAGGTCGACACCCACATCGAGCGCGCCCGCGGACCCACCAGCGCGGCCACCCGCTCGCGCATCTCGGCGGCGGCCTTGTTGGTGAAGGTGATCGCCAGGATCTGGCCCGAGCCCACGTCGCGCGCCGCCAGCAGGTGGGCGATCCGGCGGGTCAGCACCGCCGTCTTGCCCGACCCGGCCCCGGCCACGATCAGCAGCGGAGCGCCCTCGTGCAGGACGGCCCGGCGCTGCTGGTCGTTCAGGCCGTCGAGCAGGTCCGCCCCACCGGCGGGGGCGTCGGGAAGGTGCACGCTCATCGGCTCTCAACCTACCGCCGCGGGGGGACGGGCCTTTGCGTCGGCACGCCACGGATGGCACACTCTCGGTGTGCAGAATCGGCGGCGATTTTTCTACGGGTACCGGTCCGCGGTGCCCGTGGAGGCCTAGCTGCCTGAACACGAGAGCCCCGCGGTCCGCTTCGGCGATCCGGGGCTCGTTTCTTGTGTGAGGCCCCAGTCCGAGAAGAGAACGGCGGATGACACCACCACACGAGGAGAACGACGACGTGAACACCGACGAGCTGACCGAGTCGGGCATCGACGCCCTGCGCGCCGAGATCGACCGGCTCGACGCCGAGATTCTCGCGGCGGTCAAACGCCGCACCGAGGTCTCGCAGGCGATCGGCAAGGTCCGGATGGCCTCCGGCGGAACCCGGCTGGTGCACAGTCGGGAGATGAAGGTCATCGAGCGCTACGGCGAACTGGGCCAGGACGGCAAGGACCTGGCGATGCTGCTGCTGCGCATGGGGCGCGGCCGGCTCGGGCACTGAGCCGGCCATCAGACGGAGCCGGCTCGGGCACTGAGCCGGCCATCAACCGGAGCCGGCTCGGGCACTGAGCCGGCCCGTCGGGGCTCACCCCGGCCCCGTCAGACGCCGGCCCTCGTAGGCCTCGAACCGCTCGACGACGTCCTCGGGCAGCTCGATCGCCCCGGGGGCACCGACGTGCACGACCAGGTGCACCGACCGGGCGACCGCGACAGCGACCGGTGGGTCGACCTGCCAGATCGCCTCATCGAAGGTCATCGCCTTCCGCGATCGGGCCGCTGCCCGCACTCCCACCTTCAGCGCCACCCCGGCGGGGACCTCGTTCTCGAAGTCGATCTCAAGCCGGCGCATGATCAGCCCGCGACCGGAGGCGCGCAGGGTCTCCCAGCCGATGCCGACCTCCTCGGTGACGTAGGCGTTGCGGGCGTCGAACAACACCGCCGCGATCGTCAGATTGTGCAGATGACCCTCCTCGGCTGACGGCACGACGTCGCGCACGAACCGGTAGGCGGCCCACGGCACGGAGTGCGGAGGTGCACTCACGAGTCGGTGCGCCGCAGGACGACGTTGGCCACCGGTATGCGCAGCGGCTCGGGTGCGGCCGCGAGCCGGGCGGCGATGTCCGCCTCGAGGCGCTCGAAGACCATCGCGGTGCGGGGGTCATCGGGCCCGCTGTCGAGTCCGGTCGCCAGCGACGGGAACGCGCCGGCGGCGAAGATCGCTGCCCACCGGGCGCCGAAGGTCCGGGCGTCCTTCGAGTATTGGTAGTCGGAGAAGAACTCGTCGGGGCTGATGAACATCTCCAGGTGTTCGATCGACAGTCCGGCGCAGAGCCCGTCGCCGCCGAACGGCGCGGCGAGTTCGTCGGCGCTGCGTCCGTAGTGCGGCATCCCCATCCGCGCGGCCTCGTCCTGCTCGAGCACGCCGTGCCGGACCAACTCGCGCAGACCGGCCCACGCCGCGTCGAACATCGGGCGGTACCCGGCGCTGCCGTCGTCGTCGGCCGCCGGGACCACCACCACCAACCGGGCGCCGGGTCGCATCTCGGCACCCCGCGCGGTCAGGAAGTCCGCCCAGTCCCGCGCCGACTGGCGGGCATAGGCGGCCCGGATCTGCGCATCGGCGCTGCAGCTGACGTGCACGTGATCCGGGACGGGTGCCGGCGGCTGGCTCAGCCAGGCCACCGACCAGGAACTCCACCCCAGGGTGAGGCTGCCCGCCGGCAGCAGCTGGCGGAAGAACGAGCGACCGATCGCCGCCGGGAACACCCCGGGCCGCGACATGTAGGAGTCGGGGTCGTTCCACACCGTGTCGAACAGGGTCGAGAAGTCGTTGTCGGGAAGGTCGGTGTGCACCACGGTGATCGGCTGATCGGTTCTGTCGCGCAGGCCGTCGATCGCGGCCGCGACCGGCACCAGCGAGTTGCCCCCGCTCGAGCACCCGTAGTCGGCGATCACGATCGGCTGCCGGCGATCCGGCAAGTCGACGGCGGCCGCCGCCTGCCGCAGCAGGTCGACGGCCGGCATCAGTCCGGTCAACTGGATCTGCGAATGACGGTTGTAGGCACCGCCGCCGGCCATCGGCGCGGTACGGATCATCGCCGGGCCGCCTGCTGCGCGCTGACCGGAGCGCTCAGGTTGCGTCCGGCGGTTTCGCCGATCAGCAGCAGCGCGACGATCGTCACCACGCCGCAGCCCATCGCGATGAGCACCAGCGGAGTGCTGGTCGGCCCGCCCGCGAGCAGGCTGCTGGCCAGCAGCGGGGTGAACCCGGCACCGATCAGCGCCGCCAGCTGGTAGCCCACGGATACCCCGGTGTAGCGGCTCTCGGTGTCGAACATCTCGGTCAGCATGGCACCCAGCGGGCCGTACATCGCGCCCTCGATGATCTGGCCGATTACCACCGCGGTCACCAGAAGCGCCGTCGACCGGGTGTCGATGAGCGCGTACATCGGGTAGGCGTAGAGCACGATCGCCACCGCCCCGGCCATGATGACCCGGCGGCGGCCCACCCGGTCCGACAGCGCGGAGAACACCGGGATGGCGATCAGCACCGCGATCGAGCCCCACAGTTTCGAGGACAGCACGTCGGTCATCGGATAGCCGATGTTGCGGGTGTAACTGATCATGTAGATGCTCAGCAGTGCGGTCAGGCCGAAGGATCCGATGCCCGCGGCGCAGGTGAGCAGCAGCGGCCTCGGCCGACGCAATACGGCCCGCAACGGTACGACGGTCGCCGCGCCCTGCGCGGCCTCCTGCGCCCGGGTGAACACCGGGCTCTCGGCGATCGCGGACCGCACGTAGAGCCCGACCGCCAGCAGGACCGCACTCAGCCAGAACGGCACCCGCCATCCCCAGGACATCAGCGCCTCGTCGGACAGTCCGGAAAGCCCGAAGACGACGGCCGTGGACAGCAGCGAACCGAGGGCCGAGCCCATCTGCGCCACGCCGTTCCACCGGCCACGCGTCGCCGGTGCGGCATGTTCGGCGACCATCAGGGTCGCCCCGCCCCATTCGCCCCCCACCGCGATGCCCTGCCCGACGCGCAGCAGCACCAGCAGCACCGGCGCCGCGCGGCCGATCGTCTCGTAGGTGGGCAGGCATCCGATCAGGAAGCTCACGACGCCCATCAACGTCATCGTCGCGACCAGGGTGCGCTTGCGCCCCAGCCGATCTCCGATGTGGCCGAACAGGATTCCGCCCAGCGGACGGGCGACGTAGCCGGCCGCCAGGGTCGCGAACGCGGCGATCGCCGCGGTGGCCGGGTCGGAATCGGGGAAGAACAGCCGGTCGAATACCAGCGCCGTCATCGTCGCGTAGAGCAGGAAGTCGTAGTACTCCACGGTCGTGCCGGCCAGGCTGGACAGCGCGACCCGGCGAAGGTCCCTGGCCTGTGCTGTCACCGGCGAGCGCCGTTATTTGGTCAGCGCGATGTACTTGACATCGAGGTACTCCTCGATGCCCTCGAAGCCGCCCTCGCGGCCGAAGCCGGATTCCTTGACCCCGCCGAACGGCGCGGCCGGATCGGAGATCACCCCGCGGTTGACCCCGACCATGCCGGCCTCGATGGACTCGGCCACCCGCAGCGCGCGGTCCAGCGACTGGGTGAAGATGTAGGCGGCCAGGCCGTACTCGGTGTCATTGGCCGCGGCGATACCCTGCTGCTCGGTGTCGAATCCGACGATTGGGGCGACCGGCCCGAACACCTCTTCTTTGAGGATGCGGGCGTTCAACGGAACGCCGGTCAGCACGGTGGCCGGGTAGAAGTTGCCCGGCCCGCCCGGGGCCTGCCCGCCGGTGGCCACCGTCGCGCCCTTCTCCACGGCGTCGTCGACCAGTTCCTGCACGGTCTTGAGCTGATTCGGGTTGATCAGCGGGCCCAGCTTCGTCGAGGGATCCAGTCCGTTGCCCAGGGTCAGCTCGCCCATCCTCTTGACGAACTTGTCGGTGAAATCGTCGAGCAGCGAGTTGGCCACATAGAACCGGTTGGCCGCCGTGCAGGCCTCTCCGCCGTTGCGCATCTTGGCCAGCATCGCGCCCTCGACGGCGGCGTCGACGTCGGCGTCGTCGAACACCACGAACGGTGCGTTGCCGCCCAACTCCATCGAGGTGCGCAGCAGCGCGTCGGCGGACTGCTTCACCAGCGCCTTGCCCACCCCGGTGGAGCCGGTGAAGGTCAGCTTGCGCAACCGTCCGTCCTCGATCAGCGCGGTGGTGACCTCGCGGGGCTTGTTACTGGGCAGCACCGACAGCACGCCCTTGGGCAGCCCGGCCTCGGCCATCAGCTTGGCCAGCAGCAGCATGGTCAGCGGCGTCTCCTGGGCGGGCTTGACGATCATCGTGCAGCCCGCCGCCAGGGCCGGGCCGATCTTGCGGGTCCCCATGGCCAGCGGGAAGTTCCACGGCGTGATCGCGTAGCACGGCCCGAGGGGCTGCTTGGTGACGACGATGCGCCCGGTGCCGGCCGGGCTGGGCGTGTAGCGGCCGTGGATGCGGACGGCCTCCTCGGCGAACCAGCGGAAGAACTCCGCACCGTATTTCACCTCGCCCATGCTCTCGGCGACGACCTTGCCCATCTCCAGGGTCATCAGGGTGGCGACGTCGTCGGCGCGCTCGATGATCATCTCGAACACCGCGCGCAGGATCTCCCCGCGCTCGCGGGCCGGGGTCGCGGCCCAGTCGGCCTGCACGGCGCAGGCGGCGTCCATTGCCTCGATGGCGTCGGTGGCGGTCGCGTTGCCGACGGTGGTGAGCACCTCGTCGGTGGCCGGGTTGAGCACGTCGAAGGTCGAGGATCCGGGCCGCTCCTCACCGCCGATCCACAGACCGGTCGGGACCGAGGACAGCAGCCGTTGGATATCTGGGGTAGCCATAGGTCAATCATCTACACCGTCGCCGGGGTTTGCGCATAGGGTCTGGGGAATGAGTCTGGCCACCTCCGCGACGCCGGCCTGGGACGCTCTGCGCCGTCACCACGACCAGATCGCGACCAAACACCTGCGGGAGTTCTTCGACGAGGATCCCGCCCGCGGCAGCGAACTGACGCTGACCGTCGGGGACCTCTACATCGACTACAGCAAGCACCGGGTCACCCGCCAGACGCTGACGCTGCTGACCGATCTGGCCCGGGCGGCCGGCCTGGAGGAGCGCCGCGACGCGATGTACGCCGGTGAGCACATCAACACCTCCGAGGACCGCGCGGTGCTGCACACCGCGCTGCGCCTGCCGCGGACGGCAAAGCTCACCGTCGACGGCCAGGACGTGGTGGCCGACGTCCACGAGGTGCTCGACGCGATGGGTGATTTCACCGACCGGCTGCGTTCGGGCGCGTGGACCGGGGCCACCGGTAAGCGCATCGAGACGGTGGTCAACATCGGCATCGGCGGCTCGGACCTGGGCCCGGCGATGGTCTACCAGGCGCTGCGCCACTACGCCGACGCGGGCATCTCAGCCCGCTTCGTCTCGAATGTCGACCCCGCCGATCTGGTGGCCAAGCTCGACGGACTCGACCCTGCGACAACGCTTTTCATCGTCGCGTCGAAGACCTTCACCACGTTGGAGACCCTGACCAACGCCACCGCGGCGCGACGTTGGCTGGTCGGTGCCCTCGGTGAGGACGCGGTGTCCAAGCACTTCGTCGCGGTGTCCACGAACAAGAAACTCGTCGAGGGGTTCGGCATCGACAGCGCCAACATGTTCGGCTTCTGGGACTGGGTGGGCGGCCGGTACTCGGTGGACTCGGCGATCGGGCTGTCGGTGATGGCGGTGATCGGCCGGGAGGCGTTCGCCGATTTCCTGGCCGGCTTCCACATCGTCGACACCCACTTCGCCACCGCGCCGCTGGAGTCCAATGCGCCGGCGCTACTGGGGCTGATCGGGCTGTGGTACTCCGATTTCTTCGGCGCCGAGACCCGCGCGGTGCTGCCCTACTCCAACGACATGGCCCGCTTCGCGGCGTACCTGCAGCAGCTGACCATGGAGTCCAACGGCAAATCCGTGCGCGCCGACGGCACCCCGGTGAGCGCCGCGACCGGCGAGATCTTCTGGGGCGAGCCGGGCACCAACGGCCAGCACGCGTTCTACCAGCTTCTCCACCAGGGCACCCGGCTGGTGCCGGCGGACTTCATCGGCTTCTCCCAGCCATGTGACGACCTGCCGACCGCCGACGGCACCGGGTCCATGCACGACCTGCTGATGAGCAATTTCTTCGCCCAGACCCAGGTGCTGGCGTTCGGCAAGACCGCGCAGGAGATCTCGGCCGAGGGCACCCCCGCGGATGTGGTGCCGCACAAGGTCATGCCCGGCAACAAGCCCAGCACGTCGATCCTGGCCACCCGACTGACCCCGTCGGTGCTGGGCCAGCTGATCGCCCTCTACGAGCACCAGGTCTTCACCGAGGGGGTGATCTGGGGCATCGACTCCTTCGACCAGTGGGGTGTGGAACTGGGTAAGACCCAGGCCAAGGCGCTGCTGCCGGTGATCACCGAGGCCGCCTCGCCGGCCGCGCAGTCCGACAGCTCCACCGACGCCCTGGTGCGCCGCTACCGCGAGGAGCGCGGCCGGGCCCGCTAGCCCCGCCGTTTTCAGGCCGAACGACGACGAGGAGTCCACGGCGAGATGTCGAGCAAGCGAACCCCCCACATCGACCCCAAGGGCGTCGAGATCGCCGAGACAATCCTGCTGCCCGGCGACCCGCTGCGGGCCAAGTTCATCGCCGAGACCTACTTCGACAACCCTCTGTGCTTCAACGAGGTCCGCGGGATGTACGGCTTCACCGGCACCTATCGCGGCCGCAAGGTCTCGGTGATGGGAACCGGCATGGGCATCCCGTCGATCTCGCTGTACAGCTACGAACTGATACACGTCTTCGACGTGAAGAACCTGATCCGGGTCGGCAGTTGCGGCACCATCCAGGAGGGCATCGACCTCTACGACGTCGTCATCGCCCAGGGCGCGTCGACAGACTCCAGCTACATCACCCAGTTCGGCGTGCCCGGGACGTATGCGCCGCTGTCCTCCTACCGTCTGCTGGAGCAGGCCAAGCGCGCCGCCGACGACCACGGACAGCGCACTCACGTCGGCAATATCCTGTCGTCGGACATCTTCTACAACGACGATCCCGAGGCTCTGCGCAAATGGGCGAAGATGGGCATCCTGGCCGTCGAGATGGAGTCGGCCGGACTGTTCGCCAACGCCGCCGCCGCCGGCGTGGACGCGCTGGGGATCTTCACCGTCAGCGACATCATCTTCGCCGGTAAGCACACCACCCCGGAAGAGCGTGAGACGGCGTTCACCAAGATGGTCGAGATCGCGCTGGAGTTGGCGTGAGCGACGCCGAGCAGGTCGACCCGAAGACCGGCCTGGCTCTCCACCCTCAGAAGGCAGTCCCGGTCCTGCTGTTCTTGTTCGTGTTCTCACTGGTCATGGACAACGGCTTCAAGCTGATGTCACCGTCGATCGCGGCGTCGCTCGGACTGTCGGAGAACACGGTCAGCCTGCAGGCCACGCTGCCCGGAATCCTGATCGGCATCGGCGCGGTCGTGTATGCCGCGCTGTCGGACTCCATCAGCATCCGGCGGCTGATGATCTTCGCCATCATCGTGATGGCGATCGGATGCGTGATCGGCTTCGCTCTGCAGGGCTCCTTCGGCGGGATCCTGACCGGTCGGATCATTCAGACCTGCGGTCTGGCGGCTGCGGAAACCCTCTACGTCATCTGGGCCACCAAGCATTTCACCGGCGACGAGCAGAAGAAGTACCTCGGATACAGCACGGCGGCGTTCCAGTTGTCGCTTCTGCTCGGCGCCGTCGGTGGCGGTTTCATCGCCACCTATGTCGGATGGACCGCCTTCTTCCTGGTCAATCTTGTCGTTCTGCTGACCATCCCCTTCATTCTGAAGAACGTTCCCGCCGAGCAGACCGCGGAGAGTCACCTGGACATCTTCGGTCTGTTCCTCGTCGCCCTGATCGCGGCCGGGATCGTCATGTTCATGCAGGATTTCAACTGGTGGTACCTGCTGCCCGCGGTGGCGGGCATCGTCGTGTTCGTCTGGCACATCCGGACCCGTCCCGACGCGCTGATCACGATCGAGTTCTTCAGGAACAGGCAGTACACGTTGATGCTGGTGGTCGTCTTCGTCGTCTACTCGGTTCAACTCGGCTACCAGTTCATCTTCCCGTTCATCATCAAGGGCATCTATGACTGGAAACTGTCCGACGTTTCGCTGCTGCTGGTCCCCGGCTACACCGCTGCCGTGATCGTCGGCGTGCTCTCCGGGAAGATCGCGAGGTACCTCAGTTCCAAGCAGGCAATCGTCATCGCCATGGTGATGATCGCCCTGGCTCTGCTGGCTCCGGCGATCCTCGTCGGCGGCTGGGTCGGCATCTTTGCCATCTCGATGGTCTTGTTCGGATCAGGGTTCGCCCTGATGTACGCACCCCTGCTGTCGACGGCGATCCGTGACGTCCCGAAAGCGAAGGGGGGCATCGCGATCGGGTTTTACAATCTGATCATCAACATGGCGGTGCCCATCGGGATCGCCTACTCGGCGAAACTGCGCAGTCTCGAACTCGGGCTGACATCCTTTGCCGGTCAGTCACCGACGGTGGCGACCTACGGCTCGGTGCTGCTGATTCTCGCCATCATCGCTGTGCTCGCGCTGCTGATCTACCGGATCTTCATCCGGGCGCTCGAACGCGACGACGCCCGCAACACCGAGACGCTGCCGGCCGACTGAATACAGCTAGGCGGGGATGTCGAGGCAGCCGACGCCGGGCACGCAGCCGGAGGCGCCGCCGGGGCCGACCTCACCGCTGGGGCCGCCGGGGATGCTGCCGCTGGCACCCTGGGGGCCGGCGCTGCCCGCCGGGCCGCCGGGGATCTCGCCGCTCACCCCGTCGCCGTCGACGACCATGCAGGGTGATCCGTCGGGGCTGACGCAGTCGGGCGGATTGGCGGGGGCCGGCCCGGCCGTAGCGAGTGCACCCACCGAGAGTGCCGCGATCAGAAACAGTTTCATCGCACGATTGTGGCCCACCGGGGCGCTCAGGCGAACCGCTTCGTCAAATTCGGCGGCAGCACCTTGAGCATCGCCACCAGCGGCACCCACGGCCAGCGCGGGACGATCGCCCGCCCCCGCTCCCGTTCGATGGCCACCACCATCTCGGCCACACCGGTCTGGTTGTCCACCATGAGCATGGTGGTCTCGGCCTTGGCGGTCATCTCCGACTCGATGTAACCGGGCTCGATCACCGTGACCCGGATCGGACCGGAGGGGTATTCGGCCCGCAGCGACTCCCCCAGCGAGGACACCCCCGCCTTGCTTGCGGCGTAGGCGGCCTTGACCCCGGGCACGCCCTTGTTGGCCAGCACGCTGGAGATCAGCACCAGATGTCCGGAACCGGACTTGGTGAAAATCTCCAGCGCGGTCTCGATCTGCACGAGTGCGGCGACCAGATTGGTCTCCAGGGTCGCTTTGTTGGCCCACAGCTTGCCGCTGCCCAGCGGGGCGCCCTTGCCGATGCCGGCGTTGACGATGACCCGGTCCAGGCCACCCAGTTCGTCGGCCAGCGCGGCGAACACCTTGGGCACCTGTTCGTGGTCGTTGACGTCGAGTTCGGCGACGGCGACGGTGATGCCCGGGTGACGGGCGGTGAGTTCGGCCTTGAGTTCGTCGAGCCGGTCGGTCCGCCGCGCGCACAGCGCCAGATCACGGCCCTTGGCGGCGAACGCGCGCGCCATCCCGGCGCCCAGGCCGGCACTGGCGCCGGTGATGAGGATCCTCTGCCGGTGCACGGACTCAGCGTAGTTCACTTCAACAGTCGCGACAGCCGGCGGTCGGCCAGCACCCGGCCCCCGGTCTGGCAGCCCGGGCAGTACTGGAACGACTTGTCGGCGAAGGCGACTTCCCGCACGGTGTCCCCGCACGCCGGGCATGGCAGGCCGGTGCGGCCGTGCACCGACAGTCCAGATCGTTTCTCGCCCTTGAGTTTCGCCGCCTGCTGTCCGACCGAGCGCTGCACCGCGCCGGTGAGCACCGACACCATCGCCTCGTGCAGTGCCGACACCTGGGCCGCGGCGAGGTTGGAGGAGGTCGCGAACGGCGAGATCCGCGCGGCGTGCAGGATCTCGTCGCTGTAGGCGTTGCCGATGCCGGCGATGAGCTTCTGGTCGGTGATCGCCGTCTTGATCCGGCCGCTGCTGCGGGCCAGCACCTCGGCGAGGTCTGCCGCCGAGATGCCCAGGGCGTCGGGACCGAGCGCGGCGAGGGCGTCGATGCTCGCGGGGTTGTCGACCACCCACACCGCCAGCCGTTTCTGGGTGCCGGCCTCGGTGAGGTCGAAACCGCGCCCGTCGCCGAGGTGCACCCGCAGCGCGATGGGTCCCTTTCCGGGTTTGAGCGGTGCGGTGCCGAGGGAGTCCGACCAGCGCAGCCACCCGGCCCGCGACAGATGGGTGATCAGCCAGCGCTCGCCCACGCGCAGCCCGAGGAACTTTCCCCACCGCTGTGCGCCGGTCACCGGCTGCCCGTGCAGGGCGGCGACGGGCGGGTCGACGGTCTTCAGCGCCGACAGCGACGCGACGTCGACGCGTTCGACCCGGTGTCCGACGGCATGGCGGCGCAGATGGTCGGCGAGAGCCTCGACTTCGGGGAGCTCGGGCACCCGGCCCTCAGCCCAAGGCCCGCTCGGCGCCGCGGAACGGCAGGGAGAAGACCCAGCCGACGAGGGACAGCACGATCGCCGCCCAGATCGCGGTCCACCAGAAGCGGTCGATCTGCAGGCCCCAGTGCGTGGTGTGCTCGGTGATCCACGAGGTGATCCACAGCATCAGCGCGTTGATCACGACGTGGAACAGTCCCAGGGTCAGGATGTAGAGCGGGATGGACAGCAGCTGGACGATCGGTTTGATGACGGCGTTGACCAGTCCGAAGATGATCGCGACGACCAGCACGATGCCGATCCTCTGCAGGTCGGTCTCACCGCCGACGAAGCTGATGCCGGGCACGATGAGGGTGACCACCCACAGCGCCAGGCCGGTGACCGCGGCGCGGGTCAGAAAGGACGCCACGGCTCGATCATGTCACGCCCGGAGAAGGTAGGTGTCCATGATCCAGCCGTGCCGGGATCGGGCCTGGGCGCGCAACTCGGCGATGCGCGAGCCCACCTCGCCGACGGTGCCGGCCACCAGTAGCTCGTCGGGGCTGCCGAGGTAGGCGCCCCACCAGATCCGGGTCTGCGGCGCGCACTCCAGAAAAGCGCAGTCCCCGTCGAGCATCACCACCGCCGAGCCGCACAGTCCGTTCGCGCGCAGCTGCCGGCCGGTGGTGATCAGCACCGGCTCGCCGACGTCGTTGAGCGGGATGCGGTGCCGCGCGGTCAGCACCTGCACCGCGGTGACGCCGGGAATGACGTCGTAGGTCAGCTCGACGTGACGGGCGACCTCGTCGAGGATGCGCAGCGTGCTGTCATAGAGCGAGGGGTCCCCCCAGGCGAGGAAGGCTCCGACACCGTCGGGTTCCAGCTCGCTCGCGATCGCCTCGGCCCACAGCCGCGCCCGGGCGGTGTGCCAGTCGGCGACGGCCGCGCGGTAGTCACCGGTATCGGCACGCACCGGGTCGGCCAACTCGACGAACCGGTACCCCGGTTCGGTGATGAAGCGGCGACACACCTCGCGGCGCAGTTCGACCAGATCCCGCCTGGCCTCACCTTTGTCGGCGGCGAAGAACACCTGGGTGTCGTTGAGCGCCCGGATCGCCTGCCCGGTCACGAAGTCGGGGTCACCCACCCCGATGCCGATGACGTGGATCGACCGCATGCCGGTGAGCCTAACGAGCGCGCAGCAGCACCCACCGGCCGAGCAGCGCGGCCGCGAAGCAGCCGCCGACCGCTCCCGAGATCAGCAGCGGCAACCGCCCGTCGGCACCCCACAGCAGCCCCGCCCACAACCCGGCGACGAGGATCGCCAGCCCGCTGCCGCCCTGGAACACCCCCTGGGCGGTGGATTGGCGGTCAGGGCCGACCAGTCCGGACACCCACGCCTTACCGACGCCGTCGGTGCACGCGGTGAACAAGCCGTAGACCCCGATCAGCACCCAGGCGAGCACCGGGTCGGTGGTCAGGCCCAACCCGATGTAGCCGACCGCGAAGAACACCAGACCGATGCCGAAGACCGCCGAGCGGGGCAACCGGTCGGCGAGCACACCGGCGGGGAAGCTGGCCAGGGCGTACACCAGGTTGTAGGTGACGTAGGCGAGGATGACCTCGACGACACCGAAGCCGATCTCGTTGAGCCGCAACAGCAGCAGCGCGTCGGGAAAGTTCACCAGCCCGAAGCCGACGACGACGGCGGTCACCCGCCAGAACCGGCGCGGCAACTCCCGCATGCCCTCGAACACCGGCCGACGGGGTGGCCGCGGGCCGGTCCGCGGCCGCTCCCGCACGAGGACGATCAGCAGCACCGAGAGCACCGCCGGGATGATCGCGACGTAGAGCAGCGGTGCGATCTGCTGGTCGAGAAGCTGATAGCCGAGCAGGCCCAGCAGCGGACCGATCACCGCACCCAGGGTGTCCATCGCGCGGTGGAAACCGAAAACCTTTCCGCGTGAACCGGGTTCGAGGCCCTCGACCAACAGCGCGTCGCGCGGCCCGCCGCGCAGGCCCTTGCCCAGCCGGTCGACCACCCGGCCGGTGAGCACTCCGGGCCAGGAGCCGGCCGCGGCAACGATGACCTTGCCCAGTGCCGCCATGCCGTAGCCGGTCGCGATCAGCGGGCGCTTGGCGAAACGGTCGCCGAGGGGGCCGACGGCGATCTTGGTGACCGACGCCGCCCCCTCGGCCGCGCCCTCGATGGCGCCCACCACCGCCGGCGGGGCCCCGAGCACCGTGGTCAGGTAGATCGGCAGCAGGGGGTAGAGCAGTTCACTGGCGGTGTCCTGCAGAAAGGACACCGCCGAGAGCACCCGGACGTTGCGGGTCAGCCAGGTCACGGCGACGGATCGGCGAGGCTGGATGCCAGCACGAAGAAGTTCTCCTCCTCCTGCACGAAGTGCAGACACAGCAGGGCGTGCAATCCGTAGAGGCAGGCCAGTAGGTCGTCGGACTGTTCGAGGGTCACCGTACCGGCCGCCTCGGCCATCTCGCGGTGGCTGTGCAATCGGGTCGACAGCCGATGGATCTCGGCGTGCATCCGGCTCATCGTCGCCGTCGCCTCGGCGCTGCCCAGCGGCCGGGCCAGTGCCGGGTAGAGCGTTGAATCCTCCGCGTCCTCGTGCGGCAGCAGCGTGTCCTGCAGGAAGGTGTCGGCGGCCTGCAGGGTGGTCAGCGCGGCGTCGCGCTCGCCGGCGGAGATCTGCTGGGCGGCATCGCGTAGCACCGACAGGTCGTCGCGCATCCGCTCGTGCTCGGCGGCGAAACGGCGAACCAATTCCTCGGCGTGGTGCCCCAGCACGGGCATGGCGGCGTGATCGGTGCGCAGCGCGCGCAGCGCGTTGAGGATGACCGCCAGGTCGATTCCCTCCTGCAGCAGCGCGCCCGCTGCCGGCGGCAGGAGCCCGACGGCGGCAAAACCCATGGCCACCAACGACAATCCCATCCCGATCACCGCACTCTGGACGGCGATGCGCCGTGAGCGGCGCGCGATGAGCTTGGCGTCGGCGAGGCGGTCGAGGCGATCGGCGGTCAGCACGATGTCGGCGGCCTCCGAACTGGCCGTCGATCCCCGCGCACCCATCGCCACACCGACGTCGGCGGCGGCCAGTGCCGGCGCGTCGTTCACCCCGTCGCCGACCATCGCGGTGACCGCCCGCTCGCATTCGGCACGCACCCGCGCCACCTTGTCGGCCGGGCTCTGCTGGGCGGCCACCTCGTCGAGACCCAGCACCGTGCCGATCTGCTCCGCCGGTGCTGGGCGGTCCCCGGTGAGCATCACCAGACGCGTGATACCCGCCGTGCGCAGCCGGCGCAGGGTGCGCGGCGCATCGGGTCGCAGCGGGTCGGCGAGCAGAATCGCCCCTATCAATTCTCCGTCCACCCGCACCCAGGCGATCACCGCTCCGTCGAGCGCAGCCCGCGACAGCACCGAGGCAGCCCAGTCCGAGAGTTCGCCGTCAAGCCCGAGGTTGCCGACGCGCACCCGGCGACCGCCGACCAGCGCCGAGACGCCGGTGCCGGCCTCCTCGTCAACCTCGCTCGGCACGCTCAGCGCCAGCCCGCGCTGTCGCGCCTCGTCGACGATCGCGGCCGCCAGCACGTGCGGTGAGAGTTGATCGGCCGAGGCCGCCAGTCCGAGCACCTCGTCGATGTCCCAGCCCGGCGCGACGACGATATCGGTGCCGCGGGGCCGGCCCGAGGTCAGCGTCCCGGTCTTGTCGAGCACCAAAGTGGTTGCGCGGCCTAATGTTTCCAGCGGTCCGCCGCCTCGAACGAGCACGCCGATCCGCGAGGTGCGCGAGAGCCCGGAGACGATGGCCACCGGTGCGGCGAGCAGCAGCGGACACGGCGTGGCCACCACCAGCACCGCGACCGCCCGGGCGGGCGAGCCGCTGAGCAGCCAGGCCAGGCCCGCGACCGCCAGGGCCAGCGGGACGAACCAGGCCGCCACCCGGTCAGCGATGCGCACGATCGGCGCGGACTCCGCCGCGGCCTGCTTGGCCAGTCGCACGATGCCCGCGTAGGTGCTGTCCTCGGCGGTGGCCGAGGCGCGCAGTTCGAACCCGCCGCCGGCGTTGACGCTGCCGCTGCGCACCGCCTCATCCTGGGCGTAGCGCACCTGCAGGGGCTCGCCGGTCAGCGCCGAGTCGTCGATGACGGCGTAGGCCGAAGACACCCTGCCGTCCACCGGCAGCACCTCGCCGGGGCCGACCAGAACCACGTCGTCGACCGCGATCGCGTCCAGCTCGACCACCTCGATGTCGTCGCCGTGTCGGCGGCGCGCCGTGCGGGGCACGCGGTCCAGTAGCGCCCGCAGATCCTTGGTCGCGCGGCGCTCGGCGGCGGCGTCGAGCGCCTGGCCGGTCGCGAGCATCACCGCGATCAGCGCACCGGCCAGGTACTCGCGCACCGCCAGGGCACCGAGCAGCGAGAGCACGGCTAGGACGTCGACGCCGAACTTCCCGGCCCGCAAGCCGGCGATCACCCACCAGGCGGCCGGGATCACCGCGGCCAGCGTGCCGGCCACCCAGCAGGCGTGGGCGACGTGGGGTGCGTCGGCAAGCCACGCGATGCCGCCTGCGACGAGCGCGGCCAGCGTCGCGCCCAGCAGCACCCAGCGCACGTTCGCCACGTTGCCCAGTCTGGCAGTGCGTGGTGAACCGCGGGAGGGGAGCAAGTCCCTTGTAGCATTTGCCCAATGTCGATGATCAACGGTCTGCCCGCCCACCCGTTGCTGGTCCACTTCATCGTGGTGCTGGCTCCGCTCACCGCGGGTTTGGCGATCCTGTGTGCGATCTGGCCGGCCGCCCGCCAGCGACTGGTGTGGCTGGTCCTGGCACTGGCGTCCGCCAACATGGTGCTCACCCCGATCACCGCGGAGGCCGGCGAGTGGCTCTACAACCGGGTCGAGGATTCCGAGCTGCTGGAGAAGCACGAGCACCTCGGCGAGACGATGATCTACTTCTCCATCGCCCTGCTGGTCGCGGCGGTGCTGCTGGCGTTCGTGCAGCACCGCTCCAGCCGCGGGAACAGCTCCAAGGCCCTCTCGCTCATCTCGGCGGTCCTGGTGATCGGCGTGGGCGTGGCGACCTCCGCGCAGGTGTACCGCATCGGCCATTCCGGAGCGGAGTCCGTCTGGAGCGACGCGCTGGAGCCGGCTACGGGCGGCGACGGAGGCAGCTGATCGGGCGGGCGGCGGCCCGCGGCGTGCGTCTAGGATCGTTTCGTGCGATTCACCTACGCCGAAGCGATGACCGATCCGAGCTACTACATTCCTCTCGCCAAGGCCGCTGACGCTGCCGGCTACCACGCGATGACGATTCCCGACAGCGTGGCCTACCCCTTCGAGTCCGACTCGAAGTACCCCTACACCGCCGACGGTAACCGCGAGTTCCTCGACGGCAAGGCATTCATCGAGACCTTCGTGATCACCGCCGCCCTCGGCGCGGTCACCGAGCGGCTGCACTTCAACTTCTTCGTGCTCAAGCTGCCGATCCGCCCACCAGCTCTGGTGGCCAAGCAGGCCGGTTCGCTGGCCGCGCTGATCGGTAACCGGGTGGGCCTCGGTGTGGGCACCAGCCCGTGGCCGGAGGACTACGAGCTGATGGGTGTTCCGTTCGCGCGGCGCGGCAAGCGGATGGACGAGTGCATCGACATCATCCGCGGCCTGACGTCGGGGGATTACTTCGAGTACCACGGCGAGTTCTTCGACATCCCGAAGACCAAGATGACACCCGCGCCCACCAAGCCGATCCCGATCCTCATCGGCGGGCACGCCGACGCCGCACTGCGCCGGGCCGCACGCAACGACGGGTGGATGCACGGGGGCGGCAACGAGGACCTCGACGAACTGCTCACCAAACTCAACCGCTACCGCGAGGAAGAGGGCACCGCGGGCAAGGACTTCCAGATCCACGTGATCTCCCTGGACGCCTACACCCCCGACGGCATCAAACGCCTCGAGGACAAGGGCGTCACCGACGTCATCGTCGGCTTCCGGATCCCCTACATCAACGGCCCGGACACCGAGAAACTGGACGACAAGATCCGCAACCTGGAGATGTTCGCCGAAAACGTCATCGCCAAGGTGTAGGCGAGTGGGCTACCGCGAACTGTTCGAGGCCAGCCTGGCAGACCCCGCGGCATTCTGGGCCGACGCCGCGCGCGCGGTGGACTGGACCCGGGTACCGCGGCGCATCCTCGACGACGACCGGCCGCCCTTCTACCGCTGGTTCCCCGACGCCGAACTCAACACCTGCGCCAACGCGCTGGACCGGCACATCCCCGAACGCGGCGACCAGCTCGCACTGATCTACGACTCCCCCGTCACCGGCACCACGCGCGTCTACACCTACCGCGAATTACTGGCTGAGACAGCTCTTTTCGCCGGAGTGTTGCGCGAACTGGGCGTCGGGGCCGGTGACCGCGTGGTGCTCTACCTGCCGATGATCCCGGAGGCGGTGATCGCGATGCTGGCGTGCGCCCGCCTGGGTGCGGTGCACTCGGTGGTGTTCGGCGGGTTCGCCGCGCACGAACTGGCCAGCCGCATCGACGACGCGCGCCCGACGGTGATCGTCTCGGCGTCCTGCGGCATCGAGCCGACCCGCGTGGTGGAGTACAAGCCGATGCTCGACCACGCCCTGGAGCTGGCGGCACATCAGCCCGACGCGTGCGTGATCGTGCAGCGCGACCGCCACCGCTGCGAGCTGACCGCCGGGCGCGACTGTGACTGGACGGAGCTGATGGCGGCCGCGCGGCCGGCCGACCCGGTTCCGGTAGCCGCGACCGACCCGCTGTACGTGCTCTACACCTCGGGCACCACCGGCAAGCCCAAGGGCATCGTCCGCGACAACGGCGGTCACGCGGTCGCGCTGCTGTGGAGCATGCGTCACATCTATGACATCGAGCCCGGCGACGTGTTCTGGGCGGCCTCCGACGTGGGCTGGGTGGTCGGCCACTCCTACATCGTTTACGGTCCGCTGCTGGCCGGGGCCACCACCGTGCTCTACGAGGGCAAGCCGGTCGGCACGCCCGACCCCGGTGCGTTCTGGCGGGTCGCCGCCGAACACCGGGTCAAGGTGCTGTTCTCCGCGCCCACCGCGCTGCGCGCGATCCGCAAGGAGGACCCCGGCGGCTCGCACATCGGACGCTACGACCTCTCGGCGCTGCGGTATCTCTTCCAGGCCGGCGAGCGACTCGACCCGGACACGTACACCTGGGCCTCGCAGAAGCTGTCGATCCCCGTCGTCGACCACTGGTGGCAGACCGAGACCGGCTGGCCGATCGCCGCCAATCCGGTGGGCGTACAGCACCTCCCGATCAAGGCGGGTTCGCCGACCGTGCCGATGCCCGGTTATGACGTTCACATCCTGCGCGCCGACGGCTCCGCCTGCGCCGCCCGGGAGGACGGGGCGATCTGCATCCGGCTGCCGCTGCCGCCGGGCACGCTGCCGACGCTGTGGGGTGATGAGGCGCGCTTCGAGGCCTCCTATCTCTGCGAGCATCCCGGCTACTACCTGACCGGCGACGGCGGTCACCTCGACGAGGACGGCTATCTGTTCGTGATGGGGCGCATCGACGACGTCATCAACGTCGCCGGGCACCGGCTGTCCACCGGGGTGATCGAGGCGGTGCTGGCCTCCCACCCGGCAGTCGCCGAGTGCGCGGTGATCGGGGTGGCCGATGAGATCAAGGGCCAGGTGCCGCGCGGGCTGGTGGTCCTCAAGGCCGGCGCGCGGGAGAGCGGGCTGGCCGACGGGCTCGCCGACGACCTGGTGGCCGCGGTGCGCGAGGAGATCGGCCCGGTCGCCTGTTTCAGCCAGGTCGACGTCGTGCCGGCGCTGCCCAAGACCCGCTCCGGCAAGATCCTGCGCAAGACCATGCGCGGCATCGCCCACGGACGCGACGAGCCGATGCCCTCGACGATCGAGGATCCGGCCGTGCTCGAGGCGCTGCGGCCGATCCTTCGGGGATCCGCACCGCGCGGCTAGGTTATCCACAACGCCAGTTCCATCCCCAACTGCTGGTCGGGCGGGTGATCATGTCGGTCCCCGGGGATATTATTCGAACATGTTTTCGAGTGCGGTGTCGGCGGCGCTATCCGATATCAGCGCGGCACTGGACGTGCTGGCGGACGTGGATCTGGCCGCTCTCGACGCCGGCGACCTGATCCGGCTGGCCGGTCGCTGCGAGACCCTGGCCCGGCGGCAGGCCGTGCTCGGTGGTGACATCGCCGTGCAGGTGGGCCGCCGGGAGATCAGTGAACTGGGCGGGGCCCCGCACAAGGTGCTCGCCGACTGGCTGCGCATCACCCCCGCCGCAGCCCGCCGCCGGGCGACCATGGCCGAGCCGCTGATCCCCCGCATCAGCCTGGCCGGCGAGCCGTTGCCGCCGCGTCACCACGCGACCGCCGCGGGCTGGCGGGCCGGCGATCTGGACGCCGACCACGTTCGGGTCATCCAGCGGTTCCTGGCCGAACTGCCCTGCGCGGTCAGCCTCGCCGAGCGGGAATGGGCCGAAGGCGTCCTGGCCGGCCATGCCCGCGACCTCCGCCCCGACCAACTCGCCACCCTCGCCGGAAAACTGGCGCTGATCCTCAACCCGGACGGGACCTTCAGCGACGCCGACCGGGCGTTGCGCCGCGGACTGCGATTCGAGCGTCAGCTGCCGAACGGGATGAGCCGCGTCGTTCTGTGGGCCACGCCGGCACTGCGCGCCGAACTGGAAGCCTGGATGGCGAAATTCGCCGCGCCCGGCATGGCCAACCCGGCCGATCAGACGGCCCTCGTCGAGGGCGAACCGAGCCAGGCCCAGGCCGACGCGGACACTCGCAGTGTCGCCCAACGCCAGCACGATGCCCTCTCGGTACTGCTGCGCAGCCAGCTCGGCAACCCGACACTGGGCCGGCACAACGGCCTGCCGGTCACCGTGATCGTTTCAGCGAGCATCCAGGACCTTCACGCCAAGGCCGGACTGGCGCACACCGGCGGCACCACCATGCTCCCCATGCCCGATCTGATCCGGATGGCCGCCCACGCCTACCACTACCTGCGCATCTTCGACGGAATCTCCGGACGCACCCTGTGGCTGGGGCGAACCAAGCGCATCGCCTCAGCCGATCAGCGCATCGTGCTGCACGAGCGCGACCGCGGGTGCACCTTCCCCGGTTGCGCCGTACCCGGTTACGGCTGCCAGGTCCACCACGCCACCCGGGACTGGGCCGACGGCGGCAACACCGACATCGACGACCTCGTCCTCGGCTGCGGCCCGCACAACCGACTCGTCACAAAAGACGGCTGGCAGACACGAAAGCTGCCCGACGGGACCACCGAATGGATACCCCCGCCACGCCTGCCCCTCGTCGGTGGCGTCAACGCCTACCACCACCCCGAGCGGCTCCTGGGTGATCGCTGAACTCCACGTCGGCCGGCGACTTGTCCGCGCGCAGACCGCGCCAACTTGGGTGACGCAGTCGTCCGTCCGAAGTCATCTCGCCGTAGCGCACCTCCCCGACGAGTTCGGGCCGCACGTAGGTGACGCCGCGGGCCTCCTGGCGTGACAGCGGCGGGTCGAACGGCGACTCCTCGGTGCGCAGCGGGGCGAGCGCAGTCGTGAGCGTCGCCAGTTCGCGTGCGCTGAACCCCGTGCCGACCCGCCCGATGGACCGCAGCGCCGCGCCGTCGGGGATCCCCAGCAGCAGCGAGCCGATGACACCGGAACGCCCGCCCTCGCCGGCCCGCCAGCCGCCGATCACCACCTCCTGGGTGTTCCAGTTCTTGTCCTTGATCCACGCCGCCGATCGCCGGCCCGGCTGGTAGGTCGACACCCACTTCTTGGCGACCACTCCCTCCCAGCGCCGTTGGCGGGAATAAGCCAGCGCCTGCGCACCGTCCCCGTCAAGCAGAGCCGGCACGGTCAGACCCGTTGCCGCCGCGAGGGTTTCCAGCAGCCGGCGCCGATCGCGGTAGTGCACCCGCAGTAGCGAGCGGCCGTCGAGGTAGAGGATGTCGAAGGCCCAGAACTCGATCCGGGCGCCACGGGCCCGGTTCTGGATCTCCTTGAAGCTCGGCACGCCGTCGGCGTCGAGGGCGACAACCTCCCCGTCGAGGATGACCCGGTGCTCGGCGAGCATCTCGGCCAGCGGCTGGAGTTGTCCGAACTCCCCGGTGACGTCCCGGCCGTTGCGCGACTGCAGCCGCAGCCGGCCGTGGTCGGCCTCGACGAGCATGCGGTAGCCGTCGTACTTGCCCTCGAACGCGTACTGCTTCGCGCTGAGGTTGTCCACCGAACGCAGGGTTGCCAGCATCGGCGCGAGGTCGCGCACGTCGGGCACGGGCTGCTCTTTCATCCGGTGCGCGAGCCACTGGTCACCGTCGGTCTGGATCAGCGCGTAGCGCCCGGAGATACGCCGCCCGCTCAGATCAGCGATCACTTCCCCGCCGGCCAGGTCGAACTTCTCCGCCCGGTAGGTGCCGGAGTCCCAGATGCTGACCGTCCCGGCGCCGTACTCCCCGCGCGGAATGGTGCCCTCGAAGGTGGCGTACTCAACCGGGTGGTCCTCGGTGCGCACCGCCAGCCGGTTGACGGCAGCGGTCTCGGGCAGGTTCTTGGGCACCGCCCAGGAGACCAGGACGCCGTCGTGCTCAAGCCGGAAGTCGTAGTGCAGCCGGCGGGCGTGGTGCTCCTGGATGACGAAGCGCCGGCCCGCCCCGGGCTCGGGCGCGGCCGGGGGAACCGGTTCGGGTGTGCGGGCCGGGTTGCGCTTGCGGCGGTAGGTGTCCAGCCGATCGGCGTCGAGACCGGCGAGCAGATCGCCGTGCCGCGCCACCCGGGCGAGCACCTCGTCGAACCGCAACTGCGCGAGGTCCGGATCGGTCATCTCCTGCCAGGTGCGCGGTGCGGCGACGGTGGGAGCGTCGCGGCCCCGCAGCGAGTAGGGCGCGACGGTCGTCTTTGCCGCGTTGTTCTGGCTCCAGTCCACGAACACCCGACCGCTCCGCAGCTTCTTGGCCATCACGGCGGTGACCAGGGTCGGCATGCTCTGCTGGAGCTGCTCGGCGACCCGGCGGGCGAGCACGGCTGCGCCGTCGCTGGACACCTCAGCCAGCGGCGCGTAGAGGTGCACCCCTTTGCTGCCGCTGGTCACCGGGAAGAGCGGCAGCCCGATGTCGTCTGTCATCGCCCGCACCGCAAGCGCCACCTCGCAGAGTTGCGCCATGCTCACCCCGGGTCCCGGGTCGAGGTCGAACACCAGCCGGTTGGCGGGCCCGGGTGTTCCCGCGGTGGTGAAACGCCATTGCGGCACATGGACTTCCAGCGCGGCCTGCTGGGCGATCCAGGCCAGTGCGGTGGCGGAGTCGATGATCGGATAGACCGTGGCGCCGGAACGGTGGGTCACCGTCGCGCGGTGCAGCCAGGCCGGAGCCGATGCAGCGAGCGCCTTCTCGAAGAAGGACGGCGCACCGACGCCGTCGGGCCAACGCAGCCGGGTCGCCGGGCGGCCGGCGATGTGCGGCAGCATCACCGCCGCGATGCTCGTGTAGTAGGAGAAGACGTCCGCCTTGGTGGTGCCGGTCGCGGGGTAGAGCACCTTGTCGGCGTTGGTCAGCCGCACCCGGGGTCCGCTCTCGTCCCCCGGGGGCCACTCCTCGATCACGACCTCAAGGTATTACCCGCTGCTAGCCTGATCCAATGCGACGACTCCTGGCCGGTCTCACCGCGGCCGCGGCGCTGAGCGGCGCGGCACTCGTCGGCCCGCAGGCTCCGCGCGCCATCGCCGACCCGCAGGACCTCGAGCCGTACTGCACCGCCGGGCAGATGCCCGTCGCCGGGGAGTGCCTGCCGGATCCGACCGTTCCCTTCGCCGGCGACGCTCCCGGGGCCAACCCCGGGACACCCCTGGGCCTGACCCCCGGGTCCGCCCCGGCGATCTGATCCGCGGTCTGCATGCGCGCCATCTGGAAGGGCTCGATCGCCTTCGGACTGGTCAACGTGCCGGTCAAGGTGTACAGCGCCACCGAGGACCACGACCTGAAGTTCCATCAGGTGCACGCCGCCGACCACGGCCGCATCCGCTACCAGCGGGTGTGTGAGGAGTGCGGGGAGGTCGTCGACTACAGCGACATCGCCAAGGCCTACACCGCCGAGGACGGCCGACTGGTGGTCATCACCGACGAGGATCTCGCCACCCTGCCCGAGGAGCGCAGCCACGAGATCGAGGTGCTCGAGTTCGTCCCGGCCACCGAGATCGACCCGCTGATGTATGACCGCAGCTACTTTCTGGAACCCGACGCCAAGTCGGCGAAATCCTATGTGCTGCTTGCCCAGGCACTCGCCGAGACCGAGCGGGTCGCGATCGTGTACTTCGCGTTGCGCAACAAGACGCGGCTGGCCGCGCTGCGGGTCAAGGACTTCGGCAAGCGCGGGGGGACGCGCGGGGTGATGGTGGTGCACACCCTGCTGTGGCCCGACGAGATCCGCGACCCCGACTTCCCGGCACTCGACGGCAAGGTCGAGGTGAAACCTGCCGAACTGAAGATGGCCGGACAGGTGGTGGATTCGATGGCCGGGGAGTTCCACCCCG
>VEQY01000023.1 GCA_018882965.1 Mycobacterium sp. | reverse complement strand
AACTGGGCTCGCTGTACCTGCGCCTGGTCATGCACGGACCGGCCGGGGTCACCTTCGGTCCGGTGCTGGGGCTGATGGTCTTCGCCTACGTGACCGCGCGGCTGATCCTGTTCGCCGCGGCGTGGGCGGCTAGCGAGCCTGCTGAGGACGGCGATTGAGCGAGCGCGCGCCCATGATCAGGCTGAAGATCACGCCGGTGCCGATCACCGCCACCCCGATCCGGATCGGCAGGGCGTCGGCGGTCAGCACGGGAATGGCCGTGGCCGGCCCGGCATCGGGTTTGGGCGGCAGCAACGACGGGTCGGGTTCGATCAGCGTGCCGATCGTGGTGCCCGGCGGGGTGGCGAACCCGTAGTCGAGCAGCCGGGCGGCCTGCTCCCACGGGGCGATGGGCTGGCGGGTGCCGCGCAGCAGCACCACCATCAGGCGCCGGCCGTCACGCTGGGCGGCGCCGACGAACGTCTGCCCGGCGTCGTCGGTGTAGCCGGTCTTGCCCCCGAGTGCGCCCGGATAGTTGTAGAGCAGCTTGTTGTCGTTCTCCACCGGGTAGGGCGGTTGTCCCGGAGCGTCCGGGAAATCGTAGGTCCGGGTGCGCACGATGTCGGCGAAGATCGGGTCGTTGTACGCGTAGCGGTAGAACAGGCCCATGTCGTAGGCCGAGGTGCTCATGCCCGGGCCGTCCAGACCCGACGGGGTGGCCGCCCGGGTGTCGCGCCCGCCGAGCTTGCCCGCCAGCGCGTTGATCTTGCCCAGCGCGAGCTCCATGCCGCCGAGCTGAACGGCCAGCGCGTGCGCGGCGTCGTTGCCGGAGTACATCAGCAGGCCGTGCAGCAGGTCGTTGATGGTGTAGCGGCCGTCGGCATCGACGCCGACCTTGGTGCCCTCGACGTTGGCGTCGTCCTGGGTGCCCGGCACGATCCGGTTGAGCGGAAGTTCCTTGATGGCCTGCATCGCGGTGAGCACCTTGATCAGGCTGGCCGGGCGGTGCCGGCCGTGCGGGTCGCGGGCGGCGATGACGTCGCCGGTGTCCAGGTCGGCGATCAGCCACGACTCGGCCGACACGTCGGCGGGAACCGGCGGGGTTCCGGCCGCGACGATCACCCCGCATCCGGCCAGCGCCTCACCCCCGACCGGCGTCGCCGGTACCGGCAGCGGCTGCGGCGGGTCACCGGCTCTCGGCACCTCCGAGGCGTCGACCGCCGGGGGAGTGGAGACCCGGTAGGGGCAGTTCTCCTCCGCCCAGGCCGGGGCCACCGCCGGCCAGGCCGCCGTCAGCAGGACCGCGGCCATCGCCGTGATCGGCCTGGCCGGGCGCCACAGGGTCGATGTGGTCATCGACAGGCAGGTTAGGCGACATCGGCGATGAAATCGGGGAGCCGCGCGGGGCCGGCGTCAGAGCAGTCGGCTGGCCTCGCCGAGCACCCGGTGCAGGATCCGGTAGATCTCGTTGAACTCCGCCGGCCCGCTGATCAGCGGCGGAGCCAGCTGGACGACCGGGTCGCCGCGGTCGTCGGCGCGGCAGTACAGCCCGGCCTCGAACAGGGCGACCGAGAGGAATCCGCGCAGCAGCCGCTCGCTCTCCTCGTCGTCGAAGGTCTCCCGGGTATCGCGGTCCTTGACCAGTTCGATGCCGTAGAAGAAGCCCTCGCCGCGCACGTCGCCGACGATCGGCAGCTCCTGGAGCTGCTCAAGGGTGGACCGGAAGATCGGCGCGTTGGTCTTGACGTGCTCGTTGATCCCCTCGCGCTCGAAGATGTCGAGGTTGGCCAGCGCGACCGCGGCCGAGACCGGGTGCCCGCCGAAGGTGTAGCCGTGCCCGAACATGGTCTTGCCGTCGTTGAACGGCTCGAAGAGCCGGTCGGTCGCGATCATCGCGCCGATCGGGGAGTAGCCCGAGCTCATGCCCTTGGCGCAGGTGATGATGTCGGGCTGGTAGCCGAAGTCCTCGCAGGCGAACATCGAGCCGATCCGGCCGAACGCGCAGATCACCTCGTCGGAGACCAGCAGCACGTCGTACTCGTCGCAGATCTCGCGCACCCGGTCGAAGTATCCCGGGGGCGGCGGGAAGCAGCCGCCGGCGTTCTGCACGGGTTCGAGGAACACCGCGCACACGGTGTCGGGTCCCTCGAACTCGATGGCCTCGGCGATCCGGTCGGCGCAGTACTGCCCCCAGGCCTTGGCGTCGGTGTCGTACGGCGCGGGCGCGCGGTAGAAGTTGGTGTTGGGCACCCGGAATCCGCCCGGCGTCAGCGGCTCGAACGGTTTCTTGAAGTCCGGCAGGCCGGTGATCGACAGCGCGCCCTGCGGGGTTCCGTGATAGGCGATGGCGCGGGAGATGACCTTGTACTTCCCGGGCTTGCCGGTGAGCTTGAAGTACTGCTTGGCCAGCTTCCAGGCACTTTCCACGGCCTCGCCGCCCCCGGTGGTGAAGAACACCCGGTTGAGGTCGCCCGGTGCGTAGTGCGCCAGCCGCTCGGCCAGCTCGATCACCGGCGGGGTGGCGTAGGACCAGACCGGGAAGAACTCGAGGATCTCGGCCTGCTTGGCGGCGGCCTCGGCGAGTTCCTTGCGACCGTGCCCGAGCTGCACGGTGAACAATCCCGACAGGCCGTCGAAGTAGCGCTTGCCGTAGCTGTCGTAGATGTAGACGCCTTCGCCGCGGCTGATGATGGGCGGGGCGATACCCCGACCGTGCCGGGCGAAGTGACCCCACAGGTGGCGTTCGGCTTTGGCGTCCAGCTCCGCGGTGATGTCCTGAAGCGGTGCGTCAATTGTCATCGTGTGCCCCAATTGTATTGCTGTTTAACGAGTTTGAGATAGACCAGTGTTTCGGTGGAGAGCACGCCGGGTACGGCGCGGATCTCGGTGTTGAGCAACTCGAGCAGTTCGGTGTCGTCCGCGCACACCACCTCGACGATGATGTCGAAGCTGCCCGCGGTCAGCACGACGTAGTCCACGGAGGCCACCTTGGCCAGCTTCTCGGCCACCCGGGTGGCGTCACCCTGGCACCGGATTCCGATCATCGCCTGCCGGGCGAAGCCCAGCTGCATCGGATCGGTGACCGCCACGATCTGCATGACGCCGTTGTCGACCAGCCGCGCGACCCGCTGGCGCACCGCCGCCTCGGAGAGCCCGACCGCCTGCCCGATGCCCGCGTAGGAGCGACGTCCGTCGGACTGCAGGTTTTCGATGATGGCCTTGGACATGTCATCGAGATGGGAGGGCACACACCGATTGTGCACGGAATCCGTCGCCAAGAGCAACGCGGGCCGAGGAAATTGACCGTTCAGCTGGTCGAAGCGGCCGGAAAACGTAGCATTGGCCCGTGATTGCGAGTAGCTGGATCGACGGTGCGGCGGTGGTCACCGGCGGCGGCAGACACCAGGTGGTTAACCCCGCCGACGGGTCGGTGGTGGCCGAGTTCGCGATGGCCCAGCCCGCCGACGTCGACATCGCGGTCGCCTCGGCCCGCGCGGCGCTGCCGGGCTGGGCGGGGGCCACGCCGGGCGCCCGCTCGGCGGTCCTGGCGACGCTGGCCGAACTGGTCGAGACGCACGCCGAGCAGATCATCGCCGAGGAGGTCAGTCAGACCGGCAAGCCGGTGCGCCTGGCGACCGAGTTCGACGTGCCGGGCAGCATCGACAACATCGCGTTCTTCGCCGGGGCGGCGCGCCATCTGGAGGGCAAGGCCAGCGCGGAGTACTCCGCAGACCACACCTCCTCGATCCGCCGCGAGGCGGCCGGCGTGGTCGCCACCATCACGCCGTGGAACTACCCGCTGCAGATGGCGGTGTGGAAGGTGATCCCCGCGCTGGCCGCCGGCTGCGCGGTGGTGATCAAACCGGCCGAGATCACTCCGCTGACCACGCTGACCCTGGCCCGGCTGGCGTCGGAGGCGGGTCTTCCCGACGGGGTGCTCAACGTGGTGACCGGGGCCGGTGCCGACGTGGGCGCGGCGCTGGCCGGTCACCGCGACGTCGACGTGGTGACCTTCACCGGCTCGAGCGCGGTGGGGCGGCGGGTGATGGCGGCCGCGGCCGCGCACGGCCACCGCACCCAGCTCGAGCTCGGCGGCAAGGCGCCGTTCGTGGTGTTCGACGACGCCGACCTGGAGGCGGCCGTGCACGGCGCGGTGGCCGGATCGCTGATCAACTCCGGCCAGGACTGCACGGCGGCCACCCGGGCGATCGTGGCCACCAACCTCTACGACGACTTCGTCGCCGGGGTGGCCGACCTGATGGGCAAGGTCGTCGTCGGCGACCCGCAGGACCCCGACACCGACCTGGGGCCGCTGATCACGACGGCGCACCGCGACAAAGTGGCCGGGATCGTCTCCCGCGCACCCGATCAGGGCGCCCGGCTGATCATCGGCGGGTCCGCGCCGGAGCTGCCCGGCTCGTACTACCTGCCCACGCTGCTCGCCGACGTCGCCGAGGACTCGGAGGCCTACCGCGACGAGATCTTCGGGCCGGTGCTGACCGTGCGCCGCCACGACGGCGATGACGACGCGCTGCGGCAGGCCAACGACACCGACTACGGACTGGCGGCTTCGGCCTGGACCCGCGACGTCTACCGCGCGCAGCGCGCGTCGCGGGAGATCAGGGCGGGCTGCGTGTGGATCAACGACCACATCCCGATCATCAGCGAGATGCCGCACGGCGGGTTCGGCGCCTCCGGGTTCGGCAAGGACATGTCCGACTACTCGTTCGAGGAGTACCTGACCATCAAGCACGTCATGAGCGACATCACCGCGTCGGCTGAAAAAGACTGGCACCGAACCATTTTCAAGCTCCGCTGAGACCTACTCGTCGGGGTTTTTGGTGAACTCCACCCCGGTTTCGGGGTCGATGGCCGTCTCACCCGGCGGCAGGTTGGACAGATCGGGCGAGATCACCGTCGGCATGTCGCCGGAGTCGGGCAGGCCGAGGGTGGGCACCTTGACCGCCGGCTCGAGTATCAGATCTGCGCTGGACCGCCGCGACAGGGTCAGGCCGTGGAAGAAGTCCGGCGAGGCGATCCACCAGGCGATCATCACCACGACACCGATCAGCAGCCCGCCGATGCCGACCACCGCCACCGCGCCCCAGCCGAAGATGGTGACGTTGTTGCCCGCGTCGTCGACCAGCCAGTCCGGCTTGGCGTACTGGATCAGCCCGTAGACGAACACCGCGGCCAGGATCAGCCCACCGGACAGCGGGATCAGCCCCCGCATCACCAGGTCTCGGACCGTCTTGGTGAGGTCCTTGCGGTAAAACCACACGCACGCGAAGCCGGTCATGCCGTAGTAGAACGCGATCATCAGGCCGACCGAGCCGATCAGCGCCGACAACAGGTTCGGGCTGACCAGGGTGAACAGCACGTAGAACAGGATCGACACCGCACCCATGGTGATCGTGGAGACGCTCGGGGTCAGATAGGTGCGGTGGATCTTGGCGAAGGACCCCGGCAGCGCCTTGTAGACACCCATCGACAGCGTGGTGCGCGCGGTCGGCAGGATCGTGGTCTGCGTGGAGGCCGACGCCGAGGTGAGGATGGACGCGGCCAGCAGCAGCAGGCCGATCTTGCCCAGCAGGCTGTCGCCGAACAGGTCGGGTCCGATCGCGGCGAAGACGTCGTCGGCGTTGTCCTCGTTGCCCAGTCCGACGCCCTCCTGGCCCACCCCGGCGAAGGCGATCGCCGCGACCGCGACCAGCGCGTAGGTGGCCAGCAGCAGGAAGGTCGAGATCACCGCCGCGCGCCCGGGGGTGCGCCCGGGGTCGTCGGACTCCTCGTTGCACGCGACCGCGGTGTCCCAGCCCCAGTAGATGAAGATCGCGGCCAGCACGGTCGGGGCGATCACGGTGGAGAAGTCCAGCCCGGCCGGCCAGAACCAGTCCAGTGAGGGCTTGATGGAGTACGGCTCGGCGGTGTTGGTGTAGACCTTGACCAGCGCGACCACCGCGAAGGCCACCAGCACCACCAGTTCGGTGGCCAGCAGCCCGTACTGGATGCGCGCCGAGACCTCGATGCCCCGGTAGCAGATGTAGGTCATCAGCACGATCCAGATGACCCCGGCCACGGTCGACCAGAGGGTGCTGTCGGCCAGGTCGGCCACCGAGGTCCAGCCCAGCCCGCCGACGAACGTGAACGAGTAGGCCCCGGCGATCTGGGCGAGGTTGGCCATCACGATGACGTCGGCGGCGATGATGCCCCAGCCGCCCAGCCAGCCCACCAGCGGACCGAACGCCCGGGTGGACCAGGTGAAGGTGGTGCCGCAGTCCGGTTCGGCTTTGTTCAGCTCCTGGTAGGCCACCGCGATCATGTACATCGGGATGAAGGCCAGCAGCAGGATCGCCGGCGCCTTGACTCCGGCGAGGATGACGCCACCGGTGGCGACCACCAGACCCAGGCTGGCGGCCAGCGAGTAGGCCGGCGCGGTGGAGGCCATGCCGACCACGATGCTCGACACCAGCCCGAGCGCACCGCCCTTGAGGCCCTTGCTGTCGACTGAACCGCCTGCCGCGAAAGTTGCTTCGCCTTTGCTCATCGGTGCTCCTGCCCCATGGTGACCGTGAGCAGAGTACGGTACGGCGGCCGGACTAGCGCGCGAACATCAGCGCGCGCTTGACCTCCTGGATCGCTTTGGTGACCTCGATACCGCGCGGGCAGGCCTCGGTGCAGTTGAACGTGGTGCGGCAGCGCCACACCCCGTCGATCTCGTTGAGGATCTCCAGCCGTTCGGCGGCACCCTCGTCGCGGCTGTCGAAGATGAACCGGTGGGCGTTGACGATCGCCGCCGGGCCGAAGTAACTGCCCTCGTTCCAGAACACCGGGCAACTGGTGGTGCAGCAGGCGCACAGGATGCACTTGGTGGTGTCGTCGTAGCGCTCCCGGTCGGTGGGGCTCTGGATGCGTTCCCGGGTAGGCGGGTTGCCGGTGGTGATCAGATACGGCTTGACCGCGCGGTAGGCGTCGAAGAACGGCTCCATGTCGACGACGAGGTCCTTCTCCACCGGCAGCCCGCGGATCGGTTCGATGGTCACCGTCAGCGGCTTGCCCGCCTTGCGCGGCAGCAGGTCGCGCATCAGCACCTTGCACGCCAGCCGGTTGATGCCGTTGATCCGCATCGCGTCCGAACCGCACACGCCGTGCGCGCAGGAGCGGCGGAAGGTCAGCGTGCCGTCCAGGTAGCTCTTGACGTAGATCAGCAGGTTGAGCAGCCGGTCGCTGGGCAGGCACGGCACCCGGAAGCTCTGCCAGCCCCCGGAGTCGGCGAACGCGTCGGGGTCCTCGGGATTGAACCGGGCGATCTTCAGCGTCACCATCACCGAACCCTCGGGCACGGGCGGCAGCGGCGGGTCCTGCGTCGCGACTGTGGCGGTCATGGCTAGTACTCGATCATGGCTAGTATTTACGCTCCATCGGCTCGTAGCGGGTCTGCACCACCGGCTTGTAGTCCAGCCGGACATCGCTGAGGAGGTCCGCTCCCTCCTTGTAGGCCATGGTGTGGCGCATGTAGTTGGTGTCGTCGCGGTTGGGGTAGTCCTCGCGCGCGTGGCCACCGCGCGACTCCTTGCGGTTCAGCGCCCCGGCCACGGTGACCTCGGCAAGTTCCAGCAGGAACCCGAGTTCGATGGCCTCCAGCAGGTCGCTGTTGTAGCGCTTGCCCTTGTCATGCACGGTGATTCGCGAGTAGCGCTCCTTGAGCGCGTGGATGTCGGTGAGCGCCTGCTTGAGGGTCTCCTCGGTGCGGAAGACAGCCGCGTTGTTGTCCATCGACTGCTGCAGTTCACCGCGGATGTCGGCCACCCGCTCATTGCCGTGTTCGGAGAGGATGTTGGCCACCCAGTCGACCACCATGGCCGCCGGTTCGGGTGGCATCTCGACGAACGGGTTGCCCAGCGCGTAGTAGGCGGCGGCGAGTCCGGCGCGGCGGCCGAAGACGTTGATGTCCAGCAGCGAGTTGGTGCCCAGCCGGTTGGCGCCGTGCACCGAGACGCAGGCGCACTCGCCGGCCGCGTAGAGCCCGGGGACGACCGTGGTGTTGTCGCGCAGTACCTCACCGATCACCGTGGTCGGGATGCCGCCCATCACGTAGTGGCAGGTCGGGTAGACCGGAACGAGTTCGGTGACCGGGTCCACACCGAGGTAGGTGCGGGAGAACTCGGTGATGTCGGGAAGCTTGGCCTCCAGCACATCCTCGCCGAGGTGGCGCACGTCGATGTAGACGTAGTCCTTGTGCGGGCCCGCACCGCGTCCCTCCAGGACCTCCAGGACCATCGAGCGGGCGACGATGTCGCGCGGGGCGAGATCGACGATGGTCGGCGCGTAGCGCTCCATGAACCGCTCGCCCTCGCCGTTGAGCAGCCGGCCGCCCTCTCCGCGGACGGCCTCGGAGATCAGGATTCCCAGACCCGCCAGGCCGGTGGGATGGAACTGGTGGAACTCCATGTCCTCCAGGGGCAGTCCCTTGCGGAAGACGATGCCCAGCCCGTCACCGGTCAGCGTGTGGGCGTTGGAGGTGGTCTTGTACATCCGGCCCGAGCCGCCGGTGGCCAGCACGATCGCCTTGGCCCGGAAGACGTGGATGTCGCCGGTGGCCAGTTCGTAGGCGACCACTCCGGTGGCCACCGGCCCGCGGGCGGTCTCGGAGAGCACCAGATCGAGGGCGTAGAACTCGTTGAAGAACTTCACGTCGTGCTTGACGCAGTTCTGGTAGAGGGTCTGCAGGATCATGTGGCCGGTGCGGTCGGCGGCGTAGCAGGCCCGGCGCACCGGGGCCTTCCCGTGGTCGCGGGTGTGCCCGCCGAAGCGCCGCTGGTCGATGCGGCCCTCCGGGGTGCGGTTGAACGGCATCCCCATCTTCTCCAGATCCAGCACGGCGTCGATGGCCTCGCGGCACATGATCTCGACGGCGTCCTGGTCGGCCAGGTAGTCCCCGCCCTTGACGGTGTCGAAGGTGTGCCACTCCCAGTTGTCCTCTTCGACGTTGGCCAGCGCGGCGCACATGCCGCCCTGGGCCGCGCCGGTGTGGCTGCGGGTCGGGTAGAGCTTGGTCAGCACCGCGGTGCGCACCCGCGGGCCGGCCTCCACCGCGGCGCGCATGCCTGCGCCGCCGGCGCCGACGATGACGACGTCGTAGCGGTGTTCATGGATCATCTGTGGGTTCCCTAGATGTTCGGGTCGAAGGTGACCAGCGTGTACGTGCCGACCAGGAGGATCAGGATCATCGCGGTCGCCAGCAGGGCGTTGAGCCAGAACCGGGTGCTGTCCTTGCGGGCGTAGTCGGCGATGATCGTGCGCAGACCGTTGCCGCCGTGCAGCTGGGCCAGCCACAGCATCGAGAGGTCCCAGATCTGCCAGAAGGGCGAGGCCCAGCGCTGGGCGATGTAGTTGAAGTCGATCCGGTAGACCCCGTTCTCCATCATCAGCCCGATGAAGAGGTGGCCGATCACCAGGAAGATCAGCACCACCCCGGAGAAGCGCATGAACAGCCAGGCGTACTTCTCGAAGTTGGGGGTGCCGGCCCGGCGGCGCGGCGCCCGCGGGTTGTCCAGGCTGGCCGGGCGGTCGTAGTCGCGCTCCATGACCGGCGCGGGCGGGCCCAGCCGGCCCTCGCCCGGGGAGAGGGGAGTGGTGGTCATAGGAACCGCTCCGCCATGTGCATGCCGATGACGACCGTCGCGGGAACCATCAGCAGCAGCCAGCCCGCCGCCACCGCCCAGAGCATCTGCCGCTGGTAGCGCGGACCCTGCGACCAGAAGTCGACCAGGATCACCCGCACGCCGTTGAGCGCATGGAACAGCACGCAGGCCACCAGGCCGAGCTCCATCAGACCGACGATCGGGGACTTGTAGCTCTCGACCACGGCGTTGTAGGCCTCGGGGCTGACCCGGACCAGCGCGGTGTCCAGGACGTGGACGAACAGGAAGAAGAACAGCGTGGCGCCGGTAATGCGGTGCAGCACCCAGGACCACATGCCGGGGTCGCCGCGATAGAACGTCCGGCGCCGCCGGGGCGCCGCCTCTACGGCTGTACTCATTGGTGTCCTCCAACACGGGGGTTGCGGTGGACTCGCCTAGTTTGGACTCTAGCCCGGTTGGGGCGCTCAGATGATGACGAATGGATGGCGATGGGCACACCGCTGACCCTGGAGATGATCCAGCGCGCCCCGAAGGCCCTGCTGCACGACCATCTCGACGGCGGGCTGCGGCCGGCGACTGTGATCGATATCGCTGACCAGATCGGCTATCAGGGTCTGCCCAGCACCGACGAGGCGGACCTGGCGGCCTGGTTTCGTACCGCTGCCCACAGCGGGTCACTGGTCCGCTACCTGGAGCCCTTCGCCCACACCGTCGCGGTCATGCAGACGCCCGACGCCCTGTACCGGGTGGCCCGGGAATGCGTGGCCGACCTGGCCGCCGACAACGTCGTCTACGCCGAGGTCCGCTTCGCCCCGGAACTGCACCTGGCCGGCGGGCTGGTGCTCGATGAGGTGGTCGAGGCGGTGCTGGCCGGGTTCGCCGACGGCGAGCAGGCCGCGGCCGCCGAGGGCAGACGGATCGTGGTGCGCTGCCTGGTGACCGCCATGCGTCACGCCGCGCGGTCGCGGGCCATCGCCGAGCTGGCGATCCGGTTCCGCGACCGGGGCGTGGTGGGATTCGACATCGCCGGCGCCGAGGCCGGCCATCCGCCGTCGCGTCACCTGGATGCGTTCGAGTACATGCGGGCAAACAACGCCCGGTTCACCATCCACGCCGGCGAGGCCTTCGGGCTGGCCTCGATCCACGAGGCGCTGGCGTTCTGCGGCGCCGACCGGCTCGGGCACGGCGTGCGCATCGTCGATGACATCGAGGGCTCCGGCGATGCGGTACGCCTGGGCCGGCTGGCCGCGATCGTCCGCGACAAGCGCATCCCGCTGGAGCTGTGCCCGAGCTCCAACGTGCAGACCGGCGCGGTGCCGAGTCTGGACAAGCACCCTTTCGACCTGCTTGCCCGGCTGCGTTTCCGGGTCACCGTGAACACCGACAACCGGCTGATGAGCGACACGAGCATGAGCCGCGAGATGCACAGGCTTGCCGATACCTTCGGCTACGGCCTGCGGGACCTCGAGTGGTTCACCGTCAACGCGATGAAGTCGGCGTTCCTCCACTTCGACGAGCGGCTGGCGATCATCAACGACATCATCAAGCCGCGCTACGCCGAACTGGCGGGCTAGAAGGGCGGCGGATCGTCGCCGGGCTGCTCGGGCGTCGCAGGTTTCTCCGGCGGTCGCGAGGCCTCGACCTCCTGGCGGTTGCGGGCCCGTTCCGCGGCGATGTAGCGGGCCCGGTTGCGGACGCGGCTGAACTTGCGCCGCGGCATCTTCAAGGAGCGCTCGCCGCTCGGTGGGCAGACCGGAGGAGTCGGTGGGCCCACCGTCGGGGCCAGCAGGGTGGGGAACAGCACAGCGCTGCCCGGTGTGGTGATGTAGGTCTGAGCGTCGGGCAGGGTCCAGATCACCGTGCCATCCGGCAGTTGCCGGTCGCGCCAACCCCAGAAAGTTTTGACAAGATGATGAAAACGGCAGAGGCACTTCAGGTTTGACGCGTGCGTAGAGCCACCGCGGCTATGCGGCACGGTGTGGTCCACGTCGCAGTCGATGGCGGGCTGGTCGCATCCGGGCGCTCGGCAGGTCAGGTCGCGGGCCCGGACGAAATCGATCAGCGACTGCGAGGGCCGGTAGCCCTTCTCGGCTACGCCGTCGACCGGCTCGCGCAGGGGGCGCTGCTCGGCCAGCGGCGCGATGTCGCGCAGGACCTCAGCGGGGATCAGGGCGTCGGCCCCCAGCAGGTACCCGGGCTGCTCGGAGTTGCCGTCGAGGGCCGCCCTCTCGGCCACCACATGGATGACGACTCCCGTGGACGCGGATGCGGGTCCGGTTGGTGCGGCGGCCGCGCAGGCGGTGCCCCCGCAGCGGCAGCTGAGCCGGTCGGCTCCGGCTGCCAGGGCGCCGAGGGCGTCGGCGCGGCGCTGAGGCAGCGTCCTCGGGTCGTCGTCGCACACCGTGGCGGCCAGCGCGTCGAGTCGTTTGTCGAGAAGGTGGGCGTCGGTGGCGAAGAGTCGTCCGGAGAGGTCGGCGGTACCGTCGGCGGGCTCCCAGATGGTGACGTCGCGATCGCGGGTGCGTTCGCGTTCCCGGCGCACCGCCTCGGGGTCGCGCTTGGAGACGATGCGGTCGATCTCGCGGGCCAGGCGCCCGCGGGTCATCGACGGCCACCGTGCAGTGCGTTCGGCGATGCGGCGATCCACCTCGGCCATCACGTCCTCATCGGTGATCAGCGCGGTGCGGTAGACGACGGTCTGGAAAACGTGCATGTCGATCGCACCGTCGGCGAACACCTCGCTGACGGCGGGCAGTCGCTGCATGGCCTGCGCGTAGTGCATATAGCTGCCGGCTTTGCCGAGGCTGACGCGCAGTGCGGCGGCCACCTCCGCGCCCACGACCGCCCAGGTGTCGACGGCCCAGTCCGCGGTCTCGCCGCATTCGGCGCGGCGCATCTCGAACAGTTTCCCGATCGCCGTCAGCCGCCGGGCGGCCGCGCGGTTCTCGTCGCGGGTGGCCGCGGCGATCTCCCACAGCGTGGCCCGCGACTCGGCCGTGTCGGCGGGCTCGAAGTGGGTGCTCAATCGGTAATCGAACATACATTCGACAGTAGCGGCGCCCACCGACAAGTCGCCGGCTTCGGCGCTACTCGCGCCGGAGCCGAGACTGCACGTATGCCTCGAGCTCTTCCCACTCCTTGGCCGCCGCCGCGTAGGGCGGGCCGGGGCGGCCGCCGGACTCGGGGTCCAGCACGTAGCCGACGAGTCTGCCCAGCGCGGTGTCGCGGGCCAGCATCGTCTCGACCACGTCGTCCTCGGAGAAATCGCCGACGTCCCGCATGAACTCCACGGCCAGCGCCAGTTGGTCACGGTCGAGCGCGTCGGGTCCCTCCGCGATGTCGTCGGCCAGCCCGGTGAGCACGTAGACGTTCTCATCGGTGACGTCGACCTTCAGCGAGCCGTCGGTCGCGGCCGTGCGGATGTCGTCGTAGGTGCTCAGATCCGCCAGGTCGTGGTCGTGCTCGTCGGCCAGGTACCGGGCCAGCGACCGCTCGGATCCGAACACGCTGACCCGCCCGTTGCGGCCCAGGAAGATCGGCTTCTCGTCGAAGTAGCAGCGCAACGTGTAGAGAGTTCCCTCGCCGGACATCACCCGAACCGGGTCGATACCGACATGCTCCCAGAAGTCCTCGTCCCCGCCGAGCACCATCCGCTCGGCGCGGTTGGCGATCGCGGCGTCCTCGGAATCGTCGTCGGAGTCGGAGTCCGAGCCGGCCGCCGCCGCCGCGACGACATCCAGCTCCTCGTCGTCCTCGTAGGGCTCTTCCAGCTCGGCAGTGGCCCGCGCGGCGGCGCGCGCGTCGACGTCGGGCGTGGTGATCACCTCGTCGATCGCGGCGATCACGTCCTTCCAGCTCCGGGCGATCACCTCGCCGACGATGTTCCAGCGCTTCTTGCCGGCCCGGCCGGTGAACTGGTCGATCCCGCCGGACACCAGGCCGAGGCTGGGGTTGCCGTTGAAGAACCGGGTGACCGGGGGCAGCTCGCACACCGACCCGATGGACGCGGCGACGGTCAGGGCCGTGGCCAGCGAGGCGACCGACTCCGCGGTGGGTTTCTCGGCCAGCAGGTCCTCCACGGCGATGAGGTCGGCCTGCCGGTCGTCGGCGGGCTCCAGCTTGTGCGCGTTCGCGGCGACCAGCTTCTTCCAGCCCGGGTGGTCGCTGAGGTCGTTCTCGGTGTCCGACTGGACGAAGGCCGCCAGGTCGGCCACCGATGTGAAGGCGTAGAGGTCGTCGCCCCTGCCCAGGAACCCCTCCCAGTCATCCCCGGCCTCCCGCCAGCGGGGAGCCCACAACGTGTAGAGGTCACCTGCGGTGACGCTGAGGCGAATGGGTACGAGCTGTGCGGCCATGCCGGACAGCCTAACGACCTACAGTTTGGGGCCATGGACGTGTGCGTCGTCGACCATCCGCTGGCCGCGGCCCGGTTGACCACTCTGCGCGACGCGCGCACCGACAACGCCGCGTTTCGCGCCGCGCTGCGCGACCTCACGCTGATGCTCGTCTACGAAGCCACCCGGGACGCGCCCCGCGAGGAGGTCGCCGTGCGCACGCCGGTCGCCGACACCATCGGCTCACGGCTGGCCACCCCGCCCCTGCTCGTGCCGGTGCTGCGGGCGGGCCTGGGCATGGTGGAGCAGGCGCACGCCCTGATTCCCGAAGCCAGGGTGGGTTTCGTCGGGGTCGCCCGCGACGAGAGCACCCACCGGCCGATGCCCTACCTGGAGTCGCTGCCGCCGGATCTGAGCGCCCTACCGGTCGTTGTGCTCGACCCGATGCTGGCGACCGGCGGATCGATGGTCCACACCCTTGAGTTGCTGCAGGCCCGCGGCGCGGTGGACATCACGGTGGTGTGCGTGGTGTGCGCGCCGGAGGGCGTCGCGGCGCTGGAGCGGGTGGCCCCCCGGGCGCGGCTGTTCACCGCCGCGGTGGACGACGGTCTCAACAGCGCGGCCTACATCGTGCCCGGGCTCGGTGACGCCGGCGACCGCCAGTTCGGGCCGCGCTGAGGCCCGCTGGATGCCGCGGCGCGGCAGCCTAGACTGCCAGGATGCCCCTGGCCGACGCAGCCGAGTCGTGGCTGGCCGCCAACTACGACGATGTGGTGGCCTGGCGCCGGCATTTCCACCGCAACCCGGAACTGGGTTTCAGCGAGTTCGCCACCACCCAGTTCGTCGCCGACCGGCTCGTCGAGGCGGGTCTCAACCCCAAGGTGCTGCCCGGCGGCACCGGTCTGATCTGTGACTTCGGGCCCGAGCATGCGCCCCGCATCGCGTTACGCGCCGACATCGACGCTCTGCCGATGGTCGAGCGCACGGGGGCGCCGTACGCCTCGGTGGTGTCCGGCGTCACCCACGCGTGCGGTCACGACGCGCACACCGCGATGCTGCTGGGGGCGGCCCGGGCCCTGGTCTCGGCGCCCGAATTGCCGGTGGCGGTTCGGCTGATCTTCCAGCCGGCCGAGGAACTTATGCCCGGTGGCGCGATCGAGGCTGTCGCGGCCGGTGTGCTCTCGGGTGTGTCCCGCATCTTCGCGCTGCACTGCGACCCGCACCTGGCGGTCGGGCGCGTCGCCGTCACCGCCGGCCCGATCACCTCGGCGGCCGACTCCGTCGAGATCACGCTGCGCTCGCCGGGCGGGCACACCTCCCGGCCGCATCTGACCACCGACCTGATCTACGGGATGGGGACGCTGATCACCGGGCTGCCCGGCGTGCTGTCGCGGCGGATCGATCCGCGGCACGGCACCGTGATGGTGTGGGGTGTCGCCAACGCCGGCGCCGCCTCGAACGCGATCCCCCAGTCGGGCACCTTGGCCGGCACGGTGCGCACAGCCAGCCGGGAGGCCTGGCTGGCGATGGAAGACCTTGTCCGCGAAACGGTTTCGGAGCTGCTCGCGCCGCTGCGGATCGAGCATTCCCTCAACTACCGCCGCGGGGTTCCTCCGGTGGTCAACGAGGAACGCTCGACCCAGATCATGACCCACGCGATCGAGAGCGTCGGGCCGGAGGTCTTCGCCGACACCCAGCAGTCCGGTGGCGGGGAGGACTTCTCCTGGTATCTGGAGAAGGTTCCCGGCGCGATGGCCCGTCTGGGGGTGTGGAGCGGTCGGGGCGCGCAACTGGACCTGCACCAGCCGAACTTCGACATCGACGAACGCGCCCTGGCGATCGGGATCCGGGTGCTGGTCAACCTCGTCGCGGAGACCGCCCGCTTCGAGTGACGCTAGAGCGCGGTGCCCGGGCCGATGTTGCGCGAGGGCCGGGTGCGCAGGTCGTGGACGTACTCCGAGGGCGCGCCGGCCACCTCCGCCGCGTCGGCCATCACCCCCAGGTAGCGGGCTGACGGCAGGCCGCCCTCCCAGGCGTCGAGGACGTAGAGCCAGGCCAGCACCGGATCGGTTGTGGTGTCGGAGGATTCGCGGTCGATCCGGCAGCGGATCTTCTGGTGCAGGCCGAGTTCGGATCCCTCCCAGCGGTCGAGGTTGCGCTCGTCGGCCGGCGTCACGTCGTAGAGCACCACGAACACCCGGGAGATCGGGTCCTCCACCACCGTGGCCAGCGCGCCCTCCCAGCCGATGTCCTCGCCGGCGAAGGTCAGCCGCCAGCCGAAGAGCCAGCCGGTACCGGCCATCGGGGAGTGCGGCGCGCGCTCCATCATCTGCTCCGGATCCATGTTGGACCCGTAGGCGGCGTAAAGCGGCACGGGGAAAGACTACGCATTTCCTGTTTAGATAGGCGCGTGACCACCCGGATCGTGATCCTCGGCGGGGGCCCCGCCGGTTACGAGGCGGCCCTGGTGGCGGCCGCCCGGAACGTGGAGGTCACGGTGGTCGACTCCGATGGCATCGGCGGGGCGTGCGTGCTGTTCGACTGCGTGCCGTCGAAGACGTTCATCGCCTCCACCGGCGTGCGCACCGAGCTGCGCCGGGCCGCCGGGTTGGGCTACGAGATCGGTCATGAGGACGCCAAGATCTCGCTGCCGCAGATCAACAACCGGGTCAAGACGCTGGCCCGCTCTCAGTCCGCCGACATCGGCACCCAGCTGCTCGGCCAGGGCGTGGAGGTGATCGGCGGGCGCGCCGAGCTGATCGACAGCGTGCCGGGCATGGCCCACCACCGGGTGAAGGTGAGCGTCCCGGGCGGTGCGGAGCGGGTGCTCGACGCCGACGTGGTGCTCATCGCCACCGGCGCGCGACCGCGGGTGCTGCCCGGCGCGGAGCCCGACGGCCAGCGCATCCTGAACTGGCGACAGCTCTACGACCTCGAGGAGCTGCCCGACCATCTGGTCATCGTGGGCTCGGGGGTGACCGGGGCGGAGTTCTGCAACGCCTACACCGAACTCGGGGTGACCGTGACCGTGGTCGCCAGCCGCGACCAGATCCTGCCGCACGAGGACAGCGACGCCGCCGCCGTGCTCGAGGACGTCTTCGCCGAGCGCGGGGTGACGCTGCTCAAGAACGGCCGCGCCGAGTCGGTGGTCCGCACCGACACGGGGGTGCGGGTGACGCTGGCCGACGGCCGGGTGGTCGAGGGCAGTCACGCGCTGATGACCGTCGGCTCGGTGCCCAACACCGCGGGCCTGGGCCTGGAGCGCGTCGGCGTCGAACTCGGCCCCGGCGGCTACATCCCGGTCGACCGGGTGTCGCGGACCGTCGCGGCCGGGATCTACGCCGCCGGCGACTGCACGGGGCTCTTGCCGCTGGCGTCGGTGGCGGCCATGCAGGGGCGCATCGCGATGTACCACGCTCTCGGCGAGGGCGTGGCGCCGATCCGGCTGCGCACGGTGGCCTCGGCGACGTTCACCCGGCCCGAGATCGGCGCGGTCGGGGTGCCGCAGACCGCGATCGACAACGGGACCGTGCCGGCGCGGGTCCTCACGCTCCCGCTCAACACCAACGCCAGGGCGAAGATGTCGCTGCTGCGCAAGGGCTTCGTGAAGATCTTCTGCCGGCCCGCCACCGGGGTGGTCATCGGCGGGGTGGTGGTGGCGCCGATCGCCTCGGAGCTGATCCTGCCGATCGCGCTGGCTGTTCAGAACCGCATCTCGGTGACCGACCTGGCGCAGACGCTGTCGGTCTACCCCTCGCTGTCGGGCTCCATCGTCGAGGCGGCCCGTCGGCTGATGGCCCACGATGATCTGGACTAGCCTCTCGACTGTGAGGAGTGCCCTGTGAGCGACCCCGTCCTGGGCCCGGCCCGGCGTGCCGAGGCGTGGGCCGAACTCAGCGCCGAGCAGTTCGACGTCGTCGTGATCGGCGGTGGTGTCGTCGGCGCCGGCGCGGCGCTGGACGCGGCCACCCGCGGTCTGCGGGTGGCGCTGGTGGAGGCCCGCGACTTCGCGTCGGGCACCTCCAGCCGTAGCTCGAAAATGTTCCACGGCGGCCTGCGCTACCTCGAGCAGCTGGAGTTCGGTCTGGTGCGCGAGGCGCTGCACGAACGCGAGCTGTCGCTGACCACGCTCGCGCCGCATCTGGTCAAGCCGCTGCCGTTTCTGTTCCCCTTGACCAAGAGGATCTGGGAGCGGCCCTACATCGCCGCGGGGATCTTCCTCTACGACCAGCTCGGTGGCGCGAAATCGGTTCCGCCCCAGCGGCATCTGACCAAGTCCGGCGCGTTGCGACTGGCGCCGGGCCTCAAGCGCAGCTCGCTGATCGGCGGGATCCGCTACTACGACACCGTCGTCGACGACGCCCGTCACACCATGATGGTCGCGCGCACCGCCGCGCAGTACGGGGCGGTGGTGCGCAACTCCACCCAGGTGGTGTCGCTGCTGACCGAGGGTGACCGGGTGGTGGGGGTGCGGGTCCGCGACTCGGAGAACGGCGAGGTGACCGAGGTGCGCGGGCACGTCGTCATCAACGCCACCGGGGTGTGGACCGACGAGATTCAGGCGCTGTCCCGCCAGCGCGGCCGCTTCCGGGTCCGCGCGTCCAAGGGCGTGCACATCGTGGTCCCGCGCGACCGAGTCGTCAGCGAGGTGGCGATCATCCTGCGCACCGAGAAGTCGGTGCTGTTCGTCATCCCGTGGGGCACCCACTGGATCATCGGCACCACCGACACCGACTGGAACCTCGACCTGGCCCACCCGGCGGCCACCAAGGCCGACATCGACTACATCCTCGATCACGTCAACACCGTGCTGGCCACCCCGCTCACCCACGACGACATCGACGGCGTCTACGCGGGACTGCGTCCGCTGCTGGCCGGGGAGAGCGAGGAGACCTCGAAGCTGTCCCGCGAGCACGCGGTCGCCGTGCCCACGCCCGGGCTGGTCGCCATCGCCGGCGGCAAGTACACCACCTACCGGGTGATGGCCGCCGACGCGGTGGACGCCGCCGCCGAATTCGTGCCGGCCCGGGTGGCGCCCTCGATCACCGAGAAGGTGCCGCTGCTGGGAGCCGACGGCTACTTCGCGCTGATCAATCAGACCGACAGCGCGGGGGAGCGCTACAACCTGCACCCCTACCGGGTGCGCCACCTGCTGGACCGGTTCGGCTCACTCATCGACGAGGTGCTCGATCTGGCGGTCGACCAGCCCGACCTGCTCGAGCCGATCGCCCAGGCGCCGGTGTACCTGCGGGTGGAGGCGGCCTACGCCGCCGCGGCCGAGGGTGCGCTGCACCTGGAGGACATCCTGACCCGGCGGATGCGGATCTCCATCGAGTACCCGCACCGCGGTGTGGAGTGCGCGCGCGAGGTCGCCGAGATCGTCGCGCCGATCCTGGGCTGGGGGCCGGCCGACGTCGATCGGGAGGTGGCCACCTACATCGCCCGGGTGGAGGCCGAGGTGCTCTCCCAGACCCAGCCCGACGACGCCTCGGCGGACGCCCTGCGTGCCGCCGCCCCCGAAGCGCGCGCGGAGATTCTCGAGCCGGTGCCGCTGAAGTGACCCTGCCGATCGCCGACGCGCTCGGCCCGGCCCGGCTGCGACTGCAGGGCGGCAACGTGGCCGACGAGTTCGGCAGGCGATTCGGCCCGAAAGCCCGGGCGAAGGTGCTCGACGGCGCGGTGTTCGACGCGAACGGGACCGTCCTCGACGCCTCCACCACGCTGCCGCCCGGTGCGGTCGTCTACCACTACCGCGAGCTTCCCGACGAGGTCGAGGTTCCCTTCGACATCCCGGTGCTCTACCGCGATGACACCATCGTCGTCGCCGACAAGCCGCACTTCCTGGCCACCATGCCGCGCGGGCAACATGTGGTGCAGACCGCGGTGGTGCGGTTGCGCCGGGCGCTGGGTCTGCCCGAACTCAGCCCGGCCCACCGGCTGGACCGGCTGACCGCCGGGGTGCTGTTGTTCACGACGCGCCGTGAGGTGCGCGGCGCCTATCAGACCCTGTTCGCCCGGGGCGAGGTGAGTAAGACCTATCTGGCGTGGTCGTCGGCACGCCCGGAACTGCCTGGGCCGCAGCTGATCCGCAGTCGCATCGTCAAACACCGCGGGGTGTTGCAGGCGAGCGTGGAACCGGGGGAGCCCAACGCGACGACGCTGGTCGAGCCGCTCGGGGGTGGCTGCTATCGGCTGACGCCGCGCACGGGCCGCACCCACCAGTTGCGGGTGCACATGGCGGCGTTGGGTGTCCCGATCGACAACGACCCGCTCTACCCCGACATCGTGGCCGTCGCACCGGGCGACTTCACCCGGCCGCTGGGGCTGATCGCCCACCGGCTCGCGTTCGATGACCCGCTGACCGGGCAGCGGCGGATGTTCGTAAGCTCGCGCCCATGATCGAGACCCGCAGGATCACCGTCGAGGGCATCACGACGTCGGTTCTTGTCGGCGGCCCCGGAGCGTCACGGGGCATGCCGCGCGAGGCGGTGGTGTTCGTGCACGGCAATCCCGATGCCGGTGCGGACTGGATGCCGCTGATGACCCGGGTGGCCGAGTTCGCGGCGGTGGTCGCACCCGATCTGCCGGCCTTCGGGGCGGCCGACGAACGGCCCGACCGGGACTACAGCGTGCTCAGCTACGCGCGGTTTCTCGACGGGGTGATCCGCGCGCTCGGCATCGAGCGGGTGCACCTGGTCGCGCACGACTTCGGCGGGCCGTTCGCGGCGGCGTGGGCGGCCGACCACCCCGGGCAGGTGGGCAGCGTGACGTTCGTGAACACCGGGGTGTTACTGGGCTATCGCTGGCACCGGATGGCGCGGATCTGGCGCACCCCGCTGGTGGGTGAGCTGTCCATGCGGGTGTTGCGCCCGTCTGTCGTCCGCGCGCAGCTTGCCCGGGAGAACCCCGGACTGTCCGCGCAGTGGGTGGCGGTGCTCGCCGATCACCTGCTGCCGGGCAAGACCCGTCGCGCGGTGCTTCGGCTCTACCGGTCCACCCGCGCGGCCGACGCCGAACAGCTGGCCACGCGGCTGCGCGAGCGCGACCATGACGCGCTGGTCATCTTCGGGGACGCCGACGCCTACATCCCGGTCGAGCAGGCCCGCCGTCAGGTGCGGGTGTTCCCCCGCGTCGAGATCGTGATCCTGCCCGGCCTGGGTCACTGGTGCTGGCTGGAGGACCCCGATCAGGTGGCCGGGCACCTGACGCCGTTTCTGCGCAAACGACTCTCGGGCTAGGGCCTTCCGGCCCTAGAGACCGGCGTCACCGGGCGTGAGGATCGGCCCATGGACGACGACCATCAGCTGATCATCATCGCCGGGTACGGCGACATCGCCGTCGCGCGCGAGGACTTCGAGGAACTCAAGAGCCGGGCCGAGCACGGTATGGAGGCGCGGGCGGCGGCGCTGGTGACCAAGAGCGCTGAGGGCCAGCCCGAGGTGATCGAGGCGGCCAACCGGCACGGCCGCACCGCGGCGGTGTTCGGTGCCGGGATCGGCCTGCTGTTCGGGCTGCTGGCCCCGCCGCTGATGCTCTCCGTGGTGGCCGGTGCGACCGCCGGGGCGTTCCTCGGCGCCTTCGCCGAGCACGAGCTGCGCACCGGACTGCGCCACGAGGTTGGCGAGGCGCTCCGGTCCGGCACAGCGGTCATCGTCGCGCTGGCCTACCCCAACGGGCGGGCGGCCATCGAGTCCTCGGTGTGGCAAGCCACGACGGTCACCGAGTTGCGACTTGACCGCGCGACGATCAAGGACCTCGATGCGGCGGTCGAGGAGATCATGTCGACGCTGCCGCCCGCCGAGGTCAGCGCTGGCAGGACGGGCACCAGTAGCTGACCCGCTCCGGGTTCGGTGCGGGTGCGCTGCGGACGATCGGGGTGGCGCAGCGCCGGCACGGATGGCCGCCGCGCCCGTAGACCCAGAGTTCGCTGCCCGGGCGGGTGTCTCCAGTGGTTGTGCGGTTGCGGCGCGCGCGGTTGGCCCACAGCATGTCCCGGGCGCGGGTGACCAGTCGCAGCGGGTCAGACAGAGTCCCCACGCGGCTGGTCGGGAGCCGGCCGAAGACGTAGCACAGCTCGTTGCAGTAGACGTTGCCGACGCCGGCCATCACCCGCTGATCCAGCAGTGCCTCCGCGAGCGGGCGGTCAGGGTCGGTGGTGAGGTTACCGGCCGCCCGGTCGGGGTCCCAGTCGTCGCCGAGCAGATCCGGCCCGAGGTGGGCGACGGCGTCCATGTCGTGGTCGCGTTCGAGGATCTCCAGCACGCCGAGGTCGATCCCGGCGGCGGTAGTCCTGCCGGCCCGCAGCAGGATGCGGATCTTGTGGTCCGGGATGCCGCGCGGCGAGATCCGCCAGGATCCGTCCATCTTCAGGTGCGAGTGGATGCTGGCCGGCCCGACCCGGATGAACAGGTGCTTGCCCCGGCTGAGCACCTCGTCGACGGTGTGGCCGGTGAGGTCGGTCGTGGCGTAGCGGGGGACCCGGACGTCGCAGCGGGTCAGGGTCTTGCCGACCAGCGCCTCACGCAGGGAGGCGGCGGTGCGGAAGATGGTGTCGCCTTCGGGCACGGTGTCAGGGTAGAAGTGCGACCTGTGGAGGAGTGGTTGGGGGCCAACCGGGAGGAGGCCTTCTCCTCAGGGTGCGGTCCTTCGCAGCCATCCGTCCGGTGCGACGGTTATCAATAACTTCGATTCCAGATCACGGTCGATCTCAAAACGATCGTCCTCGGCGAGGTAGGCGTGCACCGCCGTCTTCGGATTGTTGCCGATTCCCCACGGGCGATCCTGGGTCAGGTCCGCAGGCATATCCTCTATCAGCGTGTCGAAAACGACTATGTAACTGTTTGGGGTGACAAGCGGGGCATAAGCTCGCAACTCGGCTAGTACGTGCTCGTGGGTGTGATTCGAGTCGAGAAGCACCAGGATTGACGAGCGACCACGGCTGTATTCTCGGACCTGCTCAATAACAGCAGGATCAACCGAAGAACCCTCAACCATTCGGATTCGATCCGCCATGGGGTGTTGCTCGATGGCACGACGATTGTGCGGACGGATATCAATATCAATTCCCACCACAATGCCGTCGCCGCCAAGCAAGTGAAGCAAGGAAGCGGAATAAACCAGGGATCCTCCGTGGGCAATACCAGTTTCGATGATCAAGTCTGGGCGTAGCTGCCAGACGAGTTCCTGCACGCCAATCATGTCCTGCGGAAATTGAATAGCTGGTCGACCCATCCAAGTGAAGTTGTAGGCATAGAAGTGGCGTGCGATCTCTCGAATCCAGATACGCGACAATGCTTGGACATCAGTATCCGCGCGGAGTCCTGCAATATTTCGACGAACTTCCTCCCGAAATTGGTCAAATTCACTCATTGATAAATCTCCGCCAAGGTGTTGTTTCTGGATTGATGTGGTGGACGCCGGCATGCCCGCACTGCGCGACGAGATCGAGTATCGAGACGAATGGGGTGAACGGGCCGAAAAACTGAGGGTAGGGCGAGCGCTGGTAATTCATGTAATCAACGGCAATACCGGCTGCTTCGAAAGCCTCGTGATCGAGATAGTGCCGCCCACCTTCACCGGTAATGTAGCGCGAACCTCCCAATGACTTGACTATTTGAAGGACACGTTCAGATCCTGCACCACCAACGTCCAGCTCGTTGATGTTAACGAATCTAGTCTCACGGTCTAAGCCGAAATAGCGGCACACTTCCAGCATCGAAACCGATGACAAGTAACCGACATTGCAAGTGTCAAACTCGGGCAGGGCCTGCAGCAGAGCTTCAGCATCTGCGACGAAGGGGGCCTGATCCAGAGACTCGCTCAGAAGGGCAAGATGACGCGGTTTCCAGTCGCTGACGGACTTCACCAGAACCTCGTCGATTCGCTGTCCTAGCCGATGGTTCTGGAGCGGTACAGTCATCCATTTCATGCCAGTACGCGTCTTAATCTGTACACGATTGGTAAAACTGCCTTTGGAATACTGAACGTCTGTGTAGAAGACAAAAACATCAGCAAGTGCAATTTGTTCGAACATTCCTACCCATGGGAAATACATCGGCTGAGATATGACCACGTTCATACGAGGAGACGTTCCATCACCGTGACGTCGAGCCACTCACCAGCCCAGAGGAAGTGGTTCCGCAGCACGCCTACTTCACGGAAGTCATGTTTGAGATAGAAAGCAACGGCACGATCATTAGTGGTCAAAACCTCCAGAATTATTTTTCTGAGACAGAGTACGTCTCGCGCATGCTGCGCCACGAGCGCAAGTGCGTCTGCGGCAACCTCTGTGCCATGCCATGAGGGCGAGACGCAGATTCCCAGCATCGCCGATCCCGAGATCGCACCATCGGCAGTCAATTGAATGAACCCGCGCACCGTCTCCTCATCGCCGGGGCTGACGATTATCAGAAGCATCCCGTAGTGCTCTGCGGTCCGTCTTTTGAGCCAGTCGCGTGTCGCGTCAAGTGAGCTTCCTCGCGCCCGAGACATCATATTCCGCTGAAGCATGACGTCGTTCCGCAAATCGCAGAGGGCAGAAAGGTCCGTGTCACGCCATGGCCGTAAAAGTACGTTACTGGTAGACAACATTATGTTTCCTCTGCCAGGTGAAGCTCGCGCGGTGACGCGTCGCCGAGATCCATGTCAGCCATGATGCGTCGGGCGTGTAGCGGATTAAGGCCGATCCACAAATCCTTTACCGCAGGTGGACAGGCCATTGGCCTAAGTACTGGAAGGCCCAGATGAAGCCGGTTGTGGAGGAAGGGATTGTTATCGAGGAAGCATTGCACTCGTCCGGGATTCTCTAGGCAAGCAAAAATGAAGCTACCGTAGAACCCGGCACCGTAAATCCCTGAAAGGCTGTTGCTCTCCCTCTCCCTAGCGAGAATGCGACCTACGATACGATTCCACCAATCGCTGAGGACGTGGACATCATGATCTTCCCCAGAATCTAAGACCGGATCTTGTGTTTTGTTCCCGTTAGAGGCTAGGGCCACCAGCGCACCGCGGTGTACGTCGCTGCGGACCCAAGAGATACTCAGGCCGGCGTCCGTGATCAGTCGCGCAAGGGAAGCTCTAGTGAAGTGGTTCACATGGTCGAGCACTACGAAGTCACCAGGATTAGCGAACATGTCCGGCACGACGAGGTAAAGGTGTCCATCATTTGTCAGAAGGGACGCGATCTCTTGGAGAGCGTGGCGAGGATTCGCGATGTGCTCAAGTGAGAAGAAGGAAGTCACCAGGTCGAAGCGGCTTTCCCATTCAATAGGTAGCACGTCTACAGCTTGGCGCTCCTGCGGTACAAAAGAGTCCCAGAACATCCGGTAGTCATGGCTGACGTCAAAGAGGCTAAGTTCGATTGCAGGCAGATCGGTTAATGCTTTGCGAAATGTTGAAGCCTTAGCGCAGCCATAGTCCAGAACCTTCATACCTGGGTGCCAATCTACTAACTCGGTGAGCAGTTTCGCTTGATGATCCGTTCGGAAAATCTTCTTGTCTCCGACTACCTCGTATAGTTGGTCTTCCTCATCACTGCCTAGGCTGATCCGATAATTGTCAGCGTAGTAGCGCTCTAGGTCAGGAATTGGCTCCGTAGCGACATGATTGCAGGTTGGGCAATGGTGAACTCGAGTCTCGAAGGGCAGGACACGTCCAAGCGAATCGAGGCTGGACCCGTGAGTGCTGCGGTAGAGCGGATCACCCAGTGGCTTGTCGCAAACCGGGCAGCAAACAGCCATCAGGCCGATCCCTCTATGACTAGTTCCGGATGTACTGATGCAAAGTCGACCCCAGCGGCAAAGGAGCCCTTCCATCCGTGCGCGCGACCGATTGGTTCAGCGAAGTTGAAGTACCGGAATTGCATAGACCATCGTGAACGATGGCTGCGGTTCATTCCTGACTCGTGCAGGGTGAGGAAGTCCATGATGATCAGGTCGCCCGGGTTGCTTAGCGGAGCGACTTGGCTGTAGCTCCCCACGACCGCGGTCTCATCAACCAATGTTAATCCGTATGCACCGTGCTTCGCCGGGTTGCGCGGATCAAGGCGGGTGACTGGTCGTAGCCCGTCTAAATGCGATCCGACGCAGATGCGCACGGGTCCGAGATCTTTGGTGATCGGCACGAGGGGTGACCAAAGCACGATTCCATCCAGGCTCCGCAACTGCGCTGGATACTCTTGGTGCCAGTTCGCCCTGTATTTGTCCTCCGTTGGATTATCTATGCGGATTCCATATCCGCCGGCCGCGATTCCCGGCATGCTCCCGGGCCGCAAGGCATGCATCAACGCTTCATGGCGTGAATCAGCTACTAATCGCACGAACGCGGGAATCTGCTTGACTGCGTCGTATATCTCGGCTCCGTATGAGCGATCCGCGGCAATCAGGTCGAGGAATCCGACATCGAAGTTCTCAGGAGAAAATGATGGCCGCGGGAGAGTAACTCGGCTCCGCTCGGCTATCTCGCCGATGAGACGATATGCACCTTCTTGCACGGGTCGGATATCACTCTCGAGATCGTAGAATCCTGGCACGACTGTAAAACCGTTCTGCTGGAATTCCTCTAGCTGCGTCGGCGTGATCATGAGATTCCCTTTTCGAAGGAGTTGCGGCAGTAAGCCTCGTCAGGCCAGAAGTGCGTGCTTCGAAGGCGTCGCCAAAAGAATTCGCATACCAACGCCCTCCGATCCGCTAACTCTGGGGTGACTAATACGTTGGTTTCCGAGGATTCCTTGACTATCTTAGCCCCAGCAAATATCCGGCTTGCCTTACACCCGCGTTTTTTTGGTGTGAAACAGTCCATCGGCCCCGCAGGGGCACGGACGTCCTGGCGGTAAGCGATCGACATCTCGCTGGCCGATCACAGGTTTCTCATCAGGTAGCGCCTGCTAACAACCTCAATCACCCTGTCTTGTTCATGTTTCGTCATATCGTGAAAGCTGGGCAGGTTAATCGCTCGGGAATAGATGTCAGACGACAGTCGGCTCCCTCGTGAACCCCTGAAGGGTGGAGTGGACGATAGCGGATAGAAAAAGATCCGAGCATCGATGTTTTCAGCAGCGAATTCCTTGGTGAGATGTTCGGTGGTTATTCCAGTGGAATCCTCAAAAACGACAGTCGGCATCCAGAATCCATTGCGAGTCCCCTCTGGTTCCGGGTTCATTGAAGTACCCGCGAGCTGATCCAAGCCGCCTTGATACGTAACAAAGATCTCCCGTTTACGCGCGACTAGGTCATCAAGTCGCTCCAGTTGCGCACAACCAAGCGCTGCCTGAAGGTTGGACATCTTGTATTTGAAACCGACTGTGTCGGGCCAGAATTGTCTGGTTTGTCCGCGGGCGCGGCCATGATTGCTCAGCGTCAGCACTGTCTCGTAGAGTTCGGGATCGTCAGTGACGAACATTCCGCCCTCACCCGTGGTGAGCGTCTTTGTTCCGTGGAATGAGAACGTGCCGAAGTGACCCATGGAACCGGCGCGTTTACCGTGGTAGACCGACCCAATCGCCTCGGCCGCGTCCTCGATCACTGGGATCCCGTGCTTTCGCCCGATTGCGAGGAGCTTGTCCATGTCGCACAGGTTCCCGTAGAGGTGAACAGCGATTATCGCCTTGGTCCGTGGCGTGATAGCCGATTCGGCCAACTCAGGATCGATGCACCAGCTGTCAGGCAGAATGTCCACGAAGATCGGCTTAGCGCCCAGGTGAACAATCGGTGCGGCAGTCGCTACCCAATTGGTATCGGCCATGATGACTTCGTCGCCGGGGCTGATTCCGAGCGCGGCCATTCCCATATGCAAAGCGCCGGTACAACTAGAAGTAGCGATCGCGTACTTGACCCCTAGGTGGGCTGCGAAATTTCGCTCAAAGCGATCGATGTATTCGTAGCAGCGCTCACCCCATCCGTTCGCTGCGGCATCCGTGGCATAACGTATCTCGAGCTCGGTGATCGAAGGTTTCGTGTAGGGGATACGCGGCTTCATAGGAACCTCAACTCTGGGATGACGGTAACCAAACGCGTCCCATGTGCGGTGAGGTCGGCTAGTTGAGCCTGTACCTCGCCGACGATGTTCCACGGAAGAACCACGACGGTATCGGGTGGATCTCTGCGAAGAACTTGAGGTGAATGAATAGGGATGTGGCTGCCTGGGGTGAACTTCCCCTGCTTCGACGCCGCAGCATCGCAGATATAGGACAGTAGATCGGGCCGGACGCCAGCGTAGTTGAGCAATGTGTTGCCTTTAGCGGCAGCACCGTAGCCGACCACCATGCATCCCTTGCTTTTCTGCTCGATCAGGAAAGTCAGAAAGTCATCCTTGATCTGATCAGCCTTTGACTGGAAATTTTTATAAGTAGACCGGCTCTTGATGCCGAAGTTCTCTTCGATTTTGAGTAGCTTGCCTACGTCGTCTGTAGTAGCGGTAGGAGTTGTGGCATGACAGCCATATACGCGGAGGCTGCCGCCGTGAGTCGGTAGTTGCTCGATATCCCACACGCGTAGTCCGGCTGCGGTGAAGATCGTGCTTACCGCCGTTAGAGACAGGTAGGAGAAGTGCTCGTGATAGATGGTGTCGAACTGGGAGCGCTCAATCAGGGGAAGTAGGTGCGGAAATTCGAGGGTGACGGTGCCTCCCGGCTTGAGGGCAGCTGCAAGCCCCCGCGTAAAGTCATTGATGTCGGGGACATGGGCGTAGACGTTGTTCCCGATGATGAGATCGGCCTGCTGCCCTGCTGCTGCGAGTTCAAGTCCGAGATCCTTGCTGAAGAACTGCCGCAGCACCGGAACACCAATCGACTCGGCTGCGGCGGCGGTGCTCGCGGTCGGCTCGATGCCAAGACAAGGAATACCCGACTTGACAAAGTTCCTGAGTAGGTAGCCGTCGTTGGACGCAACTTCAATAACGAAGCTTTCCGAGTCGAGGCTAAGTCTCTCGGTGATCATGTCGGCATAGCGTGTTGCATGCGCGAGCCAGCTACTGGATGTACTGGAGAAGTAGGCATAGTCGGGCTTGAAGAGGTCATCGGTGCCGGCGTAGTCCTCAGTTTGCACTAGCCAACACTGGTCGCAGACCTTGACCCGAAGCGGGTAATAGACTTCAGGGTGATTTAGGTCTGAGACGTCGAGGTAGGCATTCGACGGGGGCGCGAAGCCCAGATCAATGAAGCTGTGAGTCAACGGCGTGCCACAGTGTCGGCAGTTCACAATGTGATCCCGGTGAATTCGGCTGTTAGGAGCGGAAGATGCAGATCCCGAGGTGAGAGATCCTGAGGCGGCAGCGGCCAGGTGATTGCTAGTTGGGGGTCGTCGTAGCGCAGCCCGCCCTCGGATGGCGGGTCGTAGAAGTCAGTGTGTAGGTAGAGCAGCTCGCTGTCGGGTTCGAGAGCTTGGAAGCCGTGGGCGAATCCCTCCGGGATGATGATCATCTGGGCGTCGTCGGCGGCCAGCTCAACTGCATGCCACTGCAGAAAGGTGGGAGAGCCGGACCGGAGATCCACCGCCACGTCCCAGACCCGACCGCGCAGGCAGCGGATCATCTTCATCTCGGCATGCGGCGGACGCTGGAAATGCATCCCACGTACGGATCCGGCGTTGGTGATCTCTGAGTGATTGATCTGAGCGATATGGCGGTCGCCGAGCAGCGACTTCAGTTCACGGGCGCAGAAGACACGGGTGAACACGCCGCGGTCGTCGCGGTGCGGAGAGGACCGCACCACCTTGAGGTCGGTTAGCGGCGTGTCGGCGATCTTCATGCCTTCGCCCATCCCAGACCAGCCGCGGACGCATTGGCAGAGTATGTAGCCAGGTCTGCGGAGCTGAGAACAGTGCCGTTCTCCAGCCAGGCGCGGTACCAATCCGCGGTATGCCGCAGGGCGGTGTCGTAGTCCCAGACTGGCCGCCATCCCAGCTGCAACCTGGCCTTTGCGCTGTCGAGTTGAAGCTGGGCTGCTTCGTGGGGCTGGGGGGTTCCTGTGACATCCCATGTCAGCTGAGGCCATTCACGGGAGAGGTCGGCGAGCACTTGTTCGACGGTGCGACTTCCCTGTGCATCAGGCCCAAAGTTCCACGCCTCGGCGCAGTTTGTCTCACCGGTGACAAGCCGCTGGCCAACTGCGAGATAGCCGCTGAGGCAATCGAGTACGTGCTGCCAGGGCCGCGTCGATCCGGGTGAGCGTATGACTAATGGTTTGCCCTCGGCGAGAGAGCGTACTAGATCGGGAATCAACCGATCCTCAGACCAGTCGCCGCCGCCGATGACATTGCCACCGCGTGCAGTGGCCAGTAGGGGCGCCCCGGACTGCTGCAGAAATGCGCTGCGGTAGCTCGCGGCCACGAGTTCGGTGCCGGCTTTGGAGGCGCTGTAGGGGTCATGGCCTCCGAGCCGGTCGCGTTCGCGGTAGGCCCAAGGCCACTCGCGATTCTCGTAGCACTTGTCGCTGGTCACGACGACGACCGCGCGGACCTCGGGAGTCTCGCGAACGGCCTCCAAAACGTGTGCGGTGCCCAGCACATTGGTTGCCCAGGTCGTGACAGGCTCGTGATAGGAGCGGCGCACCAGCGGCTGGGCGGCGAGGTGGAAAACCACTTCCGGACGTTGGGCGTTGAACACGGCCCGCACGGCGGCCTCATCGCGGATGTCGGCGCGGTGGTCGGCGACCGGCAGGCCCAGGAGGTCCCAGTGACTAGGTTGGGACGGCGGGTCCAGCGCAAGCCCGGCAATCTCAGCCCCGAGCGTGTGCAGCCACAGGCACAGCCAGCTGCCTTTGAAGCCGGTGTGGCCGGTTACTAGCACCCGGCGGCCGCGGTAGGCGTCGCCGAAGGCGCTCAGTTCCAGCATTTCCATGGCGCTCTGCCGCTGCTCCAGAGTTCTTCGAGGAAATTCTTGTCCCGAAGCGTGTCCATGGGTTGCCAAAAGCCGGAGTGCTCGTATGCCCTCAGTTGGTCATCTGCGGCAAGTCTGCCGAGTGGCTCAGCTTCCCAGGAGGTTCGGTCGTCCTCGATGTAAGTAAGCACTGCGGGCGAAAGCACAAAGAATCCACCATTGATCAGCCCGCCATCGCCGGGGGGTTTCTCGACGAAGCGCGTGACCGTGTCGCCCGAGCGTTCGATGGCCCCGTAGCGGCCAGGGGGGAACACCGCGGTGACCGTGGCGTGTCGCCCGTGCTGGCGGTGGAAATCGACGCTCGCGCTGATGTCCACGTCGCTCAGGCCATCACCGTAGGTGAAGCAGAAGGCGTCGTCGTCTCCGATGAAGTTCGCCACCCGCTTGAGCCGACCGCCGGTCAGGGTGTCGTCGCCGGTGTCCACCAGCGTCACCCGCCAGGGCTCGGCATGGCGATGGTGGACCTCCATCGTGTTGGCGGAGATGTCGAAGGTGACGTCTGACATGTGCAGGAAGTAGTTGGCGAAGTATTCCTTGATGACGTAGCCCTTGTAGCCGCAGCAGATGACGAAGTCATTGATTCCGTGGTGGGAGTAGAGCTTCATGATGTGCCACAGAATCGGACGCCCACCGATCTCGACCATCGGCTTGGGGCGGGTCGACGTCTCTTCGCTGAGCCGGGTTCCCAAGCCCCCGGCCAGCAAAACGGCTTTCATGGGCCTTAACTGTACTGACCGCGCTCACCGCAGCCGCAGGCCGCGTGGGGTCCTGGAGAAGCCGGCCTCCGCCAGCGCATCCGAGGTCGCCTGTCCCGCGTGGTGATTGGCCGCCTCGAGCACCGAAATGCCGTCGAGCCTCTCGATCAGAATCCCTCCGACTCGCCTGGTGGCGACGAGACCCGCGAGCGCAGCCGCGGCCGCTCGTTGGGCCAGCGGGTCGGAGCTGAAGCTGAGCAGCGAGCGCCCGCCCCGCTCCAGGTACCAGACCAGCGCCCCGTCGACCAGCACGACCAAGGCACCCGCTTTGCGCCCCGGGCGGTGGCCGCCGCCGTCGGCGTCGGGCCGCGCCGGCCAGGGCAGTGCGGCGCCGTACGGGTTGGCCGGGTCGGCCGCGGCCAGCACGACCGCGGCGCAGGCGGGTTCGCCCGGGTCGACCGGGTCGGCGAAGCTCCGCAACCGGTCGACGGTGGCGGCGGTGGCGAACTGGGCGCCGCCGAGGGACTCGACGAAGTAGCCGCGCTGGGCGCGCCCGGAGTCCTCGAACGCGGTGAGCACCTTGTAGAGCGCGGCGAAGCCGCCCGGCACACTCTCGGCCGCCGCCGCCCCCTTGGTGAGTACCCCGTGGCGGTGCATGAGCAACTCCGCGGTGAAGTGGGCGCGCACAGTGGAGTCCGGCTCGCGCGCAGGCAGCGCCGACCACCGTCCGGCGACCGTCGGGTCGAGGGGACGGGCCTGCGGCCGGGTCAGTGCGTAGCGGCTCAACTTCGGGGCCCGGCGCTGCCGGTGCGCGGGTGCCCGGCGCCCGCCGCTGAGCACGGCGCGCACCGGGGCGAAGGTGTCGCCGGTGACCCACCCGGCCCAGATCAGTTCCCACAGTGCGGTGGTGATCGCCGCGTCGCGACCTTCGGCGGCCAGCTGGCGGAAGAAGAACGCGCCGCGGGCGTCCCCGGGCTGCCCGAGCGTCTCGAGGATCTCGCGGTGGACGTCGGTGAGGTCGATCTCGGCGGGTTCGGGAATCGTGAGCGGGGCGGTGTCGGCGAGGTGGAAGGCCACCCACCCGTCGCTGCCGGAGATCGTGCCGGCCCCCGACCAGCAGACCTCGCCGGAGGCCAGCAGCTCATCGAGCATGTCGGGCCGGTAGTCGCGCACCCGCGATGCGAAGATCAGCGACTCGACAGCCGAGGCGGGAACCGGAGCGCCGGCGAGCTGCTCGATGACCGCAAGCAGGCCGTCGCTGCCGGAGGCGCCGCCGACCTGCTGCCAGGCGGGCAGGAACCGGGCGTACGCGCCGGCGCTGACCGGCTCGACCTGGGCGCGCAGCGCGGCCAGCGAGCGCCGCCGCAGCACCCGCAGCACCTCGGCATCGCACCACTGATCCGGCTCGGTGAACTCGCCGCGGATGAGCCGGCGATCGGCCGCCATCCGGCCCAGCACGTCCTGGGCCACCCGCAGGCCCAGCCCGAAGCGGGCGGCGGCCTCGGCAGTGGTGAACGGCACCCGGGTGCGCGCGTAACGGGACAGTAGATCACCGAGCGGATCGGCGGCCGCCTCGGTGAACGCGGCCGGCACCCCCATCGGCACCGCCACCCCCACCGCGTCACGCAGCCGGCCGACGTCCTCGATGGCCGCCCACCACTGCCGGCCGGCGTAGGACACCGGGATCACCCGCCGGGCCTCCTGCAACCCGTCCAGCCACGGCCGGACATCGGTTGCGGTGGAGCGCTCGCTGATCTCTTCCTCGGTCAGCGGCCCGAGCACCCGCAGCAGGTCGGCGACGCCCTCGGCGTCGCGTGCCCGGCGGTCCTCGGCGAGGTGCTGCAGCTGGCGTCCGGTGAGCGCGACGACGTCGGGGTCGAGCAGCTCGCGCAACTCCACCCGGCCCAGCAGTTCGGCCAGCAGCGCGGTGTCCAGCGACAGGGCGGCGGCGCGGCGCTCGGCCAGCGGGCTGTCGCCCTCGTAGATGAACGCCCCGACGTAGCCGAACATCAGCGACGCGGCGAACGGCGACGGCGTGGGTGTCTCGACTTCGAGCAGCCGCACCCGCCGCTGGGCGATCCGCGCCATCAGGCCGGTCAGTGCGGGCACGTCGTAGACGTCCTGCAGGCATTCCCGGACCGTCTCCAGCACGATCGGGAAATCCGGGTAGCGGCGCGCGACGTCGAGCAGCTGCGCGGCACGCTGGCGCTGGTGCCACAGCGGTGAGCGCTTGCCGGGATGGCGGCGCGGCAGCAGCAGCGCCCGCGCCGCGCACTCGCGGAACCGTGCCGCGAACAGTGCCGAGCCGCCGACCTCCGCGGTGATGATCGGGTCGATCTCGTCGGGGTCGAACACGAACAGTTCCGCGCCGGGCGGGGTGTCTCCGGTGTCGGGGAGGCGTACCACGATCCCGTCGTCGGAGGCGGTCGGCTTCTCGTCGATGCCGTAGCGGTCCATCAGCCGGCGGCTGACCGCCAGCGCCAGCGGACCATTCACCTTCAGTCCGTAGGGGGAGTGCAGGATCACCCGCCAGTCGCCCAGCTCGTCACGGAAGCGCTCCACCAGCAGGGTCGTGTCGGTGGGCACGGTCGTGGTGGCGGTGCGCTGCTCGTCGAGCAGCCGCCACAGGTTGTCGATCGCCGATTGATCGAACCCGATTGCCGTGCAACGGGTCTCGAATACGGCGCGGTCCAGTCCGGCGAGATCGCCGGTGAACCGGCCGATCGCCTCGCCCAGCTCGGCGGGGCGCCCGACGTCGTCGCCGCGCCAGAACGGCAGCCGGGCGGGCTGGCCCGGCGCGGGGATCACCAGCACGCGGTCGTGGGTGATCTCGGTGATCCGCCAGCTGGTCGCACCCAGGGCGATGACGTCACCCGGTCGGGACTCGTAGACCATCTCCTCGTCGAGTTCGCCCACCCGGGAGGGCTTCTCGGACTCGCTGGCCAGGTACACGGTGAACAGTCCCCGGTCGGGGATCGCCCCGCCGGAGGTCACCGCCAGCCGTTGCGCGCCGGGGCGCCCGGTGAGCGTTCCGGTGTCGCGGTCATAGACCAGCCGGGGTCGCAGTTCGGCGAAGTCGGTCGACGGGTACTTGCCGGAGAGCAGATCCAGGGTCGCTTCGAAAGCGCTGCGCGGCAGGGTCGCGAAGGACGCGCTGCGGCGCACGGTGTCGAACCAGGCGTCGGCGTTGAGCGGTTCGAGCGCGCAGGCGGCGACGGTGTGCTGGGCCAGCACGTCGAGCGGGCTGGCCGGAACCCGCAGGGTCTCGATGTCGCCGCCGAGCATGCGCTGCACGCTGACCGCGCACCCGATCAGGTCGGTGCGGTGCTTGGGCAGCAGCACCCCGCGGGAGATCTCGCCGACCTGGTGTCCGGCCCGGCCGACTCGCTGCAGCCCGCTGGCCACCGACGGCGGGGCTTCGACCTGGATCACCAGGTCGACGGCTCCCATGTCGATTCCCAGTTCCAGGCTGGAGGTGGCCACCACCGACTTCAGCCGGCCGGATTTCAGGTCGTCCTCGACCTCGGCGCGCTGCTCCTTGGAGATCGACCCGTGGTGGGCGCGGGCCAGCTGCGCCTCGTCCCCGCCGCGTTCGGTGTGGATCTCGTTGATCCGCGCGGTGAGCTTCTCGGCCAGCCGCCGCGAGTTGGCGAACACGATGGTGGAGGTGTGCGCCTCGATGAGGTCGACGACCCGGTTCTCCACGTCGGGCCAGATGCTGTTGTTCTCCAGGTTGGCCATGTCGGGCACCGGGACCTGCACGGCCAGCTCGAAGGTTTTGGCCACCGGTGGGTTGACGATGCGGGCCGGGCGCCCGCCGGTGAGGAAGCGCGCGACCTCCTCGGGGGGCCGCACCGTGGCCGAGAGTCCGATGCGCTGTGCGGGGGTGTCCAGCAGCGCGTCGAGGCGTTCCAGCGAGAGCGCCAGGTGCGCGCCGCGTTTGGTGCCGGCCACCGCGTGCACCTCGTCGATGATCACCGTCTGAATTCCGGCCAGGGTGTCGCGGGCCGCCGACGTCAGCATCAAGAACAGCGACTCCGGGGTGGTGATCAGGACGTCGGGCGGGGTGGTGATCAGCTGCCGGCGGGCGGCCGGCGAGGTGTCCCCGGAGCGGACTCCGACGCTGATCTGCGGTGCGGGCCGTCCGTCCCGTTCGGCGATGCGCGCGATCCCGGCCAGCGGTGCGCGCAGGTTGCGTTCGACGTCGATGGCCAGTGCCTTGAGAGGAGAGACGTAGAGCACCCGGGTTCGGCCGCCGGACTCGCCGGCGAGGCGGTCGATGGCCCACAGGAACGCGGCCAGCGTCTTGCCCGACCCGGTGGGCGCGATCACCAGGGTGTGCTCGCCGTCGGCGATCGATTCCCAGGCCTGCGCCTGAGCCGCGGTCGGAACCGGGAAGGTGCCCTCGAACCAGTGCCGGGTCAGGGCGTTGAACCGGTCGAGGGCGCTCACCCCTCCAGTCTCTAGTCCAGGATCTCCGCGAAGTCCACCCAGAGGTGCCGTGGCCCGCGGAACACCTGGTTGTGCCGGTAGGGCGGCGGGTCCACGACAAGGCGGGGGGACCGGACCCGGCGCAGGAACACCTCCAGGGCGAGGTTGATCTCTAGCCGGGCCAGCGGGCCGCCGAAACAGGTGTGGATACCGCTGCCGAAGCCGAGGTGCTCGTTGTCCTCGCGCATCGGGTCGAACCGATCGGGGTCGGGGAACCGCCGCGGGTCGCGGTTGGCGGCGGCCAGCACCAGGAACACCGCCGACCCGGCGGGAATGCGGGTGCCGCCGATCTCGATGTCTGCGGTGGCCCACCGGGTGATGGCGAACTGCACCGCCCCCTGCAGTCGCTGCACCTCCTCCACGGCACGCGGAATCAGGTCCGGGTCGTTCTTGAGCAGATCCCACGATCCCGGGTTGCGCAGCAGGGTCATCACCGAGTTGGTGATCGTGTTGACGGTGGTGTCGTGGCCGGCGATCAGCAGCAGAGACGCGTTCGCCACCGCGATCTCCGGCGAGACGGGGCCGTCGGGGCCATCGTCATGCAGTACTGCCGAGAGCAGCCCGGGCCCGGGTTCGCGCACCAGGCGCTCGACCCAGTCGTGCAGGTAGGTCTGCAGTTCGGCGATGCTGGCGTTGGCCTTCGCCTTCGCCGCCCGGCCCGCCTCGGTATGGCCTTCCGGGCTGACGTCGGCGCCCTGCATGAAGTCGGTCACCAGGGCGTGGAACTTCGGCTCGGCTTCGATCGGGGCACCCATGATGTGGAAGATCACCGACACGGGGATGGGGTAGGAGAAGTCCTCGACCACATCCATCCGGGTCCCGCCGCGGTCCCTGACGGTGTCGAGCAGCCGGTTGGCAAGATCGGTGACGTAGCCCGCCAGGCTGGGGATCAGGTTCGGGGTGTGCGGCGGGCCGAAGTGGCGCATGAACTGTCGTCGCATCGTGTCGTGGTCGGGCGGATCGGAGGTCAGCATGTTCCAGTTACGGCGCGCCGCGGCCTCGACCGGGTCGAGCGTGGCCAGGTCGTACTTCTCCTCCAACTCGCCCATGAAACCCGATGGACTGCGGCTGATATCGGAGCTGATCCGCGGATCATGCGCTAGCGCAAGGACTTCCGCGTACCCGCTGACCACATAGGTCCTATCGGAGACTTTCGCCACCGGCGTCCGGCGGAGTTCTTCGTAGAAGGGGTAGGGGTTCGGGCGGTTCGCGAACTTCATCGCCTCGGCCCACGCTGTTGCGGTGTCCATGACTTGTCCGAATCAGACGATCTCGTCGAAGTCGATCGATAGGTGCAGCGGTCCGCGGAACACCTGGTTGCGCCGGTAGGGCGGCGGATCGGCGACAAGCCTCGGACCGCGAACCCGGCGAAGGAACACTTCGAGGGCGGCATTGACTTCCAGTCGCGCCAGCGGGCCGCCGAAGCAGACGTGGATCCCGCTGCCCCAGCCGAGGTGTTCCCGGTTCTCGCGATGCAGGTCGAATCGATCCGGATCGGGGAACCGGCGCGGATCGCGGTTCGCCGCCCCGTACATCAGATGCACCGCGGATCCGGCCTTGATCGTCGTACCCGCGATTTCGATGTCCGTGGTGGCACTGAAGGACGGGAAGAACTGCACCGCCGACTGCAGCCGCTGCACCTCTTCGATCATCCTGGGGATCAGTTCGGTGTTGCCCGCCAGCAGATCCCACGAACCAGGGTTTCGCAGCAGCGTCAGCACGCAGTGGCTCATCGTGTTGACCGTCGAGTCATGACCGGCGAAAAACAGCAGCATCGCATTGGGGACGACCTCCTCGACCGACATCGGGCCGTCCGGGCCGTCGGTGTCGTGCAGGATCGCCGAGATCAGGCCGGGACCGGGCTCGCGGGCGTAGCCCTCGGTCAGCTCGGTGAGGTAGGCCTGAAACTTGCCAAGGCCGGCAGCGGACTTGGCCGCCCTCTCGCGGCCTTCCTCGGTGTGAGCTTCCGGTCCGAGGTCGGCGCCGTGCATGAAGTCGAAGATCCAGGGGTGGATCTTCGGGACGTCCTCCACCGGAACACCGAGGATCTTGCAGGCCACCGAAACCGGTATGGGGTAGGCGAATTCGTCGACCATATCCATTCGACCCCCGCCGCGGGCTTTGACCGCGTCGAGCAGGTCGTTGGCCATATCCACGACATACGGCTCCATGCTCGGAATCAGGTCGGGGGTGTGCGGCGGCCCGAAGTGCCGCATGCACTGGCGGCGCATCCTGTCGTGGATGGCGGGGTCGGTGCCGATGAAGCTACCGGGAGCCGTATCGCCCGTGGCCGCGCCGTCGGTGTCCGGCTTCTCGCCGTACAGTCCGGCCGGGCTGCGGAACGCGTCGGAGCTGATCCGCGGGTCGTGCGCCAGCGCGACCACCTCGTCGTATCCGGTCACCACATAGGTCTTCTCGGAGACCTTGGCGACGGGCGTCTTGCGCAGTTCCTCGAAGAAGGGATAGGGGTTCGGGCGGTTCGCGAACTTCATCGCTTCGGCCCAGGCAGTCGCTGCGTCCACGGGTTCTCCTGCTGACGGCTCGGGCTAGTGGCTACGAGGCCGGAATTCGGCGTGGCGGTCGGTCGGGTCGTGCCCGGTCAGCACGACGTCGGGGTTGCCGGAGGGCTCCCGCGGATCGGGGAAGCGGGCCGGCATCACCTCGTGGTTGGCCGGCCGATCGAAGCCCGGCGGTGGCGGCGGAAACGGCCCGGAGCGTTCGATCAACTCGGCGTAGTAGGGCAGCCACTTGCCGTGGTTGAACGTCACCGCGCCGACGATGCGGCCTTTCTTGCCGTAGGCGGCGGCGAACCGGCGCTCGTCCGGTGACCCCTGGGTGAAGACGATCTCGTCGCCGAACGAGCACACCCCGACACTTTTGATGTTCACCCCGAACTGGGCGGACCAGAAGGACGGCAGCGGCAGATGCGGGCGACGGCCCACCTCCAGGTTGAGCATGTTGTTCGCCGCCACCTCGGCACCGAAAACCGCATTGTCCCAATGCTCGAGAGCTAGGAATTCATAGCCGTAGAGCACGTGTGGAGCGCGCGCCACGTCGCCTGCGACGAAGATGTGATCGGTCACCACACCGTTGATGTCGAAGGCGCGGCAGCCGGCATCGCAGCCCACCCCCCACTGCCCCGCGGCCAGGTCCGCGCCGGCGAGCCACTCGACGTTGCGGACCGAGCCCTGTGAGGGGATGACCACGTCGGCATCGAGGACGGTGCCGTCCGACAACGTCGCGGACCGGACGTGTCCGGACTCGTCGCCGTGAAGGGATGTCACCGATACGCCGGTGCGCAGATCGACCCCGGCGTCGCGCATCATCTGCGCGGAGATATCGCTGATCACCCCGCCCAGGGCGCCTTTGAGTGGGCCGCTGCCGCGCTCCGTCACCGTGACCGGCAGATCGAGATCGCGGCACACCGAGGCGATCTCCGAGCCGACGAAACCGGACCCGATGATCAGCACCCGTCGTGGCTTGGCCGCGAACGCCGCGGACAAGGCCGCTGCATCCTCCACCGTTCGCACGGTGAAGACGCCCTTGAGCGCGGCCTCCTCCGGATTCGGCCATGGCCGGGCCCGGGTGCCGGTGGCGATCAGCAGCCGGTCGTAGCCGATTTCCTCGCCGTTGCCCAGTTTCACCACGTGGTTGATCCGGTCCAGGCCGATCGCCGCCACGCCCAGCTTCCAGTCGGCGTCCACGCGGCGCAGCCGTGGCAGCTTGGTGTGGTCGGCGGGCACCCAGCCCTTGAGGACCGCCTTGGACAGCGGCGGACGGTCATACGGTTCGTGTGGCTCATCGCCGATGATCGTCAGCGATCCCCCGAAACCCATCTCGCGCAGCGCTTCCGCGGCGCGCAGGCCGGCCAGGGAGGCGCCGACGATGACGATTCGGCCCTCGGCGCGGAACTGCTTGACGATCTCGTCGAAGGAATACTTCGGACCCGGCTTCGCGCTCACGTGGTGGTCCGGTCGGCCGGGGGATCCAGCTCGAGAATGATCGCCTGCACCGGGCAGGATGCCACCGCACGCAGCACCTGCTGGCGCTGTGATTCGTCCGGGTTGGGGTCGTAGGCCAGGGCCTCCTCGCCGTTGAGTTTGAGCACCTCCGGCGCCAACGGCACGCACTGGGCATAGCCCTGACACTTGTTCAGATCGACAACCAGTCTCATGGGCTCCGACAGTAATGGCCTGCGTGGCAACATTGGGGGGCATGACAGACATTCGTCCGTTCCGGATCGCCGTACCCGACGAGGAAGTCGCCGATCTGCGCGATCGCCTGAGCCGCACCCGCTGGCCCGATCGCGAATGCGTGTCGGATTGGAGCCAGGGGGTTCCGCTGGACTACACCCGCGAGCTGGCCGCCTACTGGGCACAGGACTACGACTGGCGCGAGCGCGAGGCCCGGCTGAACACCTTCGATCAGTTCGTCACCGAGATCGACGGACTGGACATCCACTTCATCCACGAGCGCTCGGTGAACCCCGACGCCCTGCCGCTGGTCATCACCCACGGCTGGCCGGGGTCGATCGTGGAGTTCGCCGAGGTGATCGAGCCGCTGACCCAGGACTTCCACGTGGTGTGCCCGACGCTGCCCGGCTTCGGTTTCTCCGGCAAGCCGACGGCCGCCGGGTGGACGGTCGAGCGGATCGCGCTGGCCTGGGACACCCTGATGACGCGGCTCGGCTATGACCATTACGGCGCTCAGGGCGGCGACTGGGGCGCGGCGGTCACCACCCAGATCGGCCGGAACGGCGGGGGCTGCATCGGCATCCATCTCAACATGCCGATCGCCGGACCCACCGGGGACCTGAGTGACCCGTCGCCCGAGGAGCGGGACGCGCTGGCGGCGCAGCATCACTACCAACAGTGGGAGGCCGGGTACTCCAAGCAGCAGTCCACCCGTCCGCAGACCCTGGGCTACGGGCTGGCCGACTCGCCGGCCGGCCAGCTGGCGTGGATCGTGGAGAAGCTCTACGCCTGGAGTGACTGCGACGGGCACCCGGAGAACGTCTTCAGCCGCGACGAGATGCTCGACGACGTGATGCTGTACTGGGCCACCAACACCGGGGCGTCCTCGGCCAGGCTGTACTGGGAGAGCTTCACCGCGTTCGGCGGCGGCGGCAAGGTGCAGGTCCCGACGGGGATCGCCCGGTTCCCCAAGGAGATCTTCAGGCCGCCGCGCAGCTGGTGCGAGGCGGCCTACACGATCACCCACTGGACCGACATGCCGCGTGGCGGGCATTTCGCGGCGTTTGAACAGCCGGAGCTTTTCGTCGACGATGTGCGGGCGTTCTTCGCGTCGGTGCCGCTGTGAGACGATCCTGAGCCATGCAGCCGACAAGCGGCGATCCGCCCGCTCTAAGCATTTGTGTGCCCACCTTCAACCGGGCGCGGTATCTGGATTGTCTGCTTGAGGACCTCGCGTCCAAGATCGGTGAACTAGGCTGCTCGTATGAGCTGCTGATCGGGGATAACGCGTCCGAGGACGACACTCCAGCGGTGGTGAAGCGCTTCGAAGAGCGACTGGCGATCCGGTATTTCCGGCGGGCGACGAATGTCGGTGCCTACCACAACCTCTCACAGTTGTTCAGCTCAGCGCAGGGCCGCTATCTGGTCTATCTCGCCGATGATGATCTGCTCATTCCTGCAGTTCTCGGTAGGTATGTCGCCTACTTGGAAAGCCATCCCGCGGTTGGGGCGGTGTTCGCTCCGTGGTTTATTCACGATCGGGTCGCAGGCGAGGATGTTCAACTGTTTTACACAGTCGTGGAGGATACTGCGATCGCCGCGATGGATCACCGCGCCCTTTTCGATCTACTGGTCGACGGTCACATCTTCCCGGAGATCTATGTGGCCAGAACATCGCTCATGCGGCAGGTGGCGATCGGTATCAGCCCGTTTGCGTTTTTCTTCTTCGTCCAGATTGCGGCCATGGTCGATCGGGCGGCGGTGACCTTCAGTCCAGAACCTTTCTACCGTCAGGTCAGCCGATACTTCGCCGACGCGTCTCGGGCGCAGGCGGGCATTGAAGAGGTCAAGGTGGGTTGGGACCGCTACCGCGGCGGTCTCGAACACATCCTCTCCCGGTTCGCCTCCACTCTCTCGTCCGAGGAACTGGACTGGTGCCACCGCGCCATCGACCGCTTCACGCGAGTACGGATGTACGTCGGGTTGCGGCTGCGCACCGAAGAGGCCCGCAACTGGGTGGACAACTACTACATCGCCAGCCGGCTGCGCTGCATCGGTGACGATTCGCTGCTGCCCGCGCCCTACGAGAGCTACCGCATCAATGCGGCGCTGGAGTATCTGCTGGGGCTGCAGCCCTTCTACCCCG